>DBMA01000041.1 GCA_002298905.1 Mycoplasma sp. UBA710 | reverse complement strand
CTAGAAAATATCTTCTAGATTTTATGTACTATATTAATAAATTTTAATTTATAAGTATTTATATCCTTTTTTTCGGTATCATTCACCTTTAACAATGTGATGAACAATTAATACTTGCATAATTTGCCATAGTCCTCCAACAATTCAATATATTTGAACTCCGGCTTCGAATAAAATAGAAATTATTACAAAAACTATCATAATAATATTTTGCGTTTTATTAGCTTGTCTTAAAGCTTGTTGTTCAGCTTTATTTGAACGCTCACTCATTCTCTTCCGATTTAATAATCTTGGTAGATAATGAGAAAGGGCTTGAATACTTGCTGCCATTAATAATAATGGTAAATATTGTCAAGAACCATTCAATAATTCTTTTCATGAAGTTAAAGAAAATTGGATTCCTAGTCATGTAGTAGATTTAATATCAGGTATTCCTTGAACCACCCGCCAAACAGCAAAGAATATTGGCATTGAAATACATAAAGCTTTTAATGGATCAATCATTGAAACATTATTTGATTTGTATAATTTAGCCATTTCTTGTCTTTTTCTTTGTTCCATTTCACGATTACCTTTAAATGGAGCATATTTAGCATCAATTTTAGCTTTCTTTGGATTCAATTGTTGTTGTTTGTGAGAAGAGAATAAAGTTTTATAAGTAAATAATGTAACAATTATTCTTGTCATAATAATGGCAACAACAATTGCAATAACACCACCTCATCCGTTTAATGGTCCTAAACTTGTAGTCATTCCATTAATTACAAAAGATAATGGTCAAACAATTAAACCATAAAATGGTCCTAAACCTCAAGCTCCATCTCAAGAATAAATAGGTTTTTGAGCAGCAGCTCCTGTTCCTAAAATAAGATTTCTCTTATCATTTATTTGTGGTTTGTAAACAATTTCAAATTCTTGATTTAAATTTGGTGGATAATAATCTGATGTTTCATCTGAGTAAATTTGTTTTTTTACTCCAAAACCTAGCTGATTCATTAATGAAACAATTTCATTTTGATATGTTAATATTGCATTTTTTTGTTCAATTGTAAATAGAGAATTAGCATCAATTGCTCTTTGATCAATACCATTATTATTAAATCTATATTTTTTTGTTAATGATTGTAAATTGGTTTTGCTTATGACATTATAAATATCTTGTATAGAAGAGTTGCTATTTATATTAGCTGAAAATACTTTATTATAAAAAGAATACATTTGAGGATTTTTAATAATCAAATTATTCATTGTTTGGTAATAGTCACGAGCAAATTTTTCTGAATTAAATAATCCTGAAGAATTTTGACTTAATGTTGCTACTTCTGCATTTAAAGCATATTTAAAATTATTAATTCTTTCTAAATCAGTTATTTGGACATAAGTATCTGAATCAATAACTCCATCACCATTAACATCCTTTGTTACATATTGTCCACCAACAACTTCTACTTTATGTAATTGGTTATTAATTATCTCATATGCTTCAAATGCATTGTTAATTGATGTAGAACCTAAACCATATAAGTCTTTTTCACTATTAGATAAAGAATTAAAATTATCAGGTCTTGCTACTACAAATAAACAAATATCATATAAAATATTTTTATATTTATATCCTATTCCTTCTTGATCTAAATATTGTAATATTTTATCATTAATAAAAATGTATCCATTATCTCCTTGGATTAATCCCTTAGCATTTAGTGATTGAATATTATTAGTAATATCATTACCATTTTGATCAATTATTCTAATTGTAGAAGAAAAATTATTATATGTTCCATAGAGATCAGCGGCTTGTTGATTATAATCTTGCAATAATTGATTTTTAATTGCTGCAATATCTTCTCTAGGAGTTAAATAGTTAGCATTTTCTACTTTTATTAATTGATAAATGTCTTGATTTTGTGTTTTATATTTCCCATTAGAATCAATAACAATTTTTCCATTTGCATCATATTCATAACTTGATATTTGCTTTTTGGTTAATTTATATGTATTAACATAAGGAGCAATATCTTCTTTAGAATTATATAATTCTACCCCCGCACCTACTGTGGAACTTGTTCTTAAAACACAAGATTGAATAAAACCAGTAATACCTAGTCCAATCAAGAATAAGTAAATAAAAATAGAAATTCATTTTCAAATTTTTTTAAATCTTTCTCTAGGAGAAATATTTTTAAAATTTGTTATATTAGGTCTTGAATTTTGATTCAAAAGTGAATCAAACTTATTTGATCTCTTATTTGTAGAAGAAAAAGAATTATTATCTAATTTAGATTTATTATTTTCTTTATTTTTATCATTTGATTTTTTCACTTTTATTAAATTCCTATTTATATTTTAATTATTTAAATTTTTGAAATATTTTTATAACTTGATCTTTTTTTTCATCAATTGTTAAGGATAAATATTCTTTTCTAACAATCAACACTAATTTATATTTAATATTTTGATATTCTATATATGAGTCTAAGATTCATTTAATTTGTCTTTTAATAAAATTTCTTTTAACTGCATTAATAAATTTTTTTGGAATAGATATCCCTATTTCAAAATGATCACTCTTTACATAGTAAATAATCAAAAATTTATTAATAATTTGTTTTTTTTTATTAATTATTTTTTGAAATTCTAAATTTTTTTTTAGAATATTTTCTTTTTTCATTAGTGACTAGAAACAGTTAAATGAGTTCTTCCTTTTGCTCGGCGATTAGCTAAAACTTTTCTTCCACTAGCTGTAGCCATTCTTGCTCTAAATCCGTGAACTTTTACATGTTTTCTTTTATTAGGTTGATATGTTCTTTTCATGACTTTCCTTTCTTGATGTAAAGTAAATAATTAAATATTCAAAATATAATGTTTAAATATTTTATCAAAATATTTTACATTTAATTAATTTATTAATAATCAAAATAAAATATAATTTTATTATTTAAATATATAAGCATTATATACAATTATTAATAAAGAGGTAATATGAAAATAGCTGTTGCTTGTGACCACGCAGGATATAGATTAAAAGAAATAATTAAAGAATTATTATTATCATTAGGACATGAAGTAATTGATTTTGGTACTAATCAAGAAGAAAGTTGTGATTTACCAGATTTTATTTATCCAGCTTCTTTGGCAATTGCTGAAAAGAAATGTGATAAAGGTATTTTTATTGATGGAGTAGGATATGGTTCAGCTATGATAGCAAATAAAATTTATGGAATCTATGCAGCTGTAGCTCAAGATCCTTTTGTAGCTTCACTAGCTTCTTCTCATTCTAATACTAATGTTTTATGTCTTGGGGGCAAAATAATTGGAGAAACAATTGCTATTGAAATTATAAAAGCATGACTAAATACTAAATATTTAGAAAATGATAAAAAATACACAAATCGTGTTGATAAAGTAGTAAAAATTAATAACAAACATTTGAAAAATAATTATTAATTAAAATTATTTAGTATTTTCTTTTTTTCTTTTTATAGATAATGGTTCCTACAACACCTGCTCCTATAGCTCCTGTTGGAACTAAAGTAGAAGCTAAAACAATAGTAGTTAAATTATTTGAATTGTTACTATTATTATTTTGAGATATTTGATAAGGTAAATTAAAATTATTTGAAATTTTAGAAATGCTTGAATCACTTTTCAAAGTAACTTTTATAGTAAAACTAAATTTATTATTTTCTTTATTTAATGTTGCTATTGCATAATTATATTTATTTGAATTTAAAATAACAGAACTTCAATTTGATAATTTATCAGTAAAATTAGATGTAGTAATTTTGTCAATTTCATCTTGAGTAAAAGT
>DBMA01000027.1 GCA_002298905.1 Mycoplasma sp. UBA710 | reverse complement strand
TTCATTAATATTCATTATTTAACCTTTCAATACATAAAGATTTTATATTAAAAATGTGTATTTTAAATTAAATACACAGAAAAGAGGAATAAATTATGAAATATAAAAATTATTTAAAAAATAAAAATTTAGCTAAAAGCACAATAGATATTTATACCAAACAATATCAAAATTGATACTTATATTTAAATAATAAAAAACCTAACAAAACATTATTTGTTAAATATATTAATAAATACGCGAAAACCCATCAACCTAATAGTGTACATTTAATTTATTCATCATTAATTTCAATTTTTAAATTTGAAAAGAAATGAAAATTAATTAATCAATGTAAAGATATTAAATTGCCTAAGGTGCAACAATTAAATAGAAAAGTTATTTCCCTTCTTGAATATAAAAAAGTTAAAAATTCAATTATATTTAATAATAAAATTGAAAAAAGAAATTGAATTATTTTTTCTTTTTTATTTTTCACAGGGGTTAGAGTTAGTGAATTGTTAGAATTTAATAAAAATAAAATATATGATAAAAATAAATTAAAAATCAAAGGTAAAGGTAACAAAATTAGAGTAATTTTCTTAACTAAATATTTACAAGAATTATTATTATCTTGAAAAGCTAATAGAATAGCAATAAATTCTAAAAATAAATTAATTACAATCAAACAAATTAATACAATAATTAAAAAAATGTCTAATAAATATTTTAACAAAGAGCTAACTCCTCATGATTTAAGAAGAAGTTATGCTACTAATTTATTAAAAAATAATGCCAATATAGAAATTGTGAGGCAAACATTGGGTCATTCTAATATTAATACTACATCTAGATATATTCAAATTAATGAAGAGGACATATATAAAGAAATAATTAAAATTATGAATTAATCTATCTAATATAATTTTATTTATTTTATATATAATCTAAGCACTAATTTTATTATTTCAATATATAAAAAATAAGTTTAAAATGCACTTTTAATAAATATATAAGTGCATTTTTCTTTAAATATATTATTTAATTTTTTCAATTTTTGTAACATTTTAATTTAATATTAATTATCTAAATTCATAGTATAAAAATAAATAAATATTCAATTAATGAATATTAATGAAAATAATTTGTCCCCTTTTGTTAAATGAGTTGGTGGAAAAAGAAATGTAATTAAAAAATATTTGAAAGATTTTTTTCCAATAAATTTTAAAACATACATTGAACCTTTTGTAGGTGCAGGAGCTGTATTTTTTTATTTAAAACCTAAAAAAGCTATCATAAATGATATTAATAAAGAATTAATGATAACATACAATGTCATTAAAGATAATAAAGATTTATTAATAAAAGAGCTTGAAAAATATCAAAAACAACACTCAAAAGAATTTTTTTATGACTTAAGAAAAAAACAATTTAAAAACAAGATTAAAATTGCAGCAAGATTTATTTATCTTAATAAATCATGTTTTAATGGAATGTATAGAGTTAATAAAAATAATGAATTTAATGTTCCATTTAATGGTAAATTAAGTGAAAAATTAAATTTATTTGATTCCAAAAATTTGAACAATATTTCTGAATTTTTGCAAAAAAATAATATTTCTATTTTGAATAATGATTTTGAGTATGTATTAAAAAAATCTTGTAAAGGAGATTTTATTTTTTGTGATCCTCCATATGATTATGAAAATAAAAATGGTTTTGATTCTTACACAAAAAATTCATTTGGTCAAGAAGGACAAATAAGATTAGCTCATTGTTTAATTGATCTTGATAAAAAAGGTGTTAAATGAATGTTAACAAATCATAATACATCATTGATTCAATCTTTATATAAAAAATTTCAAATTATTCCTATTGTTACTAATAGAAGCATCAATTCAAAAGGCAGTAAAAGAAAAAATTCAGGAAAAGAAGTAGTTATAATAAATTATGAAAAATAATATAAATAATTTTTTGAAAACATTAGAAGAAACAAATATAGAATTAAATGATTTAATTGATATTGAGAAAATAATAAAAATTATTGATGAGTTACAAATTAAATTAAATACTTTGAATTATATTATTTCTTCAAATCAAATTGAATTAAATAAAAAAATAGAAAAATTATTTATATCTCAACCAGAGGTATTTTTAGTTTTGCCTTATTTAGTAGCAATATCAAAAGATAAAATTAAAAAAAATAATTTTCTTTTTAGAATAAATAATGAAATTCAAAATTTAAGTAATTTTCTAAATTCACCAAAATCTATTATTTCTTTTTTAGAATTATCAGGATTGAGTAGATTAATTTTAGATGGCAAAATAAAAAATTTTGTAGATTTCTTAACAGGAATTGAAGTTGGCTTAGATACAAATGCTAGAAAAAATAGAATTGGATTTAAAAATGAAAAAGAAATTGATAATATTATTACTAATGCCTTTTCAAAATATCAATATATTTCTATTGATAGACAATTAATTTTGGAAGAATTTAAAAATAAAGTTTTTTTAAAAAATAAAAAAATTGATTTCGTGCTTACAAATCACTTAAATAATAAAAAAGTGATTATTGAAACATCTTATTACAATTCTTCTGGTTCTAAAATTATTGAAACTGCTAAATCATTTGAAAAACTTAATCAAATTATTAGTGAAATTCAAAATTATTATTTTTTATGAATAGCAGATGGTACTGGAATAAATTTAACTAGTTCATTTATTACAAAAAATTCTGAACAATTTAATTTTATAAGCAATAAAAATAATTTTGTAAATTCAATTAAAGAAATTTTAGAGATAAAAGATTAAAATAAAATTTAATTATGAAAAAATATGAAAAATCTTTATATCTTAAAGGTTATAAAAATATAGCAGGATTAGATGAGGTTGGTAGAGGATGTTGAGCAGGACCTTTAGTAGTTGCGATTTGTATTTTGCCAACAACTTATTACAATTCTAAAATCAAGGATTCTAAAAAATTATCTTCTAAGCAAAGAGAAAAGCTTTTTGATGAAATAACTAAAGTAGCAATTTTAGTTGATTGAATTATTTTTGAACCTTCTTATGTTGATGAAAACAATCCTAAAAAAACATCAATTATTGGAATGGAATTTTTAATAAATAAACATCAAAAAAATATAGATTTTTGTTTAATTGATGCCGAAAAAATAAATCAATCTTCAATTCCATTTTTATCTATTATTAAAGGTGATAATTTGTCTCAAACAATTGCAGCAGCATCTATTGTTGCAAAAGTAATAAGAGATTTAGAAATGGAGAAATTACATTATTTATATCCTGAATATTCTTTTAATAAAAATAAAGGTTATGGAACAAAAGAACATCAATTAGCTTTGGAAAAATATAAACCTATTTTTAATGTTCATAGATTTTCTTATAAACCAATAAAAAAAATGTTAAATTATAATAATAAACTATAAATGTTAATTTCATTTAGAAAGGAATAATATAATGAAAATTCTTGTCACTGGTGGAGCAGGATATATAGGATCTCATGCTGTTTATTTATTAATTGAAAAAGGATATGATGTTGTAATAATTGATAATTTATCTAAAGGTTTTGAATCAAATATTCATCCAAAAGCAAAATTTTATAAAGTTGATATAACAAATTATAATGAAGTTAATAATGTATTCGAAAATGAAAAAGATATTGAAGTAATTATGCATTTTGCAGGGTTAATAGTTGTGCCTGAATCTGTAAAAAAACCTTTAGAATATTTTGCAATTAATACTAATGGTGTTTGAAATTTACTAGATATTGCTAAAAATTATAATGTTAAATCGTTTATTTTTTCTTCTACAGCCGCAGTTTATGGAGAACCAAAACATATTCCTATTAGTGAAGATGATGAAAAAAATCCAATCAATCCTTATGGTCAATCAAAATTAGCTGCTGAATATTTAATTCAATCATGAGCAAAAGCTTTTAATCGTCAATATGTTATTTTTAGATATTTTAATGTTGCAGGAGCACATGAGAGTGGAAAAATTGGAGTTAAAGGAAATACATTAACTCATTTATTACCACTTGTAATTACATCAGCACTAGATTTATCAAAAACATTTTATATTTTTGGAAACGATTATGATACTAAAGATGGCACTTGTATCAGAGATTTTGTCCATGTCAATGATTTAGTAAATGCTCATATTTTAGGCATGGAATGATCCTTAAAAAATAATAAAAGTGATATTTTTAATTTAGGAACAAGTCAAGGATTTTCAGTAAAAGAAGTTTTAGATAAATCGATTGAAACTCTAAAAATTGATATCAATTATCAAATAGGTCCAAGAAGACCAGGAGACCCAGGTAAATTATTTTCTAAAAACGAAAAAGCAATTAAAATTTTAAATTGACATCCTTCTTATTCTTTAGAAGAAATAATTAAAAGTGAATATCAATTTAGAAAAAATAGTAAACATTAATTTATTTATTATTTTTGTCATAAACAAAATTTATATCTAAATTTATTTTAATATTTTCCATTGTTAAACTACCAGTTTTGTTTTCTTTATAATAATTTTCTTTTTTAAGAAAGTTAGTTCAATCAGAATTTATTGAGTAATTAAAATTTTCTGATTGACTTAGACATAATTCTAAATAAGATTGATAATTATTATCTTTTTCATTATTACTATAAAAATCAAATAAAAATAATTTTCTACTTTTATCTTTAGATGTAAAACCTGAATTTATTGTTTCTTCATTCCCATTATAATAAACATTTGAAGGTAAAATAATAGTTGAAAATTTTTTATTAGTTGTATCATAATACAATTTGGTTGATTGATATGAATATTGATAAGTAGTCATTTTTTTTAATTCAGCATTATTAATTTTTCTAATTTCTTCTCTTTGAGTTCTTGATAAATTATTTTTATACATTATTGATTTTCCTGTATTAACATTTATCATTTTATTATTAGTTTCATCATCACTAGTTCAAAATTCTATTTTAAAATTCAAAACATAATAACTCTTATTTCATAATACATCTCTTAATGTCAAAGTATTATCAATTGTTTCATTGTTAAGATTAATAATTGATATATCAAAATCAAAAGTATTTATATATGCTTTTAAATTATTATAAGTTCTATTATCTAAAGTAATCTTATCATTATCTGATACTAATTTATTGCTTAAAAATGTTCCAAAATTTTTTATATCTTCAGAAAGAATTAATTGTGACGTAGTTCCATCTTCAGATGTTGGATTTTTCATTGCTTCTCATAATAAATAAAAACAATAAATTTTCATTAAATAGTATTTTTTTTCATCATTTTTTATTTGTTGATTAATTTTTTTTTGCAATTCATCAATAGTTAGATTAAAAAAACTATTTTTAATTTGATTATCGCCTGATAAATTTCAAATTGTAGAATATAAATCAGTATTTGAAGATACTTGATATTCATTATTCTTTGAAGAACAAGACAATACAATTGAAATAGGAGACAAAATTACTATTGCACTTGTTATTTTCAAAAATTTTAATCGCAAAAATTTCATAAAGTTAATTTTATCATTTAAAATTTAATATATCATATTAATTTTGGAGAAAATATGGGATTTTTTAAAAAGTTAAAAGAAAGATTATTTGGTTCGAAAGAAAATGATAATATCAAAAATAATGACCTTAATAAAAACGAAATAAGTGAAGAAAAATTTTCTAAATCTACAAAAGAAAAAAATGAAACAACACTTAATGAGAAAGAAAATACAAAAGAAGAAATAAAATTAATTAAAAAGCAAGAAAAATTAGCAAAAAAAGAAAAAAAAGAACTTAATAAACAATTAAACAAAGAAAAGAAAATTAATAAATATGTTGCTGGTTTATCAAAATCTGGAACAAATTTAACCAAAAAAATTAGAGAATTGCAATCAAATCATAAACAAATTGATGAAGAATTTTTTGAAAAGTTAGAAGAAATATTAATTATGTCAGATATCTCAGTATCTCAAGTTTATTTAATATTAGAAGAAATTAAAAAAGAAGTAAAAGTTGAAAATATAACTGATAAAAATTTAATTAATGAAATTATTGCAGATAAAATGTTTGTTATTTATGCTAATCAATCAACAGTTAATACAAAATTAAATTTAGATCATCCGGGATTAAATGTCTTATTAATGGTTGGAGTGAATGGGTCTGGTAAAACAACCTCTATTGCAAAAATAGCAAATAAATTAGTTTTAGAAGGAAAAAGAGTTTTATTGGCAGCTGCAGATACTTTTCGAGCTGGGGCAGTTGAACAATTAAAAATATGAGCACAAAGATTGAATGTAGATATTATTTTACCTGACAAAGAAGGAGCAGATCCTGCTTCGGTTGTATATAAAGCATTTGAAAAGACAAAAGATAATGAATATGATGTATTAATAATTGATACAGCAGGAAGATTACAAAATAAAATTAATTTGATGAATGAATTAGCAAAAATTAATAAAATAATTCAAAAATTTATCCCTAAAGCTCCACATGAATCATTATTAGTTTTAGATGCAACGACAGGTCAAAATGGAATATTACAAGCAGAAGCTTTTAAAGAAGTAACACCAATATCAGGGATAGTATTAACTAAAATGGATGGGACATCTAATGGAGGAATTATTTTATCAATTAAAGATAAATTAAATATAGATGTTAAATTAATTGGTTTAGGAGAAAAAATGGATGATTTACAAGAATTTGATTTAGATGCTTATATTTATGGATTGACAAAAGGATTAATGGAAAATAATGAAAAATAAAAATACTTCATTACAATTAAGAGAAGAATATATTAATGCTTTCCAAAAATATTCACATGTCTTAACGCAAAATCAATACCAAATTTTTCATCTCTATTATATAGAAGATTTGTCATTATCTGAAATTGCTAATATTTTAGCAACAACAAGGGCTAATGTTTATGATACTTTAACAAAAGCAAGAAATAATTTAAAGCCATTTTTATCTATACAATAATAGTTAGAAATAAATATTAATTTATTTTTCGATACACTAGGATGAGTTGGTATAATATAATCATAATTTTTATTTTTAGAAAGGAAATAAATGCCTACAATCAATCAATTAGTAAATCACAGTAGACAAAACAAAATTCGTAAAACCAATGCTCCTGCATTATCTTTAAGCTTTAATTCATTGCAAAAAAAATTTACAAATAGACCTGCACCATTTAAAAGGGGAGTTTGTACAAGAGTTGCAACAATGACACCTAAAAAACCTAATTCAGCTTTACGTAAATATGCAAGGGTTAAATTATCAAATGGAATGGAAGTAACAGCATATATTCCTGGTGAAGGACATAATTTACAAGAACATTCTGTTGTATTGATTAGAGGAGGTAGAGTAAAAGATTTACCTGGGGTTAGATATACAATTGTTCGAGGTACACAAGATTTAGCTGGTGTTAATAATAGAAAGCAAGCAAGATCAAGATACGGAGCTAAAAAACCTAAAAAATAATTAAAAAATTTATATCTATTTAAGTAATATAAATAATCACTCAAATATTAAAAGGAGAAAGAAGAATGTCAAGAAAAAGAAAAGCACCTATAAGAGAAGTTTTATCTGATCCTATTTTTAACTCAAAAATAGTAACTAAATTAATTAATACAATTATGTTAGATGGAAAAAAATCAACAGCAGAAAGAATTTTATATTCAGCTTTTGAAATAGTTAAAGAAAAGACAAATGAAGATCCTTTAGTTGTATTTCAAAAAGCTGTTGAAAATGTAACTCCATTACTAGAGGTAAGAACAAGAAGAATTGGTGGTACAAACTATCAAGTTCCTTCAGAAGTATCAGCAAGAAGAAAACAAACACTTGCATTAAGATGATTAATAAATTATGCAAGAATTAGAACAGAAAAAACAATGGATATTAAATTAGCTAACGAAATTATTGATGCTTCAAAGGGAACAGGTGGAGCAGTTAAGAAAAAAGAAGATACACATAAAATGGCTGAGGCTAATAAAGCATTTGCTCATTTTAGATGATAAGGTGCGTGATTAAAATATGGCAAGAAAATACGAAATAAAAGATTATCGAAATATTGGTATTATGGCTCACATTGATGCCGGTAAAACTACAACAACTGAAAGAATATTATTACATACTAAAAAAATTCATAAAATTGGTGAAACACATGATGGTGGTTCTCAAATGGATTTCATGGCCCAAGAAAAGGAAAGAGGGATTACTATAACTTCTGCTGCAACATCAGCATTTTGAAAAGGAAAAAGAATTAATATTATTGATACTCCAGGACACGTTGATTTTACAGTTGAAGTAGAAAGATCACTAAGAGTACTTGATGGAGCAGTGGCTGTTTTAGATGCTCAATCAGGAGTAGAACCTCAAACAGAAACTGTTTGAAGACAAGCAACTAATTATCGTGTTCCAAGAATTGTTTTTGTTAATAAAATGGATAAAGCAGGAGCCAATTTTGAAAAAGCAGTTATTTCAGTTAGAAAATTGTTAGGTGGTAATTGTGTTCCCATTCAATGAAATATTGGAGAAGAAAGTAATTATATTGGTCATATTGATTTAGTAGAAATGAAGGCTTGAGAATTTGATGGTCAACCTGAAGAAAATGGTAAAGAAATTGCTATTCCATCTCATTTAGAAGAAGTTGCTAAAATTAAAAGACATGAATTGATTGAAGCAGTAGCTGATTTTGATGAAGAATTAATGATGGAAGTTTTAGAAGGTAATTTAGATATTGATGCTAATCGTTTAAAACAAGCTATCAGAAAAGCGACTTTAACTTCAGAATTTTTCCCTGCTGTATGTGGTACAGCTTTTAAAAATAAAGGTGTAAAAGCAATGATTGATGCAGTTGTAGATTACTTACCTTCTCCAATTGATGTTCCTCCTATTACAGCTCATTTAGATGATAAAACATTTGAAGTTCCTTCTTCAGATGATCATGATTTTGCAGCATTAGCTTTTAAAATTATGAATGATCCATTTGTTGGTTCTTTAACTTTCTTTAGAGTTTATGCAGGAATTTTGGAAAAAGGATCTTATGTTTATAACTCAACAAAAGGTGAGAAAGAAAGAATTGGACGTATTCTAGAAATGCATGCTAATCAAAGAGAAGAAATAGACGAAGTAAGAGCTGGTGATATAGCAGCCGCTGTTGGATTAAAAGCAACAACAACTGGAGATACTTTGGTTGGTGAAAAATCTCCTAAATTCGTTTTAGAAAAAATGCAATTTCCAGAACCTGTTATTTCTCAAGCTTTAGAACCTGCTTCAAAAGCTGCTACAGAAAAATTATCATTAGGTTTACAAAAATTAGCAGCTGAAGATCCAACATTTAAAACATATACCGATGAAGAAACAGGACAAACAATTATTTCTGGTATGGGTGAATTACATTTAGAAATAATTGTCGATCGTTTAAAAAGAGAATTTGGAGTAGAAGCTACAGTTGGAGCTCCTCAAGTTGCTTACCGTGAAACAATTACAAAATCAGCAGATGTTGAAGGAAAACATATTAAACAATCTGGTGGTAAAGGTCAATATGGACATGTTTGAATTAAATTTGAACCTAATAAAGACCAAGGATTTGAGTTTGTAGATAAAATTGTTGGAGGTAAAATTCCAAAAGAATACATTAAATCAATTCAAAAAGGATTAGAAGAAAAAATGGAAATGGGAGTTCTTGCAGGATATCCAGTTATTGACTTGAAAGCAACATTATTTGATGGGTCATACCATGATGTCGATTCATCAGAAATGGCTTATAAAATTGCAGCATCAAAAGCTTTAACTGCTGGAAAAGAACAATTAGGATTTGTATTATTAGAGCCTATTATGGATGTTTCAGTTATTGTTCCTGAAGAATATTTTGGAGATATTATGGGTGATATTTCTAGAAGAAGAGGGCAAATTAAAACAAATGAAACTAGACAAGATGGAGCAAGTGTTATTAAAGCAGATATCCCACTTTCAGAAATGTTTGGATATTCAACTGATTTAAGAACAATGACATCAGGAAGAGGTAATTATCAAATGCAATTTGATCATTATGAAAAAGCTCCTAAAAATATTTCAGATGAAATTATTAAAAAGAGAAATATTAAACAATAATTTTTATTCAGATATAAAATAACTACCAATCAGTAGTTATTTTATATAAATTTTATTAAAAAATATTTCTTACTCTATTTTTATTACAAATTTTTATAACTTGTCTAAGTACTTTTTATTAAATACACCAATATAAGGAACATTTCTCATTTTTTCTTTTATATCTAAACCAAACCCTACTAAAAATTTATCAGGAACTTCAAAACCATAGACATCAGGTTTAATATCTGCTTGTCGCTTAGATGGTTTATTTAAAAGAGTCATAATTCTAACAGATTTTGGATTTCTAGATTCAAAACCCTTTTTAACTTTATATAAAGTTACTCCACTATCGATAATATCTTCGATAATTAGAACATCTTTACCATAAATATCAACATTTAAATCCATAACTAATTTAACATTTCCGGTTGATTTAATATCTCCTGAATATGATGAAGCAATAATAAAATCTAATATATGTTCTACTTTAATATCTTTAATTAACTGAGCCATAAAAGGAATGGAACCTTTCAATAGTCCAACTAATATTAAATCTTTAGAATCTTTATAAGTTTTATTAACTCACATAGCAAGTTCTTTTATTCTTTTTTCTAATTGTTTTCGAGTAAATAATATTTCTTCGAAACGAGGGTCTTTTTTTGTAAAATTAGTCATAATATTCTTTTTTGTGATAAATTAACAATAATTATAAT
>DBMA01000013.1 GCA_002298905.1 Mycoplasma sp. UBA710 | reverse complement strand
TTAACATATATTAGAGTTTATAATAATTCAATAAATATTGTAATTTAATCAAAATAGAAAATAATTTAATCAAGGAGTAAATATGACTAATGTTAAATTTTTTGCATTAGGTGGTTTAGATGAAAATGGCAAGAATTGTTATGTTTTAGATATTAATAATGATTTATTTGTTATTAATTTTGGAACAAAAATACCTATTGTTTCCACTTATGGAATTGATACACTAATTCCTGATTATGATTATTTAAAAAATAATGTAAAAAGAATTAAAGGAATTTTTATTGTTGATACTAAAAATGATTCATTATCAGGTCTTCCATGATTAATAATGGAAATGCCTAATATACCTATTTTTTGTTCATCATTTTCAAGAATTTCTATTCTAGAAAGACTATCTAAATATAATATCAATTTGAAATCAATTTATGTTGAAGTAATTCCTGAGCAAGGAATTAAGGTTAATGATACTATTATTCATGCTATCTCTCTTGCAGGGGCTCTTCCTGGAACAATTGGATTTGGTTTTACTGTTAAAGAAGGAACATATTTATTTTTAACTAATTTTGTAGATGGTGATTTGGGTGTTTATGGTAAAACAGATTTATTTGCAATTAAATCTAAATTTAATAATGTTTTAGCTTTATTTTTAGATTCAGGAATGTCTAATTTTAATGGTAAATCTTCACAAAAAATTACAATAACCAATGAGTTAAAACAAGTATTTGATGAAACTAAAAAAGATGAGAGAATTATTATCGGAGCTTATGATCAAGAAATGGCCACTCTTCATCAAGTATTAGATATGGCCCTAAAATATGATAGAGATATTGTTACATATGGACGTTCATATCATCAATTATTAGAACTTTTACAAAAAAGAAATCCTGATTTAAAATTACCTAAAATTTTGGATTATAAATATATTTCAAAGCATGATAATAATGTTGTAATAATTATTTCCGGAACTGTTGAAAGATTATTTAAAAGATTTATTAGAATAACAGATAATAATGACGTTTATTTTAAATTTAGTAAAACAGATCATTTTGTTATGATTGCTCCACCAATTAATGGACAAGAAACAGAAGCTTCATATGCATTAGATGAAATTGCAAAAATTACACCTAAAATAACTGATATATCAGAAGACAAATTTTATCAATGCCGTCCAACAAAACAAGATATTATTGATACTGTTAATATTTTAAAACCTAAATATTTTTTGCCTATTCAGGGATTATATAGATATTTGTCAGTTGCAATAAGAGAAGTTTGTGCTTCAGGGTATTCACAAGGAAATTGCGTGATTTTGCAAAATGGTAAAATTGCTCAATTCGAAGGAAATAAATTGGTTTCTCAAAAAGGTAAAATAGCAAGTGTTGGTGACATAATAATAGATGGTTTTGGTGTAGATGATATATCAAAAGAAGTTATTTTAGAAAGAGAAATTTTAGTTCGTGATGGTGTAATCATTGTTTCTATTTTAGTAGACAAAAAATCAAAACAAATATATGATAAATTTGATATTAAATATATTGGTGTTATAGATCCTGATGAAAGACATGAAACAGATAAAATTATTAAAAAACATGTAATTGATGTTTATTCTAAAACTTATTTAAGTGAAGATGTAAAAATGAAAAATAATTTAAATAATTTTCAAAATTTAGTAAGAAAGGTAATAAGAAAAAAAATATTTAAATTAACCAATAAAGAACCTATGATAGCTATTTCGTTAACAGAATTATAAAAAAAGAAAATATTAGCTTTATACTACTTCAAAAAATAATAAAAAACATATTCTTTTAAACAGAATATGTTTTGTTTTGTATACATCTTAAAATTAATATTTATAATTTTAAAATTCCTAATGCATTTAATCATAAGAATATTGCTGCAAAGAAACCAAAAGGAATACATAAAATTAAAACAATTAATTCTAAAAATGATCAATTTCCTTTAATCATATCAATAGCATAAAGAATCACACCAATGATTGAAATTACAGGAAATAGTAATAAAATTAAAGCAATTAATTTGTTGGTTTCTAATCTTTTTTTCGCCATACAATTCTCCTTAAATTTTTTTAAGCATAATAAATTTATGCATAATATTATTTTATCATTATATGGCATTAAATGCTAAATTAATAATTTCCTAATTAAGAAAACATTAATTAATTATTTTTTCTTATTTTTACATCCACCTTTTTTACATTTGATAGCTTTTCTAGCTTTTTCAACAACTTCTTTCAATTGTTTTACAGATTTATCAAATTGTTTTTGTTCACTTGAGCTAATTGGCAATTCAATGATTTCTTGTAATCCATTTGCTCCAACAACAGCAGGAACTCCTGTATAAACTCCTGAATTTTTGTATTGACCTTCCAAATAAGCACCAACTGCTAAAACTTTTCTTGAGTCTCTAATAATGTTTTCACATATGTTAGCTAAGTTAACTCCAATTCCATAGAATGTTGCTCTTTTTCTGTCAATAATTTCATATGCTTTTCTTCAAACATACTCATGAATTTTTGGGAATTCTTTTTCATCAATTCTTTTTTGTTTTACAAAATAAGATAAAGGTGCTCCTCCAACTGTAGCAACTGAAAATGCAGAAACTGAAGAATCTCCATGTTCCCCCATTACATAAGCTTGTATTGATTGAGGGGCAATATTAATTCTTTTTGAAATTTCTCTAGTTAGTCTTGCTGAATCTAAAGATGTTCCTGAACCAATAATTGATTTTTTATCGAATCCTGTTACTTCTTGATACACTAATGTCAAAATGTCAACTGGGTTTGAAGCAATAACACTTATTCCTTTGAATCCAGATTTTTTAATCCCTTCTGCAATATCTTTCATAATGATTGCATTACCTTCAACCATATTTAATCTAGTTTCTCCTGGTAATTGAGGTCTTCCGGCTGTAACTACAACAATATCGGCATCTTTACAATCTTTATATGTTGCTTCGAAAACATTAAATGGATAATCCATTGGAGCATTACCATCTTCAAAATCTAATACTTGTCCTTCAACATTTTGTTTATTAACATCTATAATTCCATATTCTGATGCAAGACCTCTATTCATTGCTGAATATAAAAATGAACATCCAACAGCTCCTGCACCTACTAAAATAATTTTTTTAGCTTTCATAATTTTTTCCTTTTCTAATATATTCTTATATATATTTCTTTCTTTGTTATTTAATATAATTAACAAATTTATTATATTCCAATAATCTTTATTTAATAAAAAAATGTATAATATTTGGGTAACTATGTATTATTTTTATGGTAATGAAGATTATTTAATAGATCAAGAAATTAAGTCTATTATAAAGCAAAATAAAGACCATGTAGTCATAAGAACAAATTTTAATAATGATATTGATGAAATTGTGAAACAAATTTCTACTTTTAATTTATTTGAAAATAATAAAATAATAATTTTTCAAAATTTTCCTTATTTAATAAATGCTTCAGAAAAAGAACAAGAACTTATTTTAGATTCTTTAAGGTCTAAAATAAACTCTACCATTGTTATTTTTACAAATAATAAAGTAAATCAAAAAACAAAATCTAATAATAAAATAGTAGATTTTTTGAAAAAACAAGCAATATGTAAAGAATTTAATGAATTAAATAATAAACAAATAATTCAATTTGTTAAAGAACAAATCAATTTTCATAAAGCATCAATAAGTGAAATAGATTTAATATATTTTTTATCTAAAATACCCAATAAATTAAACTTAATTATTAATGAATTAGATAAATTAATTTCATTAGATTTAAATATTTCAAGAACCAATATTGATGATCTGGTGCAAAAATATAACTTAACTTCTATTTTTGACTTTATTAATTATTTTCAAGCAAATGATTTTGAAAATATTTTCCGAATCTATTATGAAAAATTAAGTTATGGAGAATCGATAACTTCATTTATTAATCAAATAGCTAATAATTTAGATTTATGTTCTCAAATATATTCATTAAAAAAATCTTCAAAATCTTTGAAAGAAATGGAAACCATATTAAATAAACATCAATTTGTTATTAAAAAATGCATAGATTTTTTAAATAATATAGGATATTCAAAAATTAAAAAATATTTGAAGATAATTGAAAATATAGATTTAAGTATTAAATCTGGAACAATTAACGATAAAATAATTTTTGAAAGATTTTTATTAGAAATTTTGAATAATTAATTTTTCTTCATATTAATTGCATCATCAATAATGCTATTATTCTCATTAGAATCTAAATCAGGTATTATTGAATGAGTATGAATTTTATTTTTTTGATTTTTTTCTAATTTATTTTTATTAACTAAATTAATTTTTAATTTATTTTCATAAAATTTTTTAATTTTTTGATTCTTATTAATAAATTGAATTTTAGATTCTTTTTTATGAATTAAACGACCAATATTTTGTCAATGACTTAATGTCACAATAATAGAAGCTATAAATATAAAGAGAGGACTAAATCAAAAAATTTGATTAGTAATAGTTGAATCAATATTATGTCAATAAGGACATAAAAATGATAATAAAGCTAAAATGAAAGGAACAATAATAGAACCTAATGATACATACCTAGTTAATATAACAATAATAAAGAAAATAATTGTTCCTATTGCAGCAATAAATAAACTAATTGATGCAATCATCCCTAATAAGCAACTAGCCCCTTTGCCTCCTTTGAAATTAAAATATATTGGAAAAATATGGCCAATAATAATAAAAATTAAACTTAATTGAGGAATAATTACATTAAATGCTGTTACATTACTTTGTAACAATCCCAAAAGAAAGCCTAATCAAAAGCTTTTAGATGCATCTAAAATAAAAATACAAACACCAAATTTAATTCCATAAACTCTTGCAGCATTTGTTGCTCCAGCATTACCAGAACCAACCTCTTTAATGTTTTTCATATTTTTTTTATTTTTTGTAAATATGATTGAAAAATTAATTGAACCAATTAAATATGCAACAATAATTCATAAAAAATTAAAAAGAATTTTCTCTAGCATTATTATTTTCCTCCTTTATTTTTATTAAGATTAAAATCTAAAAGAGATGTTTCAGAATAAATTTCAGAAGCTAAATTCATAATGTGTTTTTTGATAGTGTGAGATATATCTTTATTTTCTAAACTATAATCAATTGTTGCCATTGCAAATCCTTCAATTGAACCTAAATCATAACGTTTACCATCAAATTCATAAGCATATATTTTTTCTTCTTTTAAATATTTATCAAAACAATCTACTAAATTAATTTCTCCTGAATTATTGTTATAGTAATCTAAATCTTCTAAGAATTTTACAATTGAGTAATTAAAAATATATCTTCCTAAAATTGCTTTAGATGAAGGAGCCTTTTGTATTGAAGGTTTTTCTATAGCTCCACTAATTTCAAATAATTTATTATTTTTTTCATTATTGTTTTTTGGTTTTACAATTCCATATTTATTTAATTTATCAAATTCTACATTTTGAACTCCAATAATTGAACATCCCAATTTGTCGTATTCATTCATCATTTGCTTAATTACAGGAATTTTTGATTTAATTAAATCATCACCTAAAATAACAGCGAATGGTTCATTTTTAAAAAAACGAGCAGCCGTTAATATAGCATGTGCTAAGCCCAATTGTTCATATTGATAAACAACTCTAATAACTGCATCACGATTAGTTTTTTTAACATGCTTTAGTAATTCTCATTTGTTTTTAGATTTTAGTTCTTCTTCTAATGGAATATTTGGTTGAAAATATTTCATAATTTCTTGTTTTCTTGTTGATATTACTAAAATGATTTCTTCTATTCCTGAATTAATAGCTTCATCCACTAGCAAATCAATTGAAGGACGATTTAAAATGGGTACTAATTCTTTGGGAATAATTTTGGTCATAGGTAAAAATCTAGTTCCTCAACCAGCGGCAGGTATAATAACTTTTTTAACTTTTGATTTTTGTATATTGGTTTGTTTCATAATATTATAGATTTAATTTATCATATTATACATTTAGATAATTAGATAATAAGTAATTATTATATTATAATTTAAATTTAAAATACGTCTAATTTAAGTAAAGTTATAAAAATTAAAAGTAATATATGATTTTGAGGTTTAATTATGAAACAAAATAGTTTAAATGCAAATAATATACAGCAAGATAACAAGCAACAAACAAATCTTAATATAACAGAAAAAATAATTCGTAAAATTTGACAAACTTCTCATGGAAATAATGCTAAATCAAAAGATGATTTTATTAAGCTAGAAAAAACAATAAAAACTCAATTTGATATTTTAAATAAAAAATATTTAGAAACATGAAATTTATTGCACAAAATAGCTAATGAAATAAATAGATCATTAGTAATAAAAAAATATCAAGTTGATGGCAAGGATTTTGATTTATATGAACAAGAGAAAAAATTACTTAATGTAAAAATGGAAATTTTCTATGAAGTAGAAAATAAAAAATATTTAACTAAAGAAGAATTAGAAATTATAATGGGAAGATCTTTAGAACAAATCAATAATATATATAATCAATTGATAGAATTAAAAAATAATTATCAAGAATTTGAACAAATAGAGATAGAAAATCAAAAAAATAAAATAATGGATGATATAAGTAAAAAATATGTAAAAAGCAAGAAAAATAAAATCAACGTAAATAAAATATTAATAATTATTTTTTTAGTTCTTACATTATTATGTGCAATATTATTAGGATTAGTGGTATTTTTTAAATATTTTTATTAACTATTTAATCTTGTTATCTAAAAAATCAATAATAAATTGTCCTACTCCTCCCTCTTTGTTTGTTAATTTAGTAACATATTTTGCTTTTTTAATGATTTGAGGATCAGCATTTTTCATAGCAACTGAATAATTAACATTTTCTAACATTTCTTCATCATTAAATGAATCACCAAAAGCAATAGTAGACTCTATATCAATGTCATAATATCTCATTAATAAAGAAATTACTTTTCCTTTATCAACTCCAATTGCAGCTACATCAAAAATATAAGATTTTCCTTCACCTTTAGACCAATATGAAAAAGAAGCTAAATCAGAGTATTTTTGATTTAAATATTTTTTTAATTTTTTGGCATCAACATCTTTTTTAATATCCATAACAATCCCTGTTGGTTTTAAAGGAATTTTATCTAAATTAATACCTATCTTTAACTTAGGAAATTTATGAAAATTAAATATTTTTTCCATATCGTCATCTCTGTGTTCTAAGTGAACTCATCCTGGACCTTCAATGGCTAAATTGTTTATTTTATCTTTTAGATTAGGATCACCTAAAATATAAAGCATTTCATTCAAATTAATATATCTTATATAATCAATAAAAAATTCATCTTTTGGATTATGAATATGAGCACCATTCAAGTTTGCGATGATTGTATTTAATTTTAATTTTTCATACACAAATTTAGATGCAATTCAAGGTCTTCCTGTTACTAAACATACAATATGCCCTTCTTTTGTAGCTCTTTTAATTCCTTTAATAGTTAATGGATGAATTGTATTATCAACACTAGAAGATAATAATGTGCCATCTAAGTCAATTGCAAATAAATATTTTTTATTATTATTCATATCTTAAAATTATAAAATAATACATTTAAATTATGAATTTAATATTAGTAGAAAGTATTTTGAATAAAAATATGATATATTTAAAATAATGAAAAACACTGTTGCTTTAATTGGTAAACCTAATGTTGGCAAATCAACTTTATTTAATAGAATGATTGGAAAACGTCAATCAATTGTATATGATAAACCAGGTGTAACTAGAGATAGAATTTATCAAAAGACATCTTGATTGGGGCGTGATTTTTATATTATCGATACAGGTGGAATAACTGATGAAAAAAAAGTCTTTGTTGATGATATAAGAGCACAAGCAAATATAGCTATTGAAGAAGCTGATTTAATTCTTTTTGTAGTTGATGGATTAACACCAATAACCAAAGAAGATTTTTTAGTAATTGATATATTAAGAAAATCAAATAAAAAAATAATTTTAGTTATTAATAAAATGGATAATAATAGAGAATTTGATTCTTCAATTTATTCATTAGGAATTAAAGATATGGTATCAATATCTGCTCTTCATGGAGAAAATACTGGAGAATTAATGGACCTTATTATCAATAATTTAGATTGAAATTCTATTGAAAATTTTAATTATTTTAAATTATCAATAATCGGAAAACCAAATGCAGGAAAATCTTCATTATTAAATAAATTGTTGAATGAAAATAGGTCGATAGTATCTGATATTCCAGGTACAACTAGAGATTCTGTTAATGCTATTTTAAAAATAAATAATGAAAATTTTGAAATAATTGATACAGCAGGTATTAATAAAAAATCTAAATTATCAGATGCAATTGATTATTATGCTCTAAATAGAGCTTTTAATTCTTTAGAAGAATCAAATTTAACATTATTAGTAATAGATGCAACAAAAGAATTATCTCATTTTGACGCTCGAATTGCAGGATATGCAATGGAATTTAATAAACCAATTATTTTAGTTATTAATAAATGAGATTTAATTGAAGATAAAAACACATATACTATTAATGAATTTACAAAAAAAATTTTAAAAGAATTCAAATTTATTTCATGATCCCCAATTATTTTTATTTCTGTTTTAAAAGACCAAAGAATTCAAAAATTAAAAGATTTAATAATTACTGTTAAAAATAATTTAGAAAGAAAAATAAAGACATCGTTATTAAATGAAGTAATTTTGGAATCCCAACAAATGCAACCAGCACCCACATTTAAAGGCAAAAGATTAGTTATCACTTATATTAAGCAAATAGATGCAAAAATTCCAACATTTTTATTAACAGTTAATGACAAAAAAAGCCTTCACTTTAGTTACAAAAGATATATTGAAAATCAAATAAGAGAGAATTTTGATTTTACAGGAACACCAATTAATTTAATTTTTAAAAATAAGAATGAAAAAAAATAAAAACAATAATTATTTTCTTGTATTTTTAAGATATATTTAATATAATATACAAATTATTAAATTTATATTTTTGCAATTTTGTTATATAATAAATTTGCGTATTTCAAATTTTAAAAACAAATCTTAATTTTATTCAAAAATATATCAAAAATTTATAACAAAATAAAGAAAGGAATTACATCTAAGTAGTTATGAGACAAACAACTATTGTTACACATCAAAAGACAGATAAGCAATGATATGTAATTGATGCAGAAGGTCAAATTTTAGGTAGATTAGCAACAATTTGTGCATCTTATTTAAGAGGTAAAAATAAACCAACTTTTACCCCTAATGTTGATATGGGAGATAATATCATTGTTATTAATGCAGATAAAATTCTTTTAACAGCAAACAAAGAAAAAAACAAGATCTATTATCATCATTCAGGATATCCTGGCGGAATGAAAACAACAACTCCTAGCGAATTAAGAAAAAGAAGACCAATTGCTATTATTGAAAAAGCTGTTAAGGGTATGATTCCACATACAAAATTAGGAGCTAAACAATTTAAAAATTTATATGTATATGCAGGTAGTGAGCATAAACATGAAGCTCAAAAACCAAAAAAATTAGAGGTTAAATAATTATGAAAAATATTAAATTTCATGGATTAGGAAGAAGAAAATCTTCTTCAGCACGTGTAACTATTCAAAGTGGTACTGGTAAATTTTTGATTAATAAAATTGAAGCTAAACAATATTTAAAATCAGATATTTTAATTAAAGATGCTTTACAACCATTTGAGATTTTAGAACAAATGAATAAATGAGATATTAATGTTAATGTTTCAGGAGGAGGCTTGTCAGGTCAAGCTGGAGCAATTCGTTTAGGAATTGCAAGAGCCTTAATAGAAGCATCAGAAGATTATAAACCAAAATTAAAGAAACAAAAAATGTTAACTAGAGATGCAAGAGTTAAAGAACGTAAAAAACCTGGTTTAAGAAAAGCAAGAAGGGCTCGTCAATTCTCAAAACGTTAGGTTTTTTAACAATAAATTCATTTACAATTGAATATAATGTGTTTAACACCACATTATATAATATGCGAGCGTAGCTCAGCTGGTTAGAGCACACGACTGATAATCGTGAGGTCGATGGTTCAAGTCCATTCGTTCGCACCATATATCTTTGATTATAAGATGCCAATATAAAAAAATAAAATATTATAAAAATTTGATGTTTATTTAAAAAATACTAAATATATAAAAAATTATTATTAATTTCTAAATAATCTTAAAACAATCATTAATAAGTTAACAAAGTCTATAAATAATTTAACACCAAACATAAAAGCAATTCTATTAATAGATGATTTATCTAAATAATCTGGCAATACTTCTTCAGTTCTAGAAATCATTTGTAGATCAAATCCTATTCATATAACGAAAATTGCACTAGAAATTATAATGTATAACATTTCTATTGTTCTATTTGCTGTAAAAATCATTATTAAAGACAAGATTAAAATAGCAAAAAAACCAAAGAATGTAAAAGGAATTAATTTTGAAAAATTAATTAGATTACTATAAGCCATAATCCCCATAATTAAAAAAACAAATGATGGAATTAGCATATATAATAATAAATCTTTAACAATATTTACAGTTCCTGTAAATTGTAAAATTGTTGTAATAAACATTCCTTCATAAATAGCAAAAACAGCATAGAGTGTAATTGGAATCATGATGTTAATATTTTTATTTTGAATACAAAAGAATAAACTAAAAATGATTAACAAATTAAATAATCATGCAAATCATCAACTTGATCCTATTGAAAAATTTATGACAAAATTATTAAATGATTGAAATGTAGAACTTAATCAAGCAACAAAAATAATGACAGCTAATCCTAGAGACATTCACAATAAAGACCTAGATAATAATTTTGATTTTACATCAATTGCTTGAATTTTATATTTTGAAAAGAAATTATTAGACATTTTTTCCATAAGTATCCTCCTTATAAGCTAATTTAAATTATAACTTTATAATTTATATTCTTTAATATTATATTTAAACTCAATAAAAAAGATTGAAATCGCTCCATACCCTGTATGAATTGCAATAATAGGTGGAATTGAATTTCTAATTACTTCTTTATCATATTTTATTTTCTCAATTAATTCACTACACATATCATCTGCATTTTCATTAGCAGTATCTAAAAATATAATATTTTTTTGTTTTCTCTTTGAAACTTTTTTATATTGTTCAATTGCAGTATTAAAAAATGTCTTGCTAAATGTTACACCTTTATCAAATTTTTCTAGTTTTCCATCTTGCATTCCGATTACAGGAAAAATTTTTAATAATTTAGCTAACTTGGCAGCTGATGGTGATAATCTTCCTCCTCTAGCTAAAACAGTAATATCTTTTGGATAAAGCAAAATATCTACTTGTGAATAATTTTGTTTTTCAATTTGAGCTATTGATTGTTTTACTGTCAATTCATTTGATAAAACATCTTTTTCTAATTCTACTAAATCCCTTACAATAAATTGACACACTCTTTTTGATTTTACAACATAAACATTTTTTAATTGTCTTGCAATAACTTCTAAATTATTGTATTGTGATGACAAATCCATACTAATAGGATATATAACAACAAAATCATTTTTTTTAGATAAATCTTCAATTAATTGTAAAGCTTCTCCTATTGGGGTACAAGCAGTTTTTCCTATTGAAGTTGGTTTATAATAATCTAAAAAATTTTCTGAAGTAATATCAATTCCGTCACGAAACTCTTTACCATCAATATCTAAATATAGTGGCAAAAAATATCATCCTCTACTTTCGGCTTCTTTTTTTGTTAAGCCACATGAAGAATCTACAACAATTGCTAATTTCATAATATACAAATTTAATTATATATTAAATTATTGTGAAACCTAAAATATGATAAATTGTCTTTGAATAAAATCGTCATTTATATTTAATAAATCAAAATAATTGAAACATTCATTATATAATATTTTTTGGTGTTAAAAAACCAAAATTATTGAAAAATAAAATTCTTTATTAAAATTATATTAAGAAAAAATATTAAATCCAAGAATTAAAATAAAATGTTCTTTTAAATAAAAGCTAAATTATCTATTATTAAAAAATAATAAGTTTTTTGCTTAGTTATAAAAGATTAATTTATATCAATTTATAAATTTAATAATAATAATTTAATAATAATCATTATTATTAAATTATTAAAATATTTAAAAAAATAGAATAGTTTCAATGTTTTAAATTATTAGAATAAAGGAGTAAGAGTGAAATTAAATGAATTTTTCAAAAATGATTTAATCATTATTGATAAATCATATAAAACTAAAAAAGAAGCTCTTGATTCTTTTGCTAAAATTCTTGTTGAAAATAAATATGCTTCTAATAAAGCTAAAGTAGTGGAATTAGCTTTAAAAAGAGAAAACGAAACTTCAACAGGTATTGGTGAAGGGATTGCCATTCCTCATATAAGAGATGAGGTAATGAAAAAATCAGTTATCTTTTTTGCAAAAGTAAAACCAATGGATTGAGAATCATTAGATGGAAATCCAGTTAATTATATATTTTTTATTGCATTAAATCCAAAAGAAAGTGGTTCACATGTTGAAATTCTTGCAGACTTAATGAAATTATTAATGAATGAAGATTTTAAAAAAGATTTAAAAACAGTTAAATCAATTGCCTCATTAAAAAAATTATTTGTTAAATATAATGAATCTTCAAATGATGATACAAAAGATATATCAAAAGATAATGATGGAGCATATGATATTGTTGCAATAACAGCTTGTCCTACAGGAATTGCACATACTTTCATGGCTCGTGATATGTTAGAAAAAGCAGCTAAAGAAATGAATATTAAAATTAAAGTAGAAACTCAAGGAGCAGATGGGGCAAAGAATGTTTTATCAGAACAAGATATCAAAAATGCAAAAGGTGTCTTAATAGCTTGTGATCGTGTTGTAGAACTTTCAAAATTTTCAGGACATGATAATGTTTTAGAAATGGGTACAAAACCTGTTATTAAAGATGCAAAAAAAGAAATTCAGAAATTATTAGATCATAAAGGAGAAAAATTTCAAGCTTCAGCCAAAAAAGAAAATGCATCTCAAGATACTAATCAAGAGATGTCATTTAATGGTTTTGGAAAAAGAATGTACAAATCATTAATGACCGGAGTTTCTTATATGTTACCTTTTGTTGTTTTTGGAGGTATATTAATTGCTATTGCATTTTTATTTGATTTTCAAAATGCTGGAGATAAAAATTATGGTTCAATTTCTCCTGCAGCAAAATGATTTAAAACAATGGGTGATTTATCATTTGGAATGATGGTTCCTATTATTGGAGCTTATATTACATTTGCAATCATTGGAAGACAAGGATTGTTGCCAGGATTTATGGTTGGATTAATGTCTCAAGGAAAATTCTTATTTAGTTTAAATCCCGAGACAGGAGCAATAGAATGATTTAAAACTGCTGCCGAATCTTCAGGAGGAACTTCAGGAATTTTTGGAGCAATTATTGGGGCATTTTTAGCAGCTTCTATAATTATTGCTTTAGTTAAATATGTATTTGTTTATTTACCTGCTTCATTATCAGGATTAAAAAATATTTTATTTATTCCTCTATTTGGAACATTAGTTGTTGTAACAGCTTTTTGAATGGTTAATATTCCAATGATTTATGTAAATTATGGATTTACTAAATTTTTAGAATTAATGGAAGGTAAAAACTATTTAGCTTGATTATTAGGAATGATTTTAGGAGCAATGATGGCCTTTGATTTAGGTGGTCCTATAAATAAAGCTGCTTACTTATTTGCTACAGCAACATTAACTGCTAATAATACATCATCATCAACAATTTCAATGGCTGCCGCTATGGCAGGAGGAATGACTCCTCCATTAGGAATTGCTTTATGTTGTACTTTCTTTAAAAAAATATGAACAGAAGAAGAAAGAAAAACAGGAATGTTAAATTATATAATGGGATTATCATTTATTTCAGAAGGAGCAATTCCATTTACATTATCTAAACCTAAAGTTATCGTTCCAGCTAATGTTATTGGTGGAGCTGTAACAGGATTATTAATAGGTGCTCTAGGAGTTACAATTTCAGCTCCACACGGTGGGATATTAACAGTTGCTTTATGTAAATTAGATCCCCTAATTTATCCAGGTATGAATGAAGGGCTGAAAATTGGTTTAGGAATAACATTCTTTATTGTAGCAATCATTGCAGGATCAATAATTGAAATGTTTATGATTGTATTATTCAATAAATTATTTAATAAAAATAAAGATAATAAACAAAAATCTAAATTATCAGAAGTAATCACAATCCGTTGAAAAAAAATAAAAAATCTAAAAAATAAAAAAAATAGACAACAAAAAATTATCAACAATAACTTCAACCCAAATTTATTATTAATTAATAATTCTTAAATAATATGATTTATACAATTACATTTTCACCATCAATAGATTATGTAATAAATACTAATAATAAATTTAATTCAAATGATTTGAATCGTGTTGAAGATTATGAATTAGTTCCTGGTGGTAAAGGAATTAATGCCTCTATTGTTTTAAAAAGAATTGGATACGAAAATAAAGCAATTTCTTTTTTAGGAGGAAAAACAAAAAAATTATTTTTAGATTTAATGTCTGAAGAAAATGTAGAATTAATTAATTTTTCTTCAGAAAATGATACAAGAATAAACATAAAAATGTTTGCTCAAGATTCATCTTTTGAAATAAATGGAGCTAGAGCAAAAATTAAACAAGAAGAATATGAAAAATTATTAAAATTTATTGATCAATTATCAAAAGATGATTTTATATTAATTATGGGAATTTGTGAAGAAGATTTTTTAAAAAAACTTGTAGAAAAAATTCACCAAAAAGATATTAATTTTGCATTAGATATTGATTCAAAAATTATTTTAGAACTAATAAAATATAATCCATTCATTATTAAGCCTAACCGTAGTGAATTAGAATCTTTATTAAATATGAAAATAAATAATATTGAAGATATTAAAAATGCCATGAAACAGTTAAAATCTCTTGGATTAAAAAATTTAATTGTTTCAGATGGTGGTAAAGGTTCATATTTTATTGGTGAAGACAACAAAATATTGCAAATTACTTTAAAGAAAAAATTTGATATAGTTTCAACAGTTGGAGCTGGAGATACACTAATTTCATCTTTTGCAATTACATACATAAAAACTAGAGATATTATTAAATCTTTAAAAATTGCAACATCTTTATCAATTGGAACTTCTTGCACAAGATTCTTAGCTTCAAAAGAAGATATGAATAAATATCAAGAATTTATTGAAATTAAGGAAATTTAAATTAATATTAAAAATCATAATATTTGCGCAAAATATTGTGATTTTTTATTTTTTTAGCATTAAAAATCAAATTTTAAATTAATTTTATTAAAATATTACATATATGAGAAATAAAGACCAATCAAAAAATAATGTTAAAAATAATCCTTTAATTGATTCAGATGAATTACAAATTAAAATGAAAATTAATAAAAATAGTACTTTAAAATCATCTAATAAACAATTAATTACTAGCGAAATGAAAATTAAAGAGTTTATGAAAAATCAAAATAATTTTGACAAGTTATTGCTTTCATTTTTTAAAGAACAAAAAAATATTAATAAAAGATTAGAAAAAGCAATTATTAATAATAGACAAGAGATAGAAAAATTAAAAAATGAACTATTAACCATTAAGAAATTATTAATCAAGGGAAGATAATAAATCTTAATTTATTTTTAAACTTATAATGAGTATTTAAATAAGATTCTGTGTAGCAAATTAATTCAAGCTCATTATTTATAGATATTCAAATAATTTAAGTATTTATTTTTGATAAAGAAATTTATTTAGAAAAAAGATGATTTATTGTCAAGCAAAATAAATGTAAAAAATAGAAAATTTTTATACATAATAATTAAACAAACTAAAACATTGTATTTAATCATTATTTTTATAACTTAAGCAATGATTAATAATATTAGACTAAAATTACTTGTCAATTTATTTTTAAAAATAAATTTTGAGCACAATAAAACCAAAAATAAATTTTGGTTTTTTTATATTTGTTGATTTTAATATTTTTATTGAGTCAATCCAACAGCTTCTTTTAAATTTTTAGCAGCTTTAAATTTTGGAACATTTTTTGAAGGAATTTTTATTTTTTGACCTGTCAAAGGATTGGTAGCTATTCTTTCAGCTTTGTGTTTTTTTAAAAAAGTTCCCAATCCTGGAATGGTAATTTCATGTCCAATTTGCATTTCAGAAATAATAATTGAAACCAAAGCATTAATTGTTAAATTAACATCATTTTTTGATAATTCTACTATTTCAGAAATTTTGGTAATTAATTCACTTTTTGTTAACTTTTCATTTTTGTTTGTTGCCATATTTCTCCTATATTAAATAAAATTTTATGTTTAATTTATGTCTATATTATATATTATATTTTTATGTATTTATTTGTAATATTATTTCGCTAATAAATTTAATGATAAAATATTGATGTTAAAAATCTTTTATTTCCAAATTCTATTTTATAGATAAATTTATTTATATTTTAGGAGAACAATGAAAAAATATATTTCTTATAAAAATCGAGGAATGTTATTAGAAGAATTAATTAATAAAACAATAAATTTTTATAATCAAAAAGAAATAGGATATTTTGCTAAAAATCATTTAAATATAAAATTTCAAAAAGAAAATTTAAATAATATTTCAAGTGCTTTTATCAAAAATAAATCTACAGTTGATTATTATGGAATATATAAAGGTAAATACATAACTTTTGAAGCCAAATCTACAGATAAAAATTATTTATCTTTTGCAAATATAAAAAAGCATCAACATGATCATCTACAATTAATTAGCAAACTAGGGGGAATTTCTTTTTACTTAATTTTTTTTAAAAATCATTCTTTACTATTTAAAGTTAATATAGATCAAATTAATTTAAATAATAAGAAAAAAAATATATCAATTAATGATTTAGAAAAGGTAGCCATTAAATTAGATATTATTTTTCCGGGAATTATTAATTTTTTAGACTCAATATAAATTATTAAAAAATATTTTTATATTAAAATATATTAAGTCTATGAAAAATAAAAAAAATAAATCTTTAAATAATAAAGAAATACTTAATGAAGAAAAATCTGTAAAAAAGAGAGAAGAAAAAAGAAGATTAAAATTAATAAAAGAAGCTAATTTTAAATCTGCAGAATTTAGAGAAGCAGAATATCTTTTGAAAAGTATTAATCGTTTAGGTAAATCAATCAAAAATCTTTCAGATGAACAATTAAAAAATAAAACAAGATTTTTTAAACAAAGACTAAATCGAGGAGAAACTTTAGAAGATATTAAAGTAGAAGCCTTTGCTATTGCAAGAGAAGCAACATTTAGAGTATTAGGTAAAAGACCATTTGATGTACAAATATTGGGTGGTTTAATTTTAGATATGGGATCAGTTGCTGAAATGAAAACAGGTGAAGGAAAGACAATAACTTCTATTGCTCCTATTTATTTAAATGCTTTAGATGGCAATGGAGTAATTGTATCAACTGTTAATGAATATTTAGCACAAAGAGATTCAGAAGAAATGGGTGAAGTATTTAAATGATTAGGATTAACTGTGGGACTGAATAAGTCTAATATGCCACCGCAAATGAAAAGACTAGCATATTCTTGTGATATTACTTATT
>DBMA01000021.1 GCA_002298905.1 Mycoplasma sp. UBA710 | reverse complement strand
ATATAGATATTCAAGACGACAAAAGAGAAGAAGTGATTAATTATTTAAAAAATAAATATGGTGTGGACAATGTAGCACAAATATGTACTTATCAAAGAATTGGTTCCAAGCAAGCATTAAAAGATTGTGGAAGATTTCTAAACATTAATTTTTCAAGAATGAATGAAATAACTAAATTAATTTCTGGTTCAGATACTTTACAAACATCTTATAACACTAACGTTAAATTCAAAGCTTTGATCGATTCTGAAGAAATTTTAACAAAATTATTTCAATATTCTTTACTCATTGAGTCGCTACCTAGACAAACGGGGATTCATGCCGCTGGTATTGTTATTGCTAATAGACCTGTTATTGATTTAATACCCATTATGAATATTGACAATAATAACGTAACACAATTTTCTATGGAATTTATTGAAGAATGAGGTTTATTAAAAATAGACCTTCTAGGATTAAGAACATTAACAATTATTAAAAAAATTGAAAAAAATATCAAACAAATTTTTGATCCTAATTTTAATTTTGAACATATACCATTAAATGATGATAAAACAAATAAGCTATTAACAAACGCAAAAGTATTAGGAATATTTCAACTAGAATCTTCTGGAATGATAGCAACACTAAAAACAGTTAAAATCAATAATTTCAATGATTTAGTAGATGTGATTTCTCTTTATCGACCTGGGCCTCTTTCAAATATCAAAGAATATATAAATATTAAAAATGATAAAAATAATTTTCAATCTATTAGTCAAGAATATGACAAAATTATTGCCAAAACTAATGGAATAATAATTTATCAAGAACAAATTATGGAAATAATCCAAAAAGTTGCTAAGTTAAGTTTCTCTAAGGCAGATATTTTAAGAAGAGCAATAAGCAAAAAGAAAAAAGATGATATTTTAGAAATGGAAAAATTATTTTTAAATGGAGCATTAAAAAATAATTATCAATTAGATGTAGCAAAAAAAATTTATCACGAAATTGTAAAATTTGCTGAATATGGATTTAATAAATCCCACGCAGTAGCTTATGCTACATTAAGTTATCGTATGGCTTATATGAAAGCCAGATATCCATTATGCTTTTATATAGGAATTATTTCTTTGACATATTCTGTTGACTCAATAAATAAAATAGTAATGGAAGCCAAAGAATTAAAATTTAATATTAATTCTCCTTCAATTAATAAAATATCAAAAGAAATATATCATGATAAAAAAAATAATATGTACCTTCCTTTAATATTTATTAAAGGTCTTGGTGAAGTTGCTAATAATAAAATATTAAATGATTTTGAAAATAATGGAAAATTTAATGATTTTTTTGATTTTATAGCAAGAATGAAAACTATTAATATTAATAATTCAATTATTGATATTTTAATTGAGTCAAACTCTTTAAGAGATTTTGGAAATATGAGTACTTTAATAAATAACAAAACAAAAGCATTGTCTTATGCGTCTATTGCATCTTTTAAAGATACTAATACTAATGAAATTGTAGTTGATAATAAAATTAAAAAACCATTATTAGAAATTTTTCCTGAAGATCTAGAGCTAGAAACTAAAAATGAAATAAAATACCTAGGAATGATTTTTAACGCATTTATAACATCGAAATTTGAAACTCAAGACAAATTAATCAATTTAAAATCTGGAGTTGAATACAATATTGTTGTACAAGTTTTAAAGAAAAAAGAAGTTATAAATACTAAATTTAAAACTATATCTTATTTTATTGAAGTTTGTGATTCTTCTGGTAAAGAAGAAATTTGATTTAATAACAAATATAAACATATATTTGATGAAATTGAAGTAAATACTATTGGTTATGCAACAATTATTAAAAGCTCAAAAAATAATAAAATCTACACAAATTTATATAAATGAAAGGTAATTAAATAGATATGAAAAAGATATTATTAGTAGATGGTAATTTATTACTATTTAGATCTTTCTATGCAGCTCAAATTATTGTTAAATCTACACCTATCAATATGGGTATTCATTTATTTTTTAATAGTTTTTTTGAAATATTGAAAAAAGAAAATTATCAATATGTTTTTTTTGCTTTTGATGCTATTGAACCGACATGAAGACATAAAGAATATGAACAATATAAATCAAAGAGAAAAAAAGCTCCTGAAGATCTTTATAAATTAAAAGAAATAATTTTCCAAATTTTGAAGATTATGAAAATATCTTTTAATGCTATAAATGGTGATGAAGCTGATGACTTAATAGCAACATTATGTGTTAGATATAAAAATAATTTTTTAATAGATATTTTTTCAGAAGACAAAGATTTATTGCAATTAGTTGATAATAATGTAAATATTATTATGAAGAATAAAGATAAAAATACAAAAGATAAATATACAAAAATCAATATTAATAATTTCTATTCTATATTTAATTTTTATCCCAAACAAATTATTGATTATAAAAGTATTGCTGGTGATAATTCAGATAATTTGCCTGGTATAACAGGAATTGGACCTAAACAAACAATTGATCTTTTAAAAAAATATACAAATATTGAAAATATTTACTCAAATATTGGTCAATTAAATTCTAAACAACAAGAATTATTTATCAAAAATAAAGAACAAGCTTTATTGTGTAAAAAACTAGTTACTTTAAATACTAAAGTAAACATTTATAATGACTTAGATGATATGCTTATTAAAATTGAAAATATTAAAAATGACAATGTTATAAATATTTTAAATAAATATTATCTAAAAAAAATTGTAAATATTATTAGTAATTTGAATAACAATTTATAATTATTTTATATATGATAGAAAATAATAATTTAAATCAAAAATTTGTTGATATACAAGCATTTAAATATAATGGTGAGCTCTATCGCCAATGAAATGGTGTTAAAGTTATTAGTGATAATAAAAATCATGTTTGTTGTTTGCTGTATAAAACTAAAGTTGTAGAAAATGTTGACCAAAAATGAATAGTTAAAGAACCTACTCTTTGATTTTTTTCAAAAAAAAATTTTTTTAATTTAACAATTTTATGAAGAAAAAGCGGTCTTCATTATTATATTAATTTGGCAAGTCCATTTTATTTTGAAGATAATACAATTAAATATATCGATTTTGATTTTGATGTCAAAATATACCCAGGAAAACCTTTTCAAATAGTAGATCATTATGATTTTGAAAAAAATAAAATTAGATGATATAACTCAGATATTATTAATATAATTTATCAAAATTTAATTGAAATTGCTAAAAAATATCAAAAAAAAGAAGGCATTTTTGATGAATATTATATCTACCAAATTTTTGAATCTTTAATAATGTTAAAAGAAATTAACAAAAAAAATTTTAATCATACTGATGATTAAATTTTTTTCTATTAGGTATTTAAAAAATATATGGCGCGCCCGGAAGGACTTGAACCCTCAACCTTTTGGGCCGTAACCAAACACTCTATCCAATTGAGCTACGGGCGCATATGGAGGCACCAACCGGACTCGAACCGGTAATCAGGGTGTTGCAGACCCATGCCTTGCCATTTGGCTATGGTGCCATTATCAAAATTATATTAAACATTAATTATATATCAAGAACAAAATTAATGATTGACTTCTGAAAATTCACCATTTAAAATTTTTGCTACGCCTCCTCTTTTATGATTGGGACCTATATGTGTAGCTACATTTAATAATTTTATAGAACTATTTTTAACAGCTATTAAAGCTCCCACTTTATTTAATGTAGTTGTATCATTTTCGCTATCACCTATGTGAACAGTATTTTTAATATTAATATTTAAGATATTTGCAATAAATTCTGCTCCCTTACCTTTTGTTGCACTTTTATCAGTGATTTCAATTATTTTATCTTTCCCTGATGATTTAACACTCACGCCAAAAACATCTTTTTTAATTTTTTCAGATAATTTTCATACTTTCTTTGCTCTAACCAATCCTGCAATAACAATTTTATTTACAATATTTTCTTTAAAACGATATTTTTTAATGGGTTTTCATTTTTTTCTTCATAAAAATCTAAAAGGAGCAAACAATCAATAATTAGAATAAATTAAAAATTCTGAATTTATAGTAAATCCTAATTTATTTTGCGTCACAATATCTACAATTTTAGTTACTTGATCTTTATTTAAAGTTATATTTTTAATAATAGTTCCTTGATTATTAACAATAAGAGAACCATTTTGACATATTGCATATTCAATATTTAATAAATTCATAATTTTTTTCACTTTATTACTATATGATCTTCCTGTTGAAATAATAAAAGGGATTTTAGTTTGAATAGCTTGAATAGCTTCTATATTTTTTTTAGATATTTTTTTGTTTCACTTATCAAACAATGTGCCATCTAAATCAATAAAGAAAGCTTCTATATTAAAAGTTCTATTATTTGTTGTGATTTGCATTAATTTTTTCTATAATCTCCACTCATGATTCAAAAGGTTGATATCCTAAAAATGATTCTATAATTTTATTATCTTTAGCAATTGCTATTGTAGGAGTAACAGATATTTTAAATTCTTTTGCTAATTCTTGATTTTCTAAAATATTAATTGATGCTACTGAACAAATATTTTCATCTACTAATTTTTCTAAAACAGGAGTTAACATTAAACATGGACCACACGCTGGACTTGTAAAGTCAATTAATAAAATACCTTTATTAGATTTAATAATATTTTCCAATTCATTGTATGAATTTATTTCAAACATTTGTTTTTTCATATTTCAATCTCTCTTTTATTAAATATTTTAATATGATTTTGCAAATAATACAAAATTCTTTGTAACTTTATTTGTCATCATACATTTATCTTCTTTAATATCAAAAATGTTTGATAATAGAATGCATCTTGAGGTAGCAAATGTTTCTTCTTTAATTTTCTCTTCTCATTTAAAAGAATCACTAACTATTGGCACTACTACAAATTTTTGTTGCTTTATTAATTCTTTAAATTCATCATAAGAATTGCAATAAACTAAATTTTCCTTTAATCTTTGTTTAGAATTGTTATATAGATTAGTATGAATTTCTTGCAATAAATTATTTATAAATTCTAAAATATCTGATATTTGAATAGAATATTTTTCTAATGTGTCTCTTCTAATAACAAGAACTTTATTTTCTTCAATTTCTTTTGGTCCAATTTCTATTCTTATTGGAATACCTTCAATTTCAGATTGTGAAGCTTTAAAGCCAACTGATTTATTACTATCATCTATTTTTGATGAAATATTATTATTTTGTAACAAATTAGAAATTTGATTAGATATTTCCTTTACTTTTTTATTTTTATTTGCAAGCACTTCAATAATAATAACTTTAATAGGAGCAATTTTTGGAGGTATAACAATACCTCTATTATCTCCGTGACCCATAATAATAGCACCTATTGATCTTGTTGAAAGACCTCAAGATGTTTGATAGACATTAACTAATTTATTTGATTGATCTTTAAAAGATACATCAAACATTTTAGAAAAATTTTGAGATAAATAATGAGATGTTGCAGCTTGTAAAGCTCTCCCATCTTTCATCATTGCTTCAATAGTCCACGTAGTATCTGCTCCTGCAAATTTTTCTTTTTCAGTTTTTTTACCACAAATGACATCTAGTGCTAAATAATCTTTATAAAATTGTTGATATATTTTAATCATATCTTCTGTAAATTGAATTGCTTCTTCTGCATTACTATGTGAAGTATGTCCCTCTTGTCACAAAAATTCTGTACTTCTTAAAAAAGGATTTGTTGTTGTTTCTCAACGAACAACATTAGATCATTGATTATAAATTTTCGGTAGATCATTATATGAATTTATTTCTGATTTAAATAATTGAGCAAATAAAACTTCTGATGTAGGTCTAATATAAATATCTTCACTTAATTTTTTATCTCCAACTTTAGTTATAGTAGCCAATTCTGGCGCAAAACCATTTACATGATCTTTTTCTTTAGATATCAAATTTTTAGGAATAAACAAAGGTAAATATACATTTTGAGCACCTTTGTTTTTAATTATTTCATTAAGTTCTTTTGTGATATTTTCTCAAATACCATATGAATTTGGCTTAAAGATCATTGTTCCTTTAATGGGTCCATATTCAATTAAATTACCATTTATTATTACATCTGTATATCATTTGGAAAAATCTTCTTCAATTGGCGTAATTTGATTTATTAATTTCATAGATATAATTTTAACAAATTATAATAACAAAAAAATATGAAATAAAATAATTTATAATTATTAAAATCTATGAAAAAATTTAAATGATTAGTTATTGATTTTTTTGTTTTATCAATTATTTTTGTTTTATCAATTTTAATTGTTGTTTTAGGAAGATGAACATGAAAATGAGCAACAATTTTTTTTATTACTACATATATTTTTAATTTTATTTTTATTACATTTTCTCTAATTAATGATGATCATGAAATTGAAAAAATATCTTGAATATTTTTTATGATTTGTTTTCCATGTGTAGGCATTATTTTTTATATGCTATTTAGAATCAGAAGAGATAAAGGAATAAATTGAGAAACTTTTGAAAAAGAATTTCAAGAGTTCAAAATCGAAAATTATGAAGATTCAAATATAAATGAATTTATTGGTTCTTGACAAGAAAAATTAATAAAAAAAAATTTTCATAATGTAGAATTACAAATATTTAAACATGGTTATGATGCTTATGAACGCCTTTTAAATGATATAAAAAATGCTAAAAAATATATTCATATTGAGATGTATATTATTAAAGAATCTGAGATATATGAAAAATTAAAAAGATTATTGATTGAAAAAGTAAAAAAAGGTGTTGAAGTAAAAATAATTTTTGATAAATTTGGTTCATGAAAGGTTCCAATAGATGAATTTAAATATTTAAAATTTATGGGAATTGATTTATGTTTTTATAATATACCTATTTATCCTTATGTAAGACATACCGATAATAAAAGATTGCATCAAAAATTTTTCATTATTGATGGAGAAATTATTCATTTTGGAGGATTAAATATTACTGATGAATATTGTTCATTTTCTAAAAAATACGGATACTGAGCTGATTCTAATTTTTCTGCAAAAGGTAAGATAATTAATGAATATGAAAGTTATTTTTTATTTGATTGATATAAAATCACAAATAAAAAATTAAATAAAAATAATTATTTATATCAAAATAATAAGAAATTAAAATCTAATTGTAAGATATTAACTTTTGATGAGACTCCTTTAAGAAAAGATAAAATTTTAGAGCAATCTTTAATTTTTTGAATTAATAATTCTACAACTGAAATTAAATTAGTAACTCCTTATTTTATCCCTACATTCAATATTTTTATAGCATTAAAAAACGCTTTAAAAAGAGGAGTCAAAATTGAAATGTATATACCTGGAAAACCCGATAAAAAATTTACTTATAAAGCATCTATTTTTTATAGTAATAGTTTATCTTATTATGGAATGAAAGTTTATGCATTAAATAATACATTTTTACATGCTAAATTTGCTACTTTTGATAATCAATATGCTTATATTGGTACAAATAATTTAGATATGAGATCATTTTATTCAAATCAAGAAGGGGTAAACTTATTATATGGAGAAAATATTATTAACCAATTAAATAATATTACTGATTTTTACAAGGAACTTTCTATAGAAAGAAAATATAGAAAATATAACAAAATAAAAGAAGTTTATAGCAAATTTATTTTTAAACTATTTAGTCCTTTAATGTAATATTTATTCATTATAAAATTCATTGAATTTACCAATTGATGAATCAAATGTAAATTGAATAGTGCCTATTGAACCATTTCTATGTTTTGCAATATTTAATTCTGTTAAATGTTTATGGTTGAATTTACTTGTTTCTTCATCTTCTTTTGTTTCTTTATTATAATAATCTTCGCGATACAAAAATGCAATAATATCTGCGTCTTGCTCGATAGAACCTGATTCTCTTAAATCTGACATCATAGGCCTTTTTGATTCTCTTTCTTCTACTCGACGATTTAATTGAGAAAGAGCAATAATTGGAACATCTAATTCTCTTGCTAATTGTTTTAAAGAACGTGAAATTTTAGATACTTCTTGTTGTCTATTTCCATGACTATAGATATCAAGTGGAATTAGTTGCATATAATCAATAATCACTAAATCCAATTCACCTTTTTCTTTTAATCTTTTGGTTTTTCATATAATTTCATTTAATTTTATAGAACCTGAATCATCGATAAAAAAGTTTTTATCTTTTAATTGATTATATGCATAAACAATTTGTGACTGTTCTTCTTTTGTTAATTTTGATGGTTCTTTAAAATAATAATTATTAATTGAAGCAATTGATGAAATCATTCTTTGCATCAATTGTTCGGCAGGCATTTCTAAAGAAAAAAAGACAACTGATTTATTTTGTAAAATTAAATTCATAGCAATATTTAAAGCAAAAGCTGTTTTACCCACAGAAGGTCTTGCGGCCAAAATGATTAAATCACCTTTTTGAAGTCCTGCTGTAATATTATCAAATGCATGAAAACGTGTTTTTAATCCTTTAATTTTCTTTTCACCACTCAAAGCATCATCAACAACTTTTTTAGCAACATCTGATCCTAATAAAAAATCTGAACTAATATGTCTACCTTCTAATTTAAATAAATCATTTCTAATTTTTTCTATCATCATATTAGCCGGATTATTATTTACCACTTTTAAAGAAGATTCTAAAATGCTTTTTAATTTGTTTTTTGTTGCGTTTTCATTAATAATCTCTTGATAATGATTTATTGATTGCAAATATCCAGCATTGTTTAATAAATTATTTAAATATTGATTATTAATTATTTTGGTTAAAGAATTTTTTGTTAAGTAATTATTAATAATAGCTAAATCGAAATCTTTAATATTATTATCATAAAAGTATTGAAACATTTTAAACATTTCTTGGTTTGATTTATTAGAAAACGAATCGAAATCTAAATAAATAAAAATATTAGAAATACTTTCATCTATTTTATTATTAACTAGAATTAATCCTAACAATGCTTCTTCTATTTCAATAATGTTTTGATTATTTTCCATATTCACCTATAATTCTCACTTTTAAAATTGCTTCAACATTATGAAATAATTTTAGTTTGATTTTTGTAACTCCCAATGAATTAATATGAACAGAAGGAATAATATGTTTAGCTAATTTAAAACCTTTTGTAATTAATTCTTGATTAATTTTCTTAGAACTTATTGATCCGTGAACTACATCATTAGTTACTTTTAATGAAAAAACCAATTCTAATTGTTCTATTTTTTCTTTTAATTCTAGAGATTCTTTTTCTAATTTTGCTTGTTCTTTTTGATAATTATCTTTTTTAATTTCTAATTCTTTCTTTGTACTTTCATTTATTGGAACAGCATAACCATTTTTTATAAGAAAATTTTTACCAAAACCATTAGATACTTCAATGATGTCATTTATTTTATATTTTTGATATTGTTTAATAATAATTACTTTCATATTTATCCTCTTTTGATGAAACTATAGCTTGAATAATATTATCTACAAATGTATCCAATGTTTCATTAACATTTGAATCACTCATTGCAGCAGCCGAATTAAAATGCCCCCCACCTCCAACGGCTTCTGCAATTAATTGAACATTTACATCAATTGATCTTGCACTTAATTTATAAACTGGATTGTCTGATGGAGATGCTTTAGGTAGTTGCCCTACAACAAATGATGCTTTTCTTCCTTCTATTTTTAAAATTTCATCAGCTGCTATTGAAATAACATCAATAGGAATTATTTCATCAGTGTATGATAGTCAATAACCAGGTTTAATTTCTTTTGATTTAGAGACAATTTGAATAATTTTTTGATTAATATCAAATGGGATTTTCATCAATTCTAATGTTTCATCAATATTTGCTCCTCAATCTTCTAATAAAGATGCTGCCGCAAATTTTCTAGATGAAGTTGATTTTCTAAATTGATTAGTATCTAAAAAAATACCGTTTAACAACATTTGAGCACCTAATTTAGAGATATTTTTTTGAAATTCATTAAATTGAATTAATTCTGTAATAATTTCTGAAGCACTTGAGGCTGTTGATTCTATATATGTATTTAAATTATGCACTACATCATCTAATTTAGAAACACGATGATGATCAAAAATAAACAAGTTTTCACTTTTTACATTATTAAATATTTGAGGATTTTCAACCCTTGTTTCTTCAGAACAATCAACAATAATTACAATTGTTTCTTCTTTATTTAATGATTTAATTTTTGACTTTGAAACAAAAATATTTTCTGGATTTTTTAAATATCTTTTTAATGCCTTTTGGGCTGTATTATCAAAAGTAGAATTTTGAATTACAGCATTTTTACCAAAACTTTTTGCAATTTCATATAAAGCATATGAAGCTCCTATTGCATCTAAATCTGCAAATTTATGACCATAAATTACAACATTTTTAATTTTTTTATCATTTAATTTTATTTTTAAATTATTTGCTGTATTTTTAATTCTTGTTCTTGATTTAACAACTGTTATTTCAGATTTAGAACCAAATCTTTTTGTTTTTTCAAAAGCAGAAATTATTGTTATTTGATCTCCTCCACGTGTTTGAGATTGATACAACGCTTCTTTTGCCATGCTAATAAGCTGAGAAAAATTAGATGTATCAACACCAAATCCAATAGATAATGATAATCTTGCTTTTCTAATGATAATATTATTTAATTTTTCAAATTCTTCAAAATTTGTCAAGATTATTTTATTTAAATTATCTCTATTAGTAATGATTAGAAATTTACCATCTGAATATTGTCTATAAAATAAATTATATGTTTTTGATAGATTATCAAAAAGTTGTTTAATAATTGATTGAATGTGAAACATTTCATCATCAGAAAGTGAAGCTCTAAATAATTGATAATTATCTATTTCCACTTCACCAATAACTGGTTTTTCAATTTCATAAAAATGAGTTGCAGAGAACTCTTGAGTAATATCTTTTACAACTAAAACCATTTCTCTTGCAACAAATGATAGACGATAAACATATTCATCTTTTTTATAAATTGAGGTGAAATCCCTGATTTTCTTAGATAAATTAATATCTTTATTAAAATAATTTAGAGTTTCATTAATAATTCTTTCCCCAAATCTTTCCTCAATAAAATCTGAAATTCACAAAATGTCTCCATTAGGTTGAAAAATCACAATTCCAATTGACAATTCTGACACAAGATTTTCAACATAGTAATTAATACCATTATTAACAATTTTATTACCTGAACTAATCTGTTTACCTATTATTATCACAAATAAGAAAATCAAAACAATAGTAATTGATAATAATACATATAAAATTATTGTTGATTGATTGATTTTTTCAGATTTATTATTCAAAACTAATAAAATAACTGTTGCTAATAAACACGCAATAACTGATATTAGTATTAATATTGGTAAAATAGACTTTTTTAATGTATTGTTAATTCTTTTAAGCATATAGTTTAATATTTTAAATTATATTTTT
>DBMA01000018.1:608-24941 GCA_002298905.1 Mycoplasma sp. UBA710 | reverse complement strand
ATATAAACATGAAGATTATTAATAAGAATAAAATAATAATTTATAATTTAATTATGTCATTAAAATTAGTAACCAATTTTAAACCTTCAGGGGATCAACCAGAAGCTATTAAGAAATTGGTTCAAGGTGTAAAAAATAATATTAAAAATCAAGTATTATTGGGAGTAACAGGTAGTGGTAAAACATTTACTATTGCTAATGTAATAAATGAATTACAAAGACCTGTTCTTGTTTTATCTCATAATAAAACTTTAGCTTCTCAATTATATTCTGAATTAAAATCATTTTTTCCTCATAATAATGTAGAATATTTTGTATCTTATTTTGATTATTATCGCCCTGAATCTTATTTACCCCAATCAGACGTTTATGTTGAAAAAACATCTAAAACTAATCATGATTTAGAAATGATGAGGATGTCAACTATGAATTCTTTATTAACTTCTAAAGAAACTATTGTAGTAGCTTCTGTAGCAGCTATTTATGGTGCTAATAAACCTGAAGAATATAAAAATTCTTTTTTAAATATTTCTGTTGGGCAAAATATTAAAAGAAATGATTTTTTTGTTATGTTAGTTCAACAACAATATCAAAGAAATCAAATATCAATTGAAAGCGGTGAATTTAGTGTAAAAGGCGATGTTGTGGAAATAGCTCCCGGATGAACTCATCACTATAATTTAAGAATAGAATTTTTTGACAACACCATTGAATCTATTAAAAAAATTGATCCAATAACTAAAAAAATTATTTCCAAAGAAGATAAAGCTTTAATTTTTCCAGCAAGTTCTTATGTTGTAGAATCAAATAATATTGATGGAACAATACAATTAATTGAACTAGAATTAGAAAGCAGATTAAAAGAATTTAAAAAACAAGAAAAACATTTAGAATATCAAAGATTAAAAGATAGAACTAAAAATGATTTGGATTCTTTAAAAGAATTTGGATATTGTTCTGGAATAGAAAATTACTCACGTCATATCGACCGAAGAAAAGAAGGCGAAAAACCTTATACTTTATTTGATTATTTGCCAAAAAATACTTTATTAATTATTGATGAATCTCATATGATGATTCCTCAATTAAATGGAATGTATAATGGAGATCATGCTAGAAAAATGAATCTTGTAGATTATGGTTTTCGTTTGCCTTCTGCTTTAGATAATCGCCCTTTAAAATTTGAAGAATTTGAAAAATATGATTTTCAAAAAATTTATATTTCGGCAACTCCAGGTAATTATGAATTAGATTTAACTAATGGAGAAGTTGTTACTCAATATATTAGACCAACAGGTCTTTTAGATCCTATTATTGAAATTCATCCAGCAACAAATCAAGTAGATGATATGTATGATGAATTACAAAAACAAATCAAAAACAAAACAAGAACCATTATTGTTACCACAACAAAAAAAACAGCAGAAGAATTAACAAAATTTTTTCAAGCTAAAAAAATAAAAATAGCTTATATCCATTCCGAACATAAAACTTTAGAAAGAAATGAAATTTTACGTAAATTAAGAAAAGGGATTTATGATGTTGTTATAGGAATTAATTTATTACGTGAAGGAATAGATTTACCTGAAGTAAGTTTAATTATGGTGCTAGATGCTGATAAAGAATCATTTTTTAGATCAAAATCATCTTTAATTCAAATTGTTGGTCGTGCTGCTAGAAATGAAAATGGTCGAGTAATTTTCTATGCTGATAGTATTAGCAAAAGTATGCAAGCTACAATTGAAGATAATTTAATGAAAAGAGAGATTCAATCAAAATATAATAAAAAGCACAATATCATTCCTCATACTATTAAAAAACCAATATTTGAACCAATTGAAGGTCATGATATTACTAATGCTATTAAATTAATTCAAAATCAAAAATCTAATAGTAAAAAGAAAGAAGTAGAAATTAAAAAAATAATCGAAGATTTAAGAAGTGAGATGAAAAAAGCAGCTGAAAAATTGGATTTTGAAAGAGCAACTCAATTAAGAGATATGATTTTGGAATTAGAAACTGAATAATCCAAAGTTGTGTATAATATAAATCTATGAATAGATTTAGTAAGTTGTTAATATGTTTTCCAATATTATCGTTTTCACCCACTTTATTTGCAATTTCTTGTGGTGGAAATGCTACTAATAATTTGTCTTTTCAAAAAGAGATTACAGATAAATTTAAAAATATTTTTATTCAAAATCCTAATTTAATTACAAGTAAAAATATTGGACTAGATATCATAAAAAATTTTGTAACTTTTACTTCATGATCAGGTATTGATCAATTATTGAATGATTTAAACAAATATTTTACTATTGACACCCTAGAATTTAAAAAAATATTAGAAGCAAATAATTATGAAATTTATAATAATATTAAAAAAGTTACCATTCAACCTCAAGAAAATTCTAAAGATTTAACTATTATTTTTTATTTATTTGATTCATCAAAAGATAGCAACATTGTATCAACTGCAATAATAAATGCGTTAAGTACTAATTTTGTATATGCAAATAAAATTGATATTAATTTAAATCCTTCTTTTACAAAATATCAAAATGTTGATCAATTCAATCAAGAATGAAGCAAGATTAGTGATCCCAAAACATGTGAAGAGGTAAATTTAAAAGCTTTTTTAGAGAAAATATTTACTTCTACAACTGCAAATTGAACCAATATAATTTTTACGGCATATCAAAATAATAAATTGCTAATTAAAAATAATAATTATAAAATTACTATCCAGCTTTTACCGAATGCAATTAATGAAGGATATATTTTCAATATTACTTCTGCATTAGAATTAGGATTAAGTAAAAATGATGTATTCATTACTTCTGAAAATGTAATAAATAATTAAGGTTAAAATGATTATTAAAGATGAAATTATTATTAAAGTAGAATATCAAGATCGAATTGATAAATATATATCAAATCATACAAATATTTCTAGAAATGATGTTAAGGATATAATTAAAGATTATGGAGTTTTTGTTGATGAGACAGTAGAAGTAAGAAAACCTAATTTTATTGTTAAACCAAATCATATTATAAAAATTACCAAAAAAATAGTTAAAGATGAATACAATCTAGAAGCACAAAATATTCCTCTAGATATTATTTATGAGGATGAGCATATAATAATAATTAATAAACCCTCAGGAATGATAGTGCATCCAGCTCCTGGAAACTATGATAAATCATTAGTGAATGCTCTCCTTTATCATTTCAAAAATTTATCAGATTTAAATGGTTCAATTAGACCTGGAATAATTCATAGAATTGATAAGTACACTTCAGGTCTTTTAATAGTCGCTAAAACAAATCAAGCTCATCGTTATTTTGCAAATTTAATAAAAAATCATGAAGTAAATCGAGAATATTTAGCAATTGTTAAAGGAGTGATTAATAACATCATTCACATTGATGTTCCAATTGGAAGAAATCCACATGATTTTCAAAAAATGATGGTAAGTAAAACAAATAGTAAAAATGCTTATACAGATGTTTATCCTATTTATAATTTCAATAATAAATACTCTTTAGTTAAATGTGTCTTAAAAACTGGGAGAACTCATCAAATAAGAGTTCATTTAAAATATATTAATCATCCAGTATTAGGAGATGATTTATATGATAAATACTTAGATGATTTTAAACAAAGACTTCATGCTTATAAATTATCTTTTAAACATATTAATGGAAAAAATATGTCATTTACTGTAGATTGTCCCAAGGGTTTTTATGAAAATGTTCCTGAGATTTATAAACCAAATTAATTTTTTTAAAAAAGTATTATAATTAAGTAGGTTAGTTATTTAGATAACAAAATTAGTGATAGTATTGCTCTCATAATAATTAATTATATTTTGCATAGAATTGTTGGTTTTTCATATGACATTATTTTTAATCATTACTAATAAATTATGTTTTTCTCAAGAAATTATCAAATATTTTAAATCACAAAATATGTGTAATACTTTTAATTTTATTTTTTTACCTATAGGCTTAGATCAAGGTAATGAAAAAGAAATATTGAAAATTATTAATGATAGGGTAAATGAATTAAAAAAAATTGAAACTGTAGTTGTATTTTCAGATGCAGGATTATCTACTAAATTAGCTAAACAAATTAATTTAGATAATCCTCAAATTAAATTATTTAGATCTAAAGGTTCATTAATTGAAAATGGATATTTAACATATATTATGTTAAATACAAAAGTTCCAATTCAAATTATAGAACAAATTATTGAAGAAAAAATTGACAAAGAATAGCAGCTTAAATGTCACACTTTATATTTAATAGAATATATAGCATTGCTCTTTTAATTCTACTTGATGTATACCTTTTAGAATTGGTTCGATTAACAAATTCTTCATATGTAGGAGCATCTATGTGTTTCTTAAATAAATTTTCCATTCCTTCAGAAATCATTTTTATTTTTTTTAATTCTTCACTTGATTTATTTTTTATTATATTCTGAAACTTAGAATAATAATTTTCAATTCTATCAGGAATTTTTTTAAAAATCATTGGTGTAAATTTTTTGTATTCTAGATTATTATCATAAATTAATTTTCTAATATAAGTTGCACTTGCAATATTATTTGAAGGGATCATGGAATGAAAATCATTTGTTCTTTTAATACAAAAAGCTTTTATGGGATAATTATTATTTACAATTGCTTTAACATATTCCAATCCCAAAATATCATTTGGCATTGTAAATGATTTTCCTATCAATTCTTCTAATACAATTTGATTTGCTTTAGGAAAAGAAATTCCTGTTTTCATTTCTTTTCTTATTTTTTGATAATACAAATCATTATTTTCTTTAATTGTTTGGGCAATTAAATAAAAATTATCTATATTGTCAGTTTCAGAACCAAACACTAGATAATCTATCTTATATTTATTTAATTCTTGAATTGCTCCTTGTGCAAAAATATGAGCTGCTTGAGTAGCAAATTCAAAAGGCAATTCATAAATTTCATCAATATTATTTTGCAATGCAATATTTTTTCTTTCTTCATATGATGCAATTGCTAATTCACCTCGTTGTACATATTTACCTGATAAAACAACAACTATTTGAGATTGAGGTCATCTTTTTTTAATTTCATTTATCTGATATATATGACCATTATGGAAAGGATTATATTCAGCAACAATGCCTATTCTTAAAATTTTCTCTTTAATCATAATTAATTTAGTAACTAATTTTAAAGATTGAAATTAAATTCTTGAACTAATTGATTATTTGGTAAACGATAAGGACAATATTTGGTTTTTGTTTGATTATTAGATGAATTAATTACTTGGGAATCTTTTAATTTAAAAATTAATTTATAAGATTTTTGATTAACATCAACTTGCTCTATAGACATTTGTTCAAATCAATTTTGTTCAATTGCTTCTATAGTATAGCGATCTAATTCATAACCTGAATTAGGAACTTGTTTAATAACTTTATTAATTTTTTCATTTAAAGTTAAATTATTGAATGCTAAAAAATTTTGAGCTTCTTGTTTTACTTTGTTTATATCAATAACTCAATTCATAACTTTGAAATTTGTATTTGTATTTCCACAAGAAACAACTGATGGAATAATCATTACATTTGATAATAAAGTTAAATTTAAAAATGTTTTTTTGTTGATCATAATTAATTATTTTTTTTAATTCTAATTTCTTTAAGTCTTGATGATTTACCTTTTAAATCTCTCATATAATATAATTTTGCTCTTCTGATTTTGTTTCTTCTTAAAATTTCAATAGAAGAAATATTTGGATTATGAACAGGAAAAGTTCTTTCTACTCCAATTCCATATGATATTTTTCTAACTGTAAATGTTTCTTTTGTTCCTGAGTGTTTTTTAGCAATAACTAATCCCTCAAAAATTTGAATTCTTGTTTTTTCTCCTTCTTTGATTCTAACATGAACTTTTACATTATCACCAACTTCAAATTTTGGTAAATCATTACGTTTTTGTTTTTTTTCAATTTTTTCAATTAAATTATTAATCATTATTTGTCCTTTCTAAAAGATCTGGTCTTTTTTTCTTAGTGTTTTTTATTGCCATATCTTCTCTTCATTTTTCTATTTCCTTATGATTACCATTTAATAATACTTCTGGCACTTTCATCCCTTTATAATTAGCAGGTCTTGTATATTGAGGATAATCTAAAAGATTTTTTTGAAAAGAATCATTAGTAAAACTTTCTTTTTTAATAACATTGGGAATCAATCTAATAATTGCATCTGCTACAATCATCGAAGGCAATTCTCCTCCTGTTAAAACATAATCACCAATTGATATTTCTTCATCTACTAAATTTGATATTCTTTCATCAAATCCTTCATATCTTCCCGCAATTAATGTAATTGAATCTTCTTTTGCTAATTCATTTGCTAATTTTTGATTAAAAGTTTTTCCTTGAGGTGTTAATAAAATAACTTTTGTTTTTTCTTTAATCGATGCTAATGCTCGATCAATAGGTTCAATCATCAATAACATCCCTGAACCACCACCATAAATTTCATCATCAACTTTTTTTTGTTTATGCAAAGTAAATTCTCGAAAATCTATTATATTAATATCTATTAGTTTTCTTTGAATTGCCTTTGCTATTATTGATTCAGATTGGAATGCATCATAGTATTTTGGAAATATTGTTAAAAAATTTATTTTCATTTATTTTAAAAATTATTTAGCTGGTTTTTCTACTTTTGATGATTTAGTTTTAGTTTGTTTTTTAACAGATTTATTTTTTTTATCTTTTGTTTCTTTTGATTTTGTTTTTCTAGTTTTTGCTTTTTTAACTTTTTTCTGTGGTCTTTGTTTATTAAACTCAGCAATTAATTTTTCTTTAGTAAATAAATCTTTTGCGGTGTCTGTTAATTGTGCTCCATTTGATAATCATTTAAAAGCTAATTCTTTTTCAATTTTTAATTCTTTACTATGTGGATTATAGAACCCTATTTCTTCAATAAATTTACCATCTCTAGGAGCCTTTGCATCTGCTACTATAATTCTATAGATGGCATTGAATTTATTACCTATACGTTTTAATCTAATTTTTACCATTTATCCTCCTTTAATTTTAAAAAATTAAATTTTAAATATTTTATCATAAAATAAATTATCTCTGTCAAGCATTTTTGCTATACACCTAAAAATTTAAACTTGATTAATTGTTACATTTTTAGCTCAATCAATTTTGCAATAAACTATTTCATAAACTATTCATTTTGCAATATCTGAGAAATAAAAAATAAAATAAGATCAAGCAAAAACAATATTCAATCTTGTTAAACCTAAAACAATCATAAGTAATCATAAAATTTGAAAAATTCCTATTAACAATTCTATTAATGCCACAATATTTGTTTTTCCTCCAATAGAAATAATTCTATTTCTTGATACAAATCAAACAAACATTGGAATAAAAACAACAATACCTAATAAACTATTTTTAATATTTTGTAAAAATATACTTTTACCCTCTTCTAGAATTTGTTCTATGTTCATTCCATTAGGAATTTCATTTCCATTTATTTCATAATAATTTTTCAATTCTTTCAAATATCCTTCAGATAAGAATGACATATATTGAGTAGTAAAAGCAAATATTAAAGCAATCAACCCCATTATAATTGCTAAAACAAAATGAAATCCTTGTAATTGCTTTGCATTTCTTTTGGCTATATCTATTTTATTATTTCCTAATTCATTTCCAATATAAACTGCAACCGTTGCACTAAGAGATTCAAAAGTTGTTCAAAAAATATTAAAAAACATTCCTGTAAGTCCTAAAATAGTAGCTGCTGAAATTCTTAAATAATGATTACCAATTGTTCCTACAGGATAACCTAAATTTCATAATGTAAATCTAAGAGTAATAGTTAAAGATGCAATAACAAATAAAATAAATGAAGGTAATCTTTTAAAAAACTGTTGAAAAATTTCTTTAGATATTTTAAATATTTTAAAAATATTTATAAATAAAACTCTTTCTTTTATTCAAATTCAAATAGATAAAAATATTATTTCGATGGATAAAGAAATAATTGTAGAATAAGCTAAAAAAATAATTGGTTTTTTTAAACCATAAATAAAAATTGAATTAAAAATAATATTAACAATTACAGTTAATAATGATGTAAAAAGCGATATAAATCCATGATTTTTTTCTCTAATAATCATCTGTAGAGTAAATGCTCAAGCATTTAAAATTCAAGATATTGCTATTATTCTTAAATATTCATTAGCATTATTCCTCACATTTTGAGAGATATGATCATCAAAGCTAGAAATAACTCTAATCATAAAATCATTAAAAAAAATGCATGGAATTGCAAAGATTAAAGCTATTCCTACTGATAAGAGCATTCTTAAGTTTATTACTTCTTTTACTTTATTTCACTCTTTCTTGCCAACATATTGAGAAAAAATAGCAGTTCCAATAATTGTGGTTGCAGCAATTATTTCTAATTGAATTTCTGTTCAAGCATTAGCATGTGCTAATGATTCATTACCACCTGATAAATTAATTGCCATAAAATTATCTATAAAGGCGTTTAGAGAAAAAATTAATGATGAAAAAACAACAGGTAATGCTGTGAATGTAAAAGATCTTCAAACTTTTTTATTATTAGGTAAATTGTTTTTTAGAATTAAAAAAATTTTTTTTCAATATTTTTTTGTCATTTATTGGTCGTTTATTTCTAAATTATTTAATAATTAATGATTCTTCATTCATAGAAGATGGTTTTTTAATATTCATATAATCTAAAATAGTTGGAGCAATATTAGCTAATTTTCCATCTTTTAATTTAATAGATTTATCTGTAGTTATCAACATAACAGGACTTGAAGTATGCTTTGTAGCTGGATTCCCTTTTTCATCTTCAGTTATTTCTGCATTTCCATGATCTGCTGTGATAAATAAAACGCCACCTATTTCTTCAACTCAATCTTTGATTCTTTTAATTTGTGAATCCAAAAATGAAACGGCTTCAATAGTAGATTTTAAGTTTCCTGTATGACCAACCATATCAGGATTTGCAAAATTCATAATTATTAAATCATAATTTTTTCCATTTTCAATTAAATAATCTGTTATTCCTTCAGCTGACATATGAGGAGCATCAGCATATGAATCTATTTTTAATGATTCAATCATTTTTTTATCCATATTTTGATAAACGATATCAACTCCACCATCCATAAAGAATGTAACATGAGCATATTTTTGAGTTTCTGCTAATCTTAATTGTTTTAATCCATTTTCTGAAATTACTTTCCCAATTGGATTTTTAACTTCCATTTCTGAATATGCAACTATAGTATCTAATCCTTCATATTTCATCATAGAAACAAATTTATTTATTTTAACTGGTGTTGATGGTTTTACATCATAAATATTAGATCCAATAAATAAATGGGTTAATTGTCTTGCACGGTCAGGTCTAAAATTGAAAAAGATAATTGAATCTCCATCTTTTACAAAATTAGCATTTGGATTAATTGCTGGAATAAAAAATTCATCAGTTATATTTTCTTTATATTGTTTATTGATATAATCTACACCTGAAGTAAATTTTTGTTCTGATTTACCTAAAATTGCTTGATATGCTTTTTCATTACGATCAAACATTTTATCACGATCCATTGCATAGAATCTACCTGAAATTGAAGCTAAATTATAATTATATTTTGCCAACTGTTTTTCTAATTTTTCCATAGATGCTAATATTGATTTAGGAGCAACATCTCTTCCATCACCAAAAACATGAACTGAAACATTTTTTACATCATTTTCGTGTGCGGCATCTATTAATAAAAATAAATGTTCCTCTAAAGAATGAACTCCTCCTGGTGATAATAATCCCATTAAATGTAAAGTTGCATTATTTTTTTTCACATCGTCAAATACTTCTTTAAAATATTTATTAGATTTAAATTTGTTATCTTCAATTTCTTTACCAATTAAAGATAATCCTGTATATACTATTTCTCCAGCTCCGATATTTAAATGACCTACTTCTGAATTACCCATTTGTCCTTTTGGTAATCCAACATATTCTCCTGAAGCTTGAATAATTGAATTAGGATAATTTTTAAATAAATCATCAAAAGTTGGTGTTTTTGCTTGTTTAAATCCATTTCCTTGTACTTCTTCTCTTAAACCCAAACCATCAATAACACATAAAACCACTGGTTTTTTCATTTTTTTCTCCTTTTAAATTTATAAATAATTTTTAAAATTTCTTTTATCTTGAATTAATTATTTTAATTATATGTGATTATCAACTTTTATAACTAAATTTCATTTATATATTGATTATTCCTGTAAAACAAATTTTTCTTATAGCTGAAAATTATAATTGTCCAAAAAATATGACAACTATTTTTTTACATTATAAATTAATAAATTTATATTAGTCATAGATTACTTTTTTACTTTGCAAAATTTCAAAAAAATTCAAGTAAATTTAAATAATTATGTATAATTTTGGGTGATAGTGGTAGAAAGTGGGTGAAAATGTTTATAGGTCAATTTGAACGTAGTATTGATTCTAAAAATAGAGTTGTATTACCCCCAAGTTTTAAAAATGACTTAGGAAACATTTTTTATCTTACTATTTCCTCTGGAAAGAAATTAGAAATTAGAAACGTACAAGAATTTGAAAATTTTGTTGATAAAATTGATCAAAACAATCAATTAGATCCTAATATTCAAAAATATAAAAGATTTATTCTGGCTCGTACAATAAAAGTTGAAACAGATAAATTAGGACGTTTTTTAATTCCTGAAAATTTTCTAAGAGCTATTGCTATCAAAAAAACAATTTCATTTGTAGGAATGGGAAGAATCATAGAAATATGAGCTTCTGAAAACTTAGAAATGCAATTAGAAGAGTTGGAAAATGATTCAACTATTGATGATTTAGCTTCTGAAATGCTTAAAAAAGGATATAAATTATAATGCATATTCCTGTTATGTTAAATGAAGTCATTGACTCATTAAACATAAAACCAAATGGAATATATGTTGATTTAACCCTTGGTAGAGCAGGTCATTCAGAAGCTATACTAAAAAATATCGTAAACGGTAAATTAATAGCATTTGATAAAGACAAAATTGCTATTGAGGAGTCTCAAGGCCGTCTTATTAAAATTAATAATCATTTCCAGTTAATTCATTCGGATTTCAAAAATATTAAAGATGAATTAGCTAAATTAGGAATAAGAAAAGTTGATGGTATTATTGCAGATTTAGGGGTTTCATCACCTCAACTCGAAAATAAAGATCGTGGATTTTCTTACAATAAAGATGGTTATTTAGACATGAGAATGAATCAAGACCAATCATTAAAAGCATGAGATATAGTAAATAATTGAAATGAAGAAGATATAGTAAATATTTTTATCAATAACGCAGATGTAAAAATGCCAAAAAGGATTGCGAATGCCATTGTTAAAAATAGACCTATTAATTCTACACTTGAATTAGTCAATATTATTAAATCATGTTTACCAGCAAAACTTATTAGGCAAAAAAATCCAGCAAAAACTGTTTTTCAAGCAATAAGAATAGCTGTTAATAATGAACTTGAATCACTTGAATGTATTTTAAAAGATTCAATAGATTTATTAAATTCAAATGGAGTGTTAGCAATAATAACATTTCATTCTATTGAGGATCGAATAGTAAAAAAATTTTTTGGTGATTTAATCAAAAATAAATATGATCCAAAAATTCCAATTCAAGAGAAAAAAAATTTTTTCGTTAAAGTTTTATACCCTAAAAAAGAAGAGATTCTTGCAAATAAAAGATCTCGAAGTGCTAAGTTAAGAATTTTATATAAATTTTAGAAATTAATTAAAAAGGATAAGTTATGAATAAAAATGTTGTGGTAAATGCTTTTATTAGTCAAAACAATATTAAAATTATTGCTACTGCTAAATTAAACAATCATATTATTAATATTCATGAAGAATCTATTTCAAAAAACAATAATTTCGAAAATAGAAATGAAATAAAAAATTCTATCAAGAACATTATAGATACTATTGAAGAAAAAATATCTCAAAAAATTAAATCAATAGATATCATTTTTGATGATTTTATGAAATCTTCTAAATTTTTAAATTTCTCAACTAAAATTATTGAAGAAAAAATTGAATGTAATGAAAATAAATTTTTAAATGTCGAGGATTATGAATTAATTGTGAAAAAAAGCAAAAATAGTTCACCTCTAAATTCAAATGATGAAATTTTAATTTCTGTTACACCTTTTAAATTCTTCTATATTGAAAGCAACGAACTTTTAGAAAAAGAATCAAATATATTTCCATTTAATAAGAAAATAAGAAAACTAAAGATATTATTTTCAAATAGATATATGGATAAAAAGAGTTATCAAAAAACCGCAGATTTGTTTGATAAATTAACTAATGTAAAAATTAAAAATGTTGTTCTTGAATCACAAATTGCAATTTATGATGATAGTTTTATTAATAAAGATCTTAATAAAAATAATCAATTAAACTTTACATTATCAATTCAAAAATATCAAACAAAATTAATAACAAGTATTAATAACATTGTTATAAAAACAGATAAATTAGATTACTCTTTTTTCAATCTAATTGAAAAAATAGCTATGGATTTTGATATTTCTCATTATGAAGCAAAAAAATTAATTGAATGCTATGGAGATTTAGATAATAACAATAATGACAAAAATATATATTTTTCTCATTCAATCAAAAAAGATGTTTCTAAATGTATTAAGCAAATAAATATTTCTGATATTATAAAATCATTTTTAAAATCAATTTGTATGCAAGCTAATACCATAATTATGGATTCAAAGCTTAAAGGTAACAATGTACAAAACAAAAAAATTGAATTAAATATAATTGGTTATTTAACAAAAACTAGTAACATAAAACAATATTGCTTAAAATATTTTGATGATAATGTAATAAAAGTAAATATGATTGAAAATGATGAATCTATATATAAATGAAATAAAGTATATATGTATTCTAAAAAATTTTGGATTTACACAAGTATTTTAAATCATTTAAAATCAGATAATTTATATTATAGTATTAACTATAATAATTATTCTAGAAGACATTTATTAACAGATGTGTCATCAAAAAGAAATTCTAATGTGTTATTAGCATAATTAAATAAAATAAAGGATCTAAATATTTTATTAATGAAAATAATAGTTATTGGTGTAGGTGGAACTGGTTGTAAAGTTGTTAACATTGTCGAAAATGAAAATGACTTATCTCATTCAGATATTAATTTTATTTATATTGATAGCAATGAAAATTCATTAAAAAATTATAATGAGAATTTAACCATTTTATTAAGAGATGCTGAAAATACAAAAAATTTTGATGATATAAATGTTGCAAAAAATGCTACATATTATTCATTAGATTTAATCAAAGAAAAGATTGTTAATGCAGATATTGTAATTATTTGTTCAGGATTTGGTGGTATCACCGGAACAGGATCATTGCCTATTATTGCTAAACTTTCAAAAGAAATGGGTATTCTAACTATTGCAGTAGTTACTACACCATTTTCTTATGAAGGGATAACAAAAGAAGTAAATGCTCTTGTAGGTTTAAATAGTTTAAAAGAAAATATTGATGTATTAATCCCTATTTCTAATAATCGTATTTTAAATAATTATCCTGATATTGTAGTTGCAGATATGTTTAAATTAATTAACAAGCTTCTAAAAAATACTTTAAATTATTTTGTCAACCTATTTTCAGATAACCAAGACTTCAAAGTTTCTTGAAATGAAGTGATTCAATATCTAAAAGATAAAAAAGAATCTTATATTGGTTTTGGTTCTGGAATTGGTAAAAACAAAATATATAGAGCAGTAAATCAAGCTACTGAGTCTAAAATTATTGATACTAAATTTACTAATTCAAAAAATATTATAATGTTAATTGTTGCTGACCCAAGTTTTACAGCGGCGCAAATTAATCAAATAGAAAAAGAAATAAAACAAAAAATAAGAACTGATCATTTAAACATAATATTTTCTTTTAATATTGATAAAAATTTAGTAAATGAAGTTAGAATATCATTAATAGCAACATATGGCTCAAATACAATTAAAGAAAAATCTATAGAGCAAGATTTATTAAAATCTCAAGAAATTTTGTTAAAGATTGGAAATACATTGGAAAATGAAATGAGTGGTTATATTACCAATGAATTAAATGTAGATCAATACAATATTGAAGAAATAAATCATTATATTGAAAATAAAAATTTAAATAATTCTCTTCTTGTAAGTGATGAAAACAAAGATGAAGATGACATTCCATTTTTTTTAAAATAATTTTAATTGATGTTTCGAAAATTTGATTATTTTGATAAAAATTTTGTCTTCAAAATCTTAGTATCTAAAAACCTAGCACATGTGTCTAGGTTTTTTATTGCTGATTTTTGTTTCTTTGATTTTGTTATTAATTTTCTTAATTATTCAATTATTAATAGGGTCTAACTTCAGTTTGATTCAATGTTATAGTAAATTCTAAAATAGGTGAACTAGCATAAAGATTTAATGATTTTGAATATCAATCATTTGGTCCTGTAGCATTTGGATTATATTGAAAAATGTCTCCATTAGAATTAGTTATATAATCAACAAATGTTCCTTTATAATAAGTACCAACTGCCCCTGTTGAACTTGTAGATGCTACTCCATAATTTATAACTAAAGAAAATGAATATGTGTTGCCTACAAATTTTTTTACATCACTATTAAGTAGCGGTTCATATTGAAGAACATGAAATGTTCTTGAAATAGATGAAGAGTTTGCTTTAGTACATGAAATAGAAGTTGCAATTGGTATAATAGGTAAACATAATGTTATTAATAAATATTTTTTTGATATCATAATAATTCCTTTTTTAATTTATATTGATTGATAATTTTATTGTAGTATTTTCAGATGCAACTATATCACTATTAGATGAATAAGAATATGAAGGATGATATCCTGCTTTAGTAATAGAAATATATAATATATCTCCAGGATTATAATAAGATCATCATGCAGGTAAAGACAAAGACTTATCTGCTAATTTCCCTAAAATAACTTCAATTTTTAAACTAATTTCTCATGAAGGTGGACTTCAAGGTGGACTTCCAGAACTTTTTTGTTTTCAATCTCATTGAACAAACTTGGATACAATTCCATTATTTTCCATATAATTCTCAATTTTTTTTGATGCATCAATAGTAAACACAATATTTTCAGGCCAAATAATATTGGAATCAATAGAAACAGTATAAGTAATATAATTAGATTTACATATTATGGAATTAGATACAGAATTATCCAAATGTTCACCATATATATCATAAATGTGATAACAATTTTCATTGAGTAAGGCAATTCCACTATTTTTTGCACTAGCTAAATGTATTTGCTCATTTTTTTTATATATTGTAGGTGATGAATTTGTGTGTGAAGAATCAAAAGAAGTTATAGCTTCTCCTTCTTTAATTGTTAAAGTTGCAATCTTAAAATCGCCAATGTAATTTATTAATTGCGATGATATTAAAGTTTCATTATTAATAACTCTAAATTCTTTAATATTTGTGTTTGAATTACTTACATTTGAACATGAAATAGAAGAATTTATAATTAAAAAAGGTAAAATTAAGCATATTATTCTATATATATATATATATATAATTATTACTTTTAATTTTGTTCATATTTAAAATAATTATAAAACATTTCTATTGATTTTAATATTAAATAAAAATCTAGCAATATGCTAGATTATTTATTAATTTTCATATTTATAAAATTCTTTTAGTTTTTTAATTTTTTGAGGTTGTTTTAATTTTCTTAAAATTTTACCTTCTAATTGTCTAATTTTTTCTTTACTTGTTCCTTGGTCACGAGCAATTTCTTCTAAAGAATGTACTCTAATCATTTCTCCATTTTCATCTTTTCCAAAACCAAATCTCATTTTTATAATGTTTTTTTCTTCTTCATTTAGAGATTCATTCATTAATTCATTTAAAATTTCAGATAATTGTTCTTGAGCTGCAAAATCAACAGGATTAATAACATTTTTATCATTAATAAAATCACTTATTGAAGAATCTTCACCCTTACCTATAGTTTTATCTAAAGAAATAGGATCATTATTAATTCGACGAATATATCTTACTTTATCTGCGGTAAAATCTCCACCATATCTTTCTGCAATTTGTTCATCTGTAGGAGTAGTACCTAATTCTTGTTGTAATTCTCTTCTTATTTTAATGATCTTATTAATAGTTTCTACCATATGAACAGGAACTCTAATAGTTCTTGCTTGGTCTGCCACGGCCCTTGTTATTGCTTGTCTAATTCATCATGTAGCATATGTTGAAAATTTAAAACCTTTTCTTCAATCATATTTTTGAACGGCTTTCATTATTCCTGAATTACCTTCAGATATTAAATCAATAAAAGATAATCCTCTATTTTTGTATTTTTTAGCATTATTAATAACAAGTCTTAAATTTCTTTTTATCAATTCATCCTTAGCCTTTTTTCCTTTTCTGGTATTATGCTCTGCTTCCTTGGCTAATTTTAATTCTTCTTCAGCTGTTAGTAAATTACCATATTTACCTATTCATCTCATATATCATTTTACAATATCATTTGTTTCAGATAATTTATTAACAAGATCAGTAGATTGAATTTTTCTATGTTCTTTCTTATTAATGAATGTTGACTCTTCATTGGTGTAGTCTTCAAAATTAAATTGATTTGTTTCCAATTCTTCATCTTCATCATCATCATATGATTCTTCTTCTAAATCATTATAATAATAAAATTCTTCATCTGTTGTATCAAAATCATCATCATTAATTTTTTTATCATCATGAACTAAATCATTAATATCATTAAAATCATTTTCATCTGTAAATTCATCTGTAAATTCATTTGTATCTGTATCTAATTGTTTTGATTTTTTGGATAATTCCTTATAGATTTGTTTTTCATCTACAAATTCATTTAAATCACTTTCAATTTCGTCACTTATAATTTTTTTAGAAATTAAAACATTAAATATTTCATCAACTTCTTCTGAAATATCAATTTTCTTTTTTTCCAATAATTTCATTACTTCTTCTTGAGTTAAAGATTTTTTATTTTTATCTTTTTTTTGTTTGTTTTTTAAATCTTTATTTATTAAATTCACAATTAGAGAAATATTCTCGTTTGTTATATCATCAAAATCTCTTTCTATTGTTTCATCAAATCCATCATAATAATCAAATTCATCTTTTACTAATTTTTTATTTTGATGTTCTTTAACTTTAGATATTTTTTTAGCATTAGTTTTCACTTTTGTTTTTGTTTCTTTTTTAGTGTTTTTTACATCTTTCAATTTGGTTTTTTTATTAACCAATATTTCTTCTTTTGAAGATTTTTTTTCTAATGTTTTATTTTTTAATTCAGACTTTTTAGCTTTTAAAGTTTCTTTTTTAAGATTTTTTTTATCTTTAGTTATTTTTTTAGCAACTTTTTTCATATGGTAATTTATTCCTTTCTAGATTTGATATCTAATTTAATTTTTAACAATTCTGATGCATGTTCTTCATCATTTGAATTATTAATTAAATAATCAATATAATCTAGCTTATTTTTTTTAAAATCTTTTTTTGATCTAACAATAAGTTCATCAAAAGATAATATGTTTTTTGGTAAAGACTCCTTTGAGAATAGATTTTGAATTTTATTATCAATAAAATCTTGTGAATATTTTGGCAATGGGATTTTATTCTCGTGATATTTTTTAATATCTTCATAAATTTTTTTATATTTAGCTTCAGGCCAATTTATGCTAACTATATTTTGCGACTTCAAAAATGAAGGATTTTGTCATATAGATATTAATATTTTATTAATATTTATTGGTTGATTTAAACTGTTTTCTAATCCATTTTGGACACTTATATTATTATTGCTATGATTTGATTTTACCATATTCAAATTTGTTTTAAAATAATTGGAAATTATTTCTTTATCAATTTCAAATTGTTTTGATAATCGATTTGATAAATCTAATATTAAAAACTGGTCAAAATCTTTAGAATAATTAGCTAATTTTATAATCATATCTTTAATTTGTTGATAATCATTTTTTTCTATATTTTCACTAAAATAATTTCAAATAAAATCAATCATTTTGACTTTATTATTAAAAATATTGGTTATTTTTTCTTTTCCATTTGGTGAATTAATTATTTCATCTACATCTTTAGCTTCTTTATTAACAATAACAAAAGCATTAATATTGTTTGTTAAAAAAATATTTATTAATTTCATAGTTGCATTAATTCCTGCTTCATCATTATCTAAACATAATAATATTTCTTTATGGTTTTTTAATTTATCTATAAGATTTTTAGAAATATAAAGTCCCATTAAAGCAACTGCATTTTCATAACCTAATTTTGCCAAAGAAATAACATCCATAAATCCTTCAACAATAATAATAGAATCAAATTTTCTTGCATTATTATAGTTATAAATAAATGAAGATTTTTTAAAAACAAGCGATTCTTTTGAATTTAAATATTTAGGTAATTTATCATCTAGATCATTAACTTTTCTTCCGCTAAAAGCTACAATATTATTATCTTCATCTATGATCGGAAATATTAAACGATTAACATAAAAAGGATGTGAACCATTTTCATTTAAAATAGAAGCATTGATTAATGTTGCTTTATCATTTTCTTTTTTTTCTAATATATCAATATAATTATTTTCACTATCAAAATTAGGAGCATATCCTAATTTAAATTTATTAATTAATTCTTTGGATAATTTTCTTTGATGAACAAAATTAGTAATATCATTTGTTTTTTCTTCTAAATAGATATTTATATAATAATTAAAAATATCACTTGCTTCTTGTAATGCTTTTAATAATTTAATTTCTTTTTCACTTTTAGGTTTTTTATTATGAAATAATGATTGAAATTCTTCAATATTTTCTCCTGATGCTTTGATTAAATATTCAACTGCTTCATTTCAAGAGAAATTTTGAGCTCACATTAAATAATCTAAAGCATTACCTCCATGATCACATACAAAACATTTATATATTTGTTTTTTAGGATTAATTGATAGAGAAGGAGTTTTATCTCCATGGACATTACATAATGTTTTTAAAGAAGACCCAAATTTAGTTAACTTTGAAAAATTTTCAATAATATCAACAATGTTTACTTTTGCAACTAAATCATTTATTTTGATATTTTTCATTTAATCTCCTACTTATTATTTTGAATATATGAAATTAAATCTTTAATTTTAATTCTATCTTGTTTCATTGTATCTCTATGTCTTATAGTAACTGATTGGTCATTAATTGAGTCATAATCATAAGTAATACATCAATATGTACCTATACTATCTTGTCTTCGATATCTTTTACCTATTGACCCAACTTCATCATATGTTGCTACAATATCATGATTAATTAGTAAATCAAAAATTTCTTTGGCTGAATCTGAATGTTTTTTTACTAAAGGTAAAACACATACTTTATAAGGACATAATTCGTATTTTAATTGTAATACAATACGAGATTCATCATTAATTTTTTCTTCTTGATAAGAATCAACAATAATTGCTAATAATAAGCGATCAACACCAATTGAAGGTTCAATTACATAAGGAATTATTCATTCTTGCTTTTCTTGATCAAAATATTTTAATTTTTCATTAGCTAATTTATTATGAGATGTTAAATCGAAATCTGTTCTATTAGCAATTCCCATTAATTCACCTCATCCAAAAGAAAATAAAAATTCTATATCAGTAGTACCTTTAGAATAATGAGCTAATTCATCTTTATTATGAACTCTTAATCTAATTGATTCATTTTTTAAACCTAATGATAATAAAAAATTTTTTGACTTAGAAACATAGTAATTATAAAACTCTTCATCTTGATGAGGATATACAAAAAATTCTAATTCCATTTGTTCAAATTCTCTTGTTCTAAAGATAAAATTTCCTGGTGTAATTTCATTTCTAAATGACTTTCCAATTTGACCAATTCCAAAGGGCAATTTTAATCTCATTGATCTTTGAACATTATTAAAATTAATGAAAATTCCTTGAGCAGTTTCAGGTCTTAAATAGACTTCGTTTTTTTTATCTTCTATTACTCCTTGATTAGTTTTAAACATTAAATTAAATTTTTTAATATTAGCCCAATCTGTTTTGGAATTATCATATTCTTTGACATTTTGAATAATTCATTTTTCTAATTCTTCTTGTGAAATTTCTGCTGCTGATTTATTTGTAATTCCTTCATAAATATGATCAGCTCGATATCTTTTATTATTTATTTTATTTTCAATTAGTAAATCAGAAAAATTAGCCAAATGTCCTGATGCTTTTCAAACATTTGGATTTAATAATATTTTAGAATCAATTCCTACATTATTTTTCTCTTTAATAATAAAACTTTTTCATCATTCTTTTTTTATATTATTAATTAACAAAATACCTAATGGTCCATAATCTCATGTATTAGCTAGTCCACCATAAATTTCTGATGATTGAAAAACAAATCCTGAGTTCTTTAAATGATTTATTATTGTATTTATATTTTTTTGTTCATTTTTCATATTAAATTATTTGCAATTATTTAATATCTAAAATTTCAATTTCATATTTTGTAGGAGCTTCAACAATAACAACATCACCTTTTGATTTACCAATTAACGATAATGCTAAAGGAGATTTATTAGAAATTTTATTTTCAAATGGATCTGACTCGTATGTAGAAACAATTGAATATGTTTCATTTTGATTTGAAAATTTATTTTTAATAGTTACAACAGAACCAATTGAAATAATATCTTTTTTACTTGTTTTAATCTCTTGAGCATTTTCTAAAGTTTTTTCAATTTCAGCAATTCTATCTTCAATTAATCCTTGCTTCTCTCTTGCAGCTTCATATTCAGCATTTTCTGAAAGATCACCTTGAGCTCGAGCATCAACAATTTCTTGAATTACTTCAGGTCTTTTTACTTCAATTAATACTTTTAATTCTTCTTTTAATTCTTTAATTGCTTCTTTTGTTAATAATATTTTTGAATCATTTATTGTTGACATTTTTAAATCCCCTTAAAATATAATATATATTTTCTTTAAATTTTATCAATTTAAATTAAAATAAATATTTTTTTACATAAATAACTTTAAATTTTTGTGACATTTTTCATATATGGAACTAATACATCAGGTATTGTAATTGAACCATCTTCATTTTGGTATTGTTCCAAAATAGCAGCTATTGTTCGGTCAATTGCTAAACCACTACCATTTATAGTGTGGACATATTGAACTTTATTATTTTGGTCTCTATATCTAATCTTTGCTCTTCTTGCTTGAAATGTTTCAAAATATGAAATTGAAGATATTTCCCTAAATTTCATTTCTGAAGGTATTCAAACTTCCAAATCATATGTAATAGCTGAACTAAAACCTAAATCACCTGTACATAACTTTAATTTTCGATAAGGTAATTGCAATAAAATTAAAATGCTTTCAGCATCTTTAACTGTTTGTTCAAATTCTTTTAAAGCATCTTCTTTTGTTGTTAATTTAACAATTTCTACTTTATTAAATTGTCTTGACCTTATTAAACCCTTTGTATCTTTTCCACTACTTCCAGCTTCTGAACGAAAACACAAAGTATAACTTGTTATTTTTTTACATGAAGATAAATCAATAATTTCATTATTAAAATAATTAGTTATTGGTACTTCGGCAGTAGGAATTAATCATAAATCTTCATCCTTAATTTTAAATAAATCATTTTCAAACTTTGGTAATTGACCTGTTCCAAACATAATATCTGATTTAACTAAAACAGGAGGTAAAATTTCTTCATATCCATTTTTTTTATGAGTGTCTAGCATAAAATTTTCTAAAGCTCTTACTAATTCTGCGCCTTGATTCTTGAAAATTACAAATCTTGTGCCGCTAATTTTAACAGCTCGTTCAAAATCTAAAATTTCTTTTTTTATACCAATTTCATAATGAGGTTGTACATTTTTTACTAAACCTCTACCTAAATCTTCATGACGATCAACTTCAACATTATCTTCTTCATCATTACCTTTTGGAACTTCATCTAAGGGAATATTTGGAATATATGGAAGTAATTTATCTAATTCTATTTGATAATTTTCTACTTGTTTTTCTAGTTCTTTTACTTCATTTTTAATTGTAGAAGCTTTTGTAATAATTTCAGCACTTTTATCTTTTGCAATTAATGAAGAAATTTGATTTCTTTCTTCTTGTTTTTTATTTAATTGTTGAATTATTTTATTACGCTCATTAATATTTTGAGATAACTTATTCAAAATATTTTTATCAACATTTCTTGAATTTAATCTTTCAATAACATATTCAATATTTTTTTGTAATAGTTTTATATCAAGCATAATAAATTATTTTTTCATTTGAGCAGCAACTTCAGAAGCAAAATCAATTTCTACTTTTTCAATTCCTTCTCCAACTTCATATCTAATCATTTCTAATTCTGTGGCATTGATTTCTTTTAAATATTGAGCAATAGTTTTACCTGATTCTACAACATATTCTTGCTCAACTAATACATTATTAGATAATTCTTTTCTTAACATCCCACTTAATATTGATTCTTTTATTTTATCTGGTTTACCATTTAAGGCAGGTGAATTAGCAAATTTATCTTTTAATTCTTTAATAATGTTTGGCGGAACTTGTTGTTCATTAATATATTCAGGATTCATAGCTACTATATGCATAGCAACTCCTTTTAATTTATCATCTGTACCACCTTTTGCAATAAATAAAGCTGCTTTTTTACCATCAAAGTGAGCATAAGCACCTATGTTTACTCCTTCTTTTCTTTCTACTAAATTTAATCTTCTTAAGCTTATCTTTTCACCAATTTTAGCAGTTGCCTCAACAGTTAATTCTTCAATAGTTTTTTTAGAAATAGGATCTACACATTGCAAGAAATTATCATTTGAAAAATTATTTGATAACAATATAACTCCAATATTTGCTACTAATTTTTTAAAATCATCATTCATTGCAACAAAATCTGTTTGACAATTTACTTCATAAATAATTGCTTTTTTATCATTTTTAGCAACAGCTACTATACCTTCGGCTGCAATATTGTTTTGTTTTTTAATGGCCTTAGCTGCTCCATTCTTTTGTAATCATTTAATTGCTTCATCAATATTATTATTTGAAGATTCCAAAGCTTTTTTGCAATCAACAAAACCAGCACCTGTTAAATCTCTTAATTTTTTAATTAAATCTCCCATAATTTTTTATTCTTCCTTTTTATTTTCTTTTTCTACTTTTTGTTCTTGTTTTTGCTCTTGGTTACTATTTTTATCTTGCATTCTCTTTGTAAAAATTCTTTTTGGTCCATTGCTTTGTTCATTATTGTTTCTATTATTGAAAGTTGATTTATGTTCTTCTTGAGGTAAAACAATTAATTCATCTGGTTGATAGGCATATTTAGTTTGTCCACCTTTTCCATGAATAATAGCATCTCCTAAAATAGTAATAATTAAATTTAAAGATTTAACTGAATCATCATTTGCAGGGATACCTAAATCTACTAATTCAGGATCTGTATTTGTGTCAATAATTCCTATTACTTTTACATTTCTTTTTTTGGCTTCTTTAATAGCAATTAAATCTTCATTAGGATCAGCAACAATCATAAATTGCGGTGTTCTTTGTAAGGGTTTAATACCATTTAAGTTTTTGTGAAGTTTTTCTAATTCTTTTTTCATTAGAATTCCTTCTTTTTTTGTATAACCCTCAAAATTTCTTTTTTCTAATTCTTCTAAATCTTCCATCACTCTTAAACGTGAAAAAATAGTTTTTGAATTAGTTAATGTTCCACCTAATCATCTTTCATTTACATAAGCACTATTTGTTCTAATTGCTTGTTCTTTAATGACATCTCTAGCTTGTTTTTTAGTACCTACAAAAATAAAAGTTGATCCTTTTTCTGCAGCTTTAGAAATTAATTTAAAAGCTAATTCTAATGCTTTATGTGTTTTAGAAACATTGATAATATGAGTCCCATTTTTTACTCCATGAATAAAAGGTTTCATTTTAGGATTTCATCGATCTTTTTTATGACCAAAATAAACTCCTGCTTCTAACAATTTATTAACTGATACAACTTCTTTTTCTACTTTTTGTTCT
>DBMA01000018.1:0-296 GCA_002298905.1 Mycoplasma sp. UBA710 | reverse complement strand
TCTTTTTCTACTTTTTGTTCTTCTGTATTTAAATTAGACATTTATTTAATTCTCCTTTTAGAATTTTATATATTTTCTTTATGATGGTGTTTTTTCTTCCTTAAATTTCTAACAACTCATCCTTTAAATTATGCGGACACACCTAGTTGAATTCATTTAAGTGCCATTACATTTTTAGTATTAAATTTATAACTAATAACATTTTAATACAAATTTATCTTTGTTTTTATAAAAATATTAAACTTATAAATATATAATATTTTAGATATTATGATAAAAGTGAAAGATTTAAAGTT
>DBMA01000031.1 GCA_002298905.1 Mycoplasma sp. UBA710 | reverse complement strand
AGAAATATAATTTGAGAAATAAGTTAAATAGAAATTCCTAATCAAACAAAGTGATAAAAATTTCTTTCTTATTTTTTTGACTATTCAGTTTTAGTTTCATCAAAAATAGTTGGTCTTCGAAAAGAGAAGTTTCCCTGTAATTCATCAATTAAATTATCTATAACATCAGTTGCCTCAAATATTAAAAATTGTATGTCATTTAATATGTCTTCTATTTCTTTAAAATCCTTTTGAAAGTCTTTTAAAAAAAATTCATGATTGATATAATTTCTTTTATTAATAACACCTTCTAAATCTTTATATTGTTTTTCACTTAGATGATTTTCTTTTTTTAACGCAATATTCAATTTGTTTAAGGAAGTTATACCAATTTTCTTGATTGGAATTTGAAGTATCCCATTCCTGAGAATGCTTTATAATCTTTCCAACTGCTTTATAAACATCATTTGGATAATCTATTATTTTAATATTTTTTCCAACCATTTTATTCATAATCCTTTCAATTGTTAGTTCAATTTAGTTTCTTTCTATTAACTGAATATCCATTTTCTTGCAATATTCTATCATCTTAATCTTATTTTCTTGAGAAACATTTTTACCTAAGTAGATTGCGTTTATTTTTGGAGCGACTGGTTTTTCTCCTGCAGCTCCAATCAATCTCCACTCTCTTTGATATTCCCACTTTTTGTTTTTCGTTAAATATAATCTTATATATTGTGTTTTATCAGTTTCTATTTGGCCATTACTCATGCCAAAAATCATTTGATTTAAAAATGTTGCGACAATTTGGATGATTATATTTGTTTCACGTTTGTCTTCATATATTACGGGTAGTATATTTTTATTAAATTCATAATTGGAAACATCATACTCTATACAGTATCCATTTTCATCTCCAGCATAATAGTTTTTCCACATTTCTTCAATATTAGGTGATTCACTTAGTGAACACAATCCCATATCTTTCTTTGCATTAAGTGCCATAGAAATAAGTTTTTCAATTTCTGGTCTTATTGATGGATCATCCATTTTTTCTGGTATATTTACTATATAATTTATAAATTGTGAAAAATCAAAATCAGGAACTAAATTTTGTAATTCTTTTGATAAATCAAGCATAAAATGACGTCTAACCATTCCATTGGCATAAGCAATCCTTTGAATCCTTGACTTTGCTTCTTCATAATTTTCTATAGAAGTATATGGTCTTATCATTTGTATAATTTGTTCGACACATTCTCTTTTTAAATTATTTGTTTCTAGATCCATTAGTCTATTAAGATCTAGTCTAGCATCGCATTCTGTTTTATCATCCAGTTTCTCCACTGGGCATAGATACAAATAATTATTTTCTAACATATCAAAAGTAAACTCATCAAAGGGTCTATATTTAAATAAAGAGTCTGGTCCTTGATACTTAGCATTACCTTCTTGATTCATGTAACTGTTTAAATACTGAATTACTTCATTTTTCATATTATTCTTGTATTATTAACAATGACTTAATAACTTTCTCCTTCTAAATAATTATAATTTAAAGTAAATTAAAGAATTCCCTAACTTTTCTGCAAAACTTCATTTACTGCTTCACCTAATAAAGAAAATGAATGAGGTCGATCATCCTTGCATAGATTTTGAACTTCTTCTTTCATTGATTTGTAAACCTTCCTTAATTGTTTCCATTTTTTTGAAGTGCTAATTAATTTATATCTTTCATTAAATTTTTCACAATTTGACAATTCAATATAATGGTAATCATCATTTTTACCCCTTTTTTCATTTTTCAATATGCAATAATTCTGTTTTTCATTATATCTTAATATTGCAATATCATAGGAATAGGTTACTTTTCTTTTTTCATCTAATTTCTTTGTTGTTAAAACATGAGTAGAATCCTCACAATTTGTCAAATCTAATTTTAGTTCTTTAAATGCATTATCAAAATACTCTTTAAACTTTAATTTTGTTTTCTTAGCATTTTCTTTATAATCTGCTGGCATTTTATTAAATATTAGTTGATAGTCAAGATCAAATCCCTCATTTCCTACTAATATTAAGTTTCTTTTAGCACTTCCAACTAAAAAAACTTCAAATATCCATTTTCTTTTTCCAAAATCATTTTTTAAATATTCTCGAACTTTCTTTATAATTCTCTTCTCAAAAAGTTCTCTTGCTACTTGTTTTATTTTATCTTTTTTAGCTATATATTCCATTATCTTATAAATCTCCCGTTTTTAAATTTATGTAAGCAAATAAGATTATCATAAGGCGGTTGGTTAATATCTCCATTTTCATAATTACTCTTATTAATTGCTAAAGTTAATCCTCCAGTCAATTTTCCATCTTGTATAGATCCTTCTTTAAATTCTTGTGTCGGTAAAAGTCTATACAAAGCCTCAACACCATCCTCTATTTCTCTTATTTCTTTCTCAATTTCACTTTTGTCCGTATGATAAGATATTAGTAACATATTATGATGCATAACTTTGTTTCTTAATATTTTTCTAACAATTTTTATATCATTTTGATTAATATCATATTTTTTGGCTAAATCAAATTTTTTAAATATCTTTTCTACTGTTCCAAAATCAAAGAACTTAGAATAAGAATATACATACAAATTAGAATTTAGATTGCTTTCCTCTTTGTTTCTTTCTTGTAATGCTTCAATATCAAGTTCTTTAGTTTCATTAGCTTCAAATCTTTCCACAGTTTCTAACTCGTCAAAAATTATATTACGCAAGTGTTCTTCTGCAACACATAAATATTTGTAAAGTTTATCTCTTATACCTTTATCATATCGTATTAAATTCTTAAAATATTCATATTTGATATGGCAGTTCGGTTTCCAATTACAAAGAGCATCATAAACCTGTTTATATAAAAAAATACCCCTAGACTTTAAATTTTGTAAAAACAGTTTTTCTTCTTTTTGATTTTCAAAAACTAATAAAGGAAAATATTCAGTGACATTTATTTCTTTAGAATGCATGATTATACCTCCAATAACAAACGTTACGTATATTTTAACAATAAAGCGAATTATAATTTAAGAAGAGGCAATGACCTTTTCTTTTTCTACATTAACTTTTTTTGTTTCTGATTTGAATGTTTCGCTTATAGAAGCATCTATCTTTTTAAATAGGGTATTAAGATGATTATAAATTATTTGGTCTTCTTTAGCTTCTAAATTTGTTTTGAGATCTATCTCATTAAAACCAGTTTCTAACTGTTCCAAATAAATTTTTTCATATATATCTTTACCTGAAATAGTTTTATTTTCTATTTTTAGAATTTCATTCCCTTCTACATCAAGCAATAGATATATATTGTCTATTTTACTTAATTTAATTATCTTTTTCATATCTTTTCCATCTCTTTCTTATTGATTCTACTCCTCCATCAAGATTGTTTGCAATCAATTTCAAAATATTTGTAATAGAATCTTCATATTCTAAAGCACCTGAATCAATTTTTATTATTCCATCCTCAGTTCTAGAAATACAAATAATGTTATCGACATCTAAATTTACAACAAATTGTGGATTATGTGTAATCATTAATATTTGCCTTTTTTCAGACATTTTTTTAAAATCATCAATTAAATATTTTCTTATACTTACCTGTGAAACATCATCTTCAGGTTGATCAATTAGATATATTCCTTGAGTATTATCATTAGAAATGATATCAAAATAAATTGTTGAATTCAACCCAGTGGACAATTTACTAGATACATCAGCTTCTGAATCAAGAATTACAGTTTCCACTTCAAAATCTTTATTTATATGATACAAAACCATTTCTTTAAGCAGTTCAATTGATGATTTCCCATTGTTACCAATGTCGTTCTGTTTTTTTATGATATCCATTAATTCATTTTCTGTTATAGAAGTTGTATTAATCTCTTTCCCCTTTAAAATACATCTAGTTAATATTGATTGCAGATATTCATTATTAATTGATGATACAGAGGCGGAAATTTTAAATCTTTTAACAAATCTATATTTTCCATAATAGCTTATTTCTGATTTTATTTCTTTTTCAGGAATATCAAATTCATACTTTCTTACTTTTTTTTGATAATATAATGCTTCAGCAATATTTTCAACCAATTCATTCCCATCATTTTCAATATTCTCTATAATTTTTTCTAAATCTGTTTTATATTTTGAAATATTTTCATTTGCTTCATTAATACCTGAATTAATCGCTTCAATTAAATTATATTTACGTTGATGGAGATGAAGTTTAGAATAATATTTCTCCTTCATTTTTTTTATTTCTGAAATAAAGTTTAATAGTACTAGACTATCTTGGCTTTCTAACTCTTCCGATTGAATAATTTTATTAATACTATCTATTAATTTAATCATTTTATTATTCAAATCTGTTAAGGAATTAATTTTAGATTTATTATTTTTAATTCTTGTAATTTTTAAATTTAAACTCTTTGTATTTTCATCTGTCAAACGTAATGTTGATATTTTTTTCTTATAAGTATCCAAGTTGAATTTATTCTCTATAAGTTGGTATAAAGTTTCAAATGCAGTTAAAATATAATCAACATATTCAGTTTTATCGGGTTCCAATGGAAATTTTGTTTTCAAAAATTCCTGATTATTTTCTAAATTACTTTCTTCAAATTTATCTCTAACTGATCCTTGATAGTCAAATTCATATAATATATTTTCAGGAATTTTAGTTTCTAAAACAATACTTTCATTCTCAATAAATTTTTTGTATCCTTCCTTCTTTTTACTATCTAATAATTTAATATTATCAGTTAATGTATGTAATAATAGCGATTTACCTATTGAGTTATCTCCAATAATTACATTAAGTCCTTTAGACATAGGGATATTATACTTTTTCCCTTTAATAGACATTTTTATTTCATTAATTTTTTGAGAGTCAACAGAAAAAAAAGAATCTTGCAATCTAATTCTAGTACTATCTGTTAAAGACATTGCTAACCCTTTAAAGGTTGGCAAACATTTTAAATATGTAAAAGAAAAATTATTATCATCTTGCTCAGAAGGATCGTGCTTAGGATATATAGACCACATATGACAATCAGAACCTGTTATAAATCTAACAATATCATAATTTTTATTTTTATTAATAGAAAATAATTTATGAGAAGCAAATCTTTTCATTGATCTAAATTCCAAGGCTTCAAAATATTCACTATCTAAAAACTCATTAAATTTATTTTCACCTAAAATTTTCAAATCATTTTTAGCAGGATTTGTATTTTTTTGATGGGCAATCATAATTACATTTAAATCAATTTTATTTAAAATGCTTATAAACTTATCTTCTGTAAAATATTTTCCTTCTCCATCATATTTAATTTTTTCTATTATTTCCTCTTCATTTTTACTATTCCGCTTTTTTATTTCATCTATAGGGATACACTTTTTAATATTTTTAATTTTTTCTTCATTTGCATCATCAAAAATACAAATTACATGCACTTGTTTAACCTCATTATTTTCATTTTCGTAGCCAACAGAAAATTCAATACCTGGAAGGATTTTTTTAAAATCTCCATTTTTCTCATATGTTTTAAGTTTTGCATATAATTCATATGAAAAATAATCATGATCCGTTATAGAAAACATATCTATTTTATTTGATTTCAGTTTTTCTATAAGAACTTCTGTATTTTCTATAGTATTTTCTCCTACCAATGATATATCATCTTTAGTCTTAGAAAACACGGAATGTATGTGCAAATCAACTTTTATTGCATTATAAACGATTTTTTCTTCTATCCCCATAATAACTCCTTTCAATTTCTTTATAAATTTTTTATGTTATATTATAAACTATTTTTCGTGCTTATTATATCGAATATTGTCAAAATATATACTTTTTTGATTATTTTAAAAAAATAGTAATTAAAAATATTGAAATAATGAGAAGTTTTTTAAAAATAAAACAACAGAAAGTTTATTAAATAAAAATTATTAATTTCTTTTATTTAGATTTATCTTATGTTAAAATTAAATTGGTTAATATTTCTAGAAATGAGGTATAAAAAATGGATGAACTAGAAAAAGTTGACAGTTTATATACTAAGATTTCTTCTTTAATTAATCAAGCTAGAAAAAGTGTCAAAACTGCTGTAAATATTGCTATGGTATATACTTATTACAATATTGGTAAAATGATTATAGAAGATGAACAAAAAGGAAATTATCGTGCTGAATATGGTGCTAAAGTTATAGAAGGACTTTCAAACAAACTCACTAAAGAATTTGGGAAAGGATTTTCTAAAGATAATATAAAATTGATGAGAAGATTTTATATGGTTTATTCACATGATCAAATTGGAGAAACAGTGTTTACCTAATTCAATTTTCCTACTAATTCAAATGTTGAAAGACAATTCTTTTTAAGCTGGAGTCATTATCTAGTATTAATGAGAATAGATAGTATTGACGAGCGTCATTTTTATGAAATTGAATGTTTTAAAAATAATTGGAGTTTGCGTGAGTTTGAACGTCAATTGAATTCTTCCTTATTTGAAAGATTACTTCTTTCAACGGATAAAAGCAAGGTAAAGGAATTATCAATAAAGGGACAAATTATAGAAAAGCCTGAAGATGCAATCAAAGATCCTTATGTTTTAGAATTCTTAGGATTGCCCGAGCTTCCTTCTTACTCTGAAGCTGAACTAGAAACTAAAATAATAGATAATTTAGAAGATTTCTTATTAGAATTAGGGAAAGGATTTACATTTGTTGCAAGACAACAAAGATTTACTTTTGAAGAGGAACATTTCAAAGTTGATTTAGTTTTTTATAATCGAATATTAAGATGCTTTGTCCTATTTGATTTGAAAATTGATAAATTAACTCATCAAGACTTAGGACAAATGCAAATGTATGTGAATTATTATACCCGTGAAATGATGAATGAGGGGGATTCACAACCGATTGGCATTGTTCTTTGTGCGGACAAAGGGGATTCCATTGTAAAATACACGCTGCCGGAAGATAATCATC
>DBMA01000039.1 GCA_002298905.1 Mycoplasma sp. UBA710 | reverse complement strand
AGCCGAACCGGAGCGATTATTTACAATACCCCAAAAGGAAAAATCATAGACGAAGGCAAACGCATTGTTTTTACCGACAAAGCCAAAGACTTGGCTGCGGAATACTTTTCTGTCAAAAGCGGTTTGCAGAATATTACATTAAAACAAGATAATGGTATCAATAAAAACATTATCAATACCAAAATCGCACAGTATATAAGAAAAACCCAAGGATTAAGCAGATAAAAAAAGCAGTTCATTGAGAACTGCTTTTTACTCTTTATTTATTTATTTTAAAAATCAAAATTTAATATTAGAGAAGCTATTTTTTCTTTTTCAATTTTTTTCTGAATTATCAAATAGAAATTATTCAACTGTTTTTTTACTGATTTCTTTTCTAGTATTTTAGTATAAATTCCAATTAATAATAAAACGAAAAAAATTGGCAAATTCATATAATAGAGAGAAATTATTGCACCTAAAAAGTTAAATCCAGAAAAGAAATTTAAAATTGTTTCTTTCTTTGAGTAAAATATACGTTTATCTTTTTCATAAAATTTATGGCAACGAGTATAATCCTTATTACCAGAAAACAAAAATTTTATAATTGGTATTACATCGTTTTGAAAATTGTTTTGAATTTGATAAGATATAAATGTTAAAATATCTTCTTCATGAAAAGGTATAAAGTTATCACTTATATCAATGTATTCTTTTTCATTATTCTCCTTTAAAATACAGACTATTCGTTTCTTAACATTTTTACCATCAATAAATTGATACCATTCTGCTATTGATAATATTTTACCTGTATAAAAATAAAACGTAACAGTATAATCGTTGATATCAACTACTTCAGTAAAAGAAAACTGAGAAACTGATGTTTCATGTTCTAAGCTACTCATAACTTATTTCCTTCTATACGATTTCTATTCATAGTAATACCTAATCAAATTATTGATTAAATAATTTCAAAGTTTCTTTAGCAAATTTATTACCTTTTTCAACTGCTTCTAATAATAAATTAAATGCTATTTTTTTATCTTGTTTTATATCGTATTCATCACTCCCATTTAAATATAATAACGCAAGATGATATAAAGCATCTTTATTGCCATCATCTGCTTTTAATTTTAATTTTTCAAATTTTAATTTTTTCTTTTGAATATTATAATTTTCAATTTGCTGCTGCCTTTCAATGATAGTAAGTTTTTTCTTTTCTAAGTGAGGTTCAATTCCTTTTGCAAGCAACAGCCTTAATTCATCACGCTTTTTACGTGCATCATTTAAACTTACTTCAGGATAAGAACCAAGTGACATTCTATTTTGTTTTCCTTTATATGTATAACGAAATCTCCATAATTTATTACCTGAAGATGCAATTTCAAGGTAAAGCCCTCTGCCGTCTCCAACAACATAGTTTTTATCTTTTGGAGTTAAATTTTTAATTTGGTTATTGCTTAACATTTTTCAATCCAACATATTGAAATATATAATTAAATCTATGTTAATTGTATACAGTTATTTCATTTTATAAAATATACTTTTTATGTACATTATAATGTACTTTTTTGTTTGTCAAGCTATAAAAAAAGCAGTTTAAAAACTGCTTTTTATTATTTAGTTGAATTAGACAGACAGTGTCTGGAAAATTTAATTATCGAGATAAACCTTGAGATTTTGATAAGCCAAGATGTTGATTAATCATTAAATTATGTTGCTTACCAATAAATTTTAAACAATCTTGTCTTATTTTATAAAATGATTTTTCAGCGGGAGAAGCTAACCCACTTCCTAATACTGCTAACTTTTTACATTGTGATTGAATATTTGTATCCATAGCTGTATCTTTTACAGGTTTTGTAGCCATTCCAATTCCACTATGAGCTTTGGAAAAATGGCGGCGTACAAAATTGGGATTTTGACAGTTTATCCAATTATTGCGTATTGTTTCTAATGCAGTTAAAGAATTTCTTCTTTTTTCAGCATCCAATGTTCTTTGATAATCAAACTCTTGGGCTGTTTTTTCTAATTCAAATAATTGTTCTATATCTTGCTCTTGTAATGCTTTTGTAAAAATATTAGTAGCATCAATTAAGTTTTTATAATACGCTTGGATAGATTTATTTTTTTGACTTTCACAAAAAAGGCTATAAGCAGCTGTTACTTTTAAAATTAATTTATTATTATGAATTGAGCCACTCATAACCATACTCTTTTATCGCACTTGATAAATTATATTGCTTATCAATGAGATATTGTATTCCATTTTCATGTTTTAAATTATCAGCTATTCCTGGAAGAATAGGAAGTTGCATTAAAAGATTTTCTGCTTCCTCAAATTTCCCTAATTCTTCTAACTCTGTTGCTTTTAAAGCTAATTCAGCGGCTTCACTCGTACTCATTTCTCGTAAATTGGGTTCCATAATTTCCTCCTTTTAGGGTTTATAAATTATAAAATACCTAAATAAAAATGTAAAGTTAAGCATTATTGTTTGGTAGAATTCCAAACAATATTTTGAGGGCATTTTTAGCTTTTTCATTACCTTTTTCCAAAGAATCGAGGAATAATTCCAAAGCGGTATTGATATTTTTTTTAGCTCCTTTACCAGTTAAATATAATTGTCCTAATTCATATAAAGCTTCTGAACTTCCTTGAGCTGCTGCTTTTGAAAACCATTTTAAAGCTTTATTATAATCAGCTTCTACATCTATACCTTTTAAATATATTTGTGCTAACTGTTCTTGGGATTTTAAATGCTCATTGTCTTCTGCAAGACGTTCATAATCTTCAATAGCTCTATTAATATCTTTTACATAAATAAGTCCATGTTGAAAGCAGTAAGCTAATTCAAACTCTGCATCTGGATTATCATATTCAGAAGCCCACTCAAAATAATCTTCGCATGCTGAAAAAATATCTTGGCGTGTTCCTAAACCATAACGATATAAGTACCCTAATTCATAAAAATATCGTAATTTGTACCAAAATTCTTCTTCATTACTTATCTCCTCATAAAATTTATTAAATTCAATTAGTAAATCAAATGCTTTTTTATAATCTACTTTAATTCCAAGCCCATAAAAATACATTTGTCCCAATTTACACTTGGCATGAATATTTCCATTATGTTCTGCCAATATAAACCATTTAAACGCTTCACTATAATCAATTTCTGTTATCAATCCTTCAAGATGAAAAAATCCAATCATAAATTGGCTAAAAGCATGGTTATTTTTTGCAGGAATTAAGTATAATTCATATGCAATTTTTAATTCATTTTTTTTAAAACAAGTATCTGCCATTGATAATAATGAGTCTAAATCACCACTTTTAATAACATCATTTATTTCTTTACTAATATTATCCATTATAATTACCTCTTTTTATTGTTTTATAAACGGATGAAGTGCATACGTTAAATTTTTCGGCAATAAAACCCGGAGTGCAGCCGTCTTTATGCATTTCAATGATGAGCTTTTTATCTTCATCGGAGATTTTTTTCGGTCTGCCAAGGTATTTGCCCTGACGTTTGGCATTGTTTATGCCCT
>DBMA01000002.1 GCA_002298905.1 Mycoplasma sp. UBA710 | reverse complement strand
TATTTTTATTATTACTATCTATATTTAAAAAATTTATAATATTTTCAGCATTAATATTATTTATTTCTGAGCTTGTAAATTCTGATTTTAATAATTTGGTATTTTTATTAATATTTTCAATTTCTTTTCTTATATCTATTTCTTCTTGTATTTCAAATTTAATATTAAAAGAATTAGTGGTTTTTTGTTCCAATGTCAAATTATTTTGAACCATGATATTAAAATCTATTGTCATAAAAGTGTTTAATAAAACTTCTTTTTCTTTTGTAACAAAATAACTAAAAAGTTCATTAGGAGCTCAATTTTCAATAAAGGTTGATAAAAAGTTTTCATTAGCAGTTTCTTTTATTTTTATCAATGAAAAAAAGAAAATTTTGGTTTGAAAACACGACTATTAAGACTATTAACCTCATCTTTTACAGTTCAAGCAACTTCATTATTATTTCTATTATTACAAGATATAAGAGAAATTGTTGCTATTGCTGATATAGTTGCTAAATTACTTAATAAAATGAGTTTTTTATTTTTTCTCATATTATAAATTATATGCTAAATACTTTAATAATGTATTTTTAATTTCATATCTATTTTTTGTTTATAAATAAAAGAAATCAAAGAATTTTCTTTGATTTTGGTAAATATTTATAAAGTTATTTTTGAAATAAAATGCATGTGAGATGTGCCATGATCATGGAATGATAAAACAAATATCCCTACAGTAATACCTATAATTCAAATTAATATAATGATATATCATTGTTTCCCATTTGTTTTTACATCATGTATAAATTCTGGTATAAATTCAACAATAGATATAAATAATAAAAATGATGCTGCAATTAATTGAACAATATGAATTGCAAATTCATTATTCAATGAAAATCAAGTTATTACTGATCCTAAAATGATTAATGGAATGATTGAACAAACTGCTATCAAACTATTAATAGTTGCTTTTTTAACAGGAACATTCATTTCTATTTGACGATAATAAATAATTAATTCTTCAGGAATAATATGAATAATAAAAGAACATAAGAATATTATATTAACAGGGTTAATATTTCCTGATTTTGCTATTTGAGTAGCTAATGTTCCAATAATTAAACCATCGGGAATACGATGAGATAGTAAAAAGAAAATTGCGAATGCTTTTGATTTGGGATTATGGTCATTTAAATTGAAAATTAATCCATCATGGTCATGTTTGGTTTCATTTTCTGAATTAATTGCCTTGCCTTTAAAATGCTTAGCAAAAAAGTATTTTAATCCTAGTGAAAATATTAATCCTAAAAAAATAATAAAAGCAATCATTATTCCGGTTATTGTTTTCACTAAAACAATATTGTTTTGAAATATTGTGGTAAATTCTTCTTCCAAATGTGTTTTAGATTCTCCAATAAATAAAACTGTTGACATCATTATAAAAAAACCTGATGAAAAAGCATATAGATATTTTGTCGCTTTTGAGCTTATTTTAGGTTTAAATATTGGTAAGCAAATTCCATAAATTAATGGTATTCCAATCACAAATGCTGAAATAACAAAAATAACTATGACTAAAATCTGAAGATCAGTCATTATTACCTTTCTACACAAACATTGTTTGTAATATTTATTATATTTTATTTTTTAGGAAAAATTTTATTTATATTATTCAAATTTTCTTTCCAAAAGCCTTTTTGTAATTTTTGTGCTCTTAATTCTAAAGATTGCAATTTATGAACATAATTTGTATCATAAAAATAAAATGGATTGTATTTATTATCAGAAATATAAGCTACTTTAGCATATCCATTTTCTATCATATAACTTGCAAAATCAATATTATTAGCTAAAGTTACTTTTACAATATGTCTATTATAAATATCCTTTGTACTTTCTTCTATTTCCACTATTTTATTATTTAATAATAAACTTGCTTGTTGTGAGGCTAATTTTCCATAAAAATATTGAATACCTTGTGTGGGCAAGAAATTATTTTGAGCATCATAAACTTCTGGAGTATCCATTCCTAATATTCTATATTTTTGATTATTACTATAAAAAGTATCTCCGTCTATTATTTTATCTACACATATGTTAATAGAATACTTTGAAATAAGTGAACAAGATGAAGTGAAAAATAATGCTATAACACAAAAAGAGCAAAAAAATAAAGCAATTTTATGCTTTATTTTTTGATCCTAATTCATTAATTTTTTCTAAAACAGTTTTTCTCATAGCTTCAATTCCTGCAGCATATAATTTTCTTGGATCAAAATTTTTACCTTTTTTTGCTTCTCCTGATTCAACAAATTTTCAAATTGCTTGAGCATTTGCTTGTTGTAATTCTGTATTAATATTAATCTTTGATATTCCTAGAGAAATTGCTTTTTTAATTTGAGCTTTAGGAATTCCTGAACCACCATGTAATACCATTCCTATTCCGCAAGCACTAGATAAATCTTTTAAAGCAGAAAATTTTAATTCTTTTCATGTTGATGGATAAGGACCATGTATATTTCCTATTCCTGCTGCTAAGAAATCAATACCTAAATCTGCCATTTTTTTAGCTTCCTCAGGATTTGCAATTTCTCCTTCACCCACAATTCCATCTTCTTCTCCACCAATTGAACCAACTTCTACTTCAACTGATGCATTGTATTTTTTGGCAATTTTTACAACTTCTTGAGCATTTGCATAATTTTTTTCAAATGTTTCATGAGAACCATCATACATAACTGAAGTATAGCCATTTTGTAATGCTTTTTCAACAGCTCCAAATGAACCATGATCTAAATGTAAAGCAACAGGAATAGTAATATTTAAATCATTCATCAATCCTGTTACCATACCATAAATAGTTTTATAACCACCCATATATTTTACAGCACCCTCTGATGTACCTAATATAATTGGAGATTTAGCTTCTTCTGCAGCTAATAAGATAGTTTTTGTTCATTCTAAGTTATTAATATTTATATGAGGAATGGCATATTTACCTTCAAAGGCTTTTTTTACCATTTCTTTAGCATTTACTAAATTTTTAGGTTTAGAAATAATTGGTTTTTCAAATATAGTTTTAATACTTTTCATTGCCATTATAATTGTCTCTTTCTTTATATTTTAAAATTTATTTCTTAAGTTCTTAAGTGAATTTATATTTATTTTTTTGTTTATTTAGTTTACATTTTAATTATATCACAAAGAATATTTAAAGATTCTAAATTGATATTTTGGATTATAAATTTGCTATTAATAATTAGAATATTGTGTTTTTTAGAAGATTGATTATAATTTATAATATATTTACAATAATAAATTAAATTTAAAAAAATAAAGGAGTACGAACATGGCAAGTTTTACAGCTAAAATTATTGATCCAATTGGATTACATGCAAGACCTGCATCAGAATTAACTAAAATAGCTTCATCTTTTTCTTCAAACATCAAAATTATTGCAAAGGGTAAAGAAGGAAATGCTAAATCAATTATGAATATTATGGCATTAGGTATCAAAAAAGATGATGAAATTACTATTGAAGCTGATGGAGCAGATGCTGATCAAGCAATTGATAAATTAAAATCTGAATTATCAAAATTAAAATTAATTGGATAATATTTTATTTTATTGTTATTCACAAAATATTAAAAATTGTATTGAATTTTGTTAAAAAAAATAAATGCAATTTTTTTTATTAAAATTTTTTATACTTTAATTAATATAAAAAAGAAACTATAAATAAAAATTTTATTGGAGAAGAGAGTATGAATTTAAAAGGAATTGGAGCTTCAAGAGGTATTGCAATTGCAAAAGTTTTTGAACTTAAACATTATGATATTAAAATTGAAAAAAAATCTGTTTCTAATTTAAATGAGGAATTAACTAAATTAGATCAAGCTATTAATAAATCTGTAGAACAAATAGAAAAAATAAAAAGTGTTGCTGCTAAAAATTTAGATGCTGAACATGCAGCAGTTTTTGATGCTCATATTCAAGTTGCTACTGATCCTATGATTAAAGATGAAATAATTAATCTTATCAATAATGATAAAGTTTGTGCAGAATATGCTGTTGAAGAAATTTCAAAAAAATATATTGAAATGTTTTCATCAATGGAAGATGAATATATGAAAGAAAGAGCTGCAGATATTAAAGATGTTTGTCAAAAAATAATATTTAATTTACTAGGAATTGAAAAAGAAGATTTAACTTCAATTAATGAAGAAGTAATCATAGTTGGTGTAGATTTAACTCCTTCTGAAACTTCTCAATTAAACAAAAAATTTGTTAAAGGGTTTGCAACTGATATAGGTGGTCGTACATCTCATTCTGCAATTATGGCAAGATCTCTTGAAATTCCTGCAGTTTTAGGTATTGGTAATATTACTAAAAATGTAAAATCAGGAGATACTCTTGCTATAAATGGTCAGACTGGCGAAGTTTATATTAATCCTTCTAAAGAAATAATTAGTAAATTAGAAAAAGATGCAAAAGCTGAAGAAGAATTAAAAAAATTATTAGAAACTTTTAAAAATAAACCTTCAATTTCTAAAGATGGACATAAAATTGAAATTGCTGGAAATATAGGGTCTCCTCAAGATGTACCTGGTGTTTTGAATGCTAATGGGGATGCTGTGGGACTATTTAGATCAGAATTTTTATATATGGATTCTAACGATTGACCTAATGAAGAAGAACAATATCAAGCATATAAAATTGTTTTAGAAAATATGAAAGGTAAAAAAGTTATTATTAGAACACTTGATATAGGTGGAGATAAAACTTTAAAATATTTCACTTTTCCCGAAGAAATGAATCCATTTTTAGGATATAGAGCTATTAGATTTTGTTTAGATCGTAAAGATGTATTTAAAACTCAATTAAGAGCATTAATAAGAGCAAGTGAATTTGGAAAATTAGGAATAATGTTTCCTATGATAGCTACAATTGACGAATTTAAAAATGCTCGTGCGTTTTATGATGAAGTATATAAAGAAGTAAAAAAAGAATATCCTAATATTTCTTCAAAAATAGAAGTAGGTATGATGGTGGAAATACCTGCTGCTGCTGTAAATTCTGAAAACTTTTGTAAATATGCTGATTTCGTGTCAATTGGAACTAACGATTTAATTCAATATACAATGGCTGCAGATAGAATGAGTGAAAAAGTTTCATATTTATATCAACCTTTAAATCCTTCTATTTTAAGATTGATAAAAATGACTATTGATGGTGCTCATAAAAATGGAAAATGAGCTGGAATGTGTGGAGAAATGGCAGGAGATTTACAAGCAATCCCTATTTTATTAGGATTGGGTCTAGATGAATTTTCAATGTCAGCTTCTTCTATTTTGGCTGCTCGTGAATTAATATCAAGAATTAATTTTAAAGATGCTCAAAAAGTTGCAAATCTTTGTTTAGAAGCTAATAACGAACAAGAAGTAATTGATATTTTAAATAAAAACAATTAATATTTAATTTACATTTATTAATTGCTTAATTACATACTATAAAACTTTAAATTAAATAATATATTTATTATTGTAATAATAATTATTTTCCTATTTTAAAATTGCAAATATCTCCATCTTGCATTTCATATGTCTTTCCTTCTAACCTTAATTTCCCCATATCTCTAGCCTCTTTTTCGCCACCACATTGAATAAAATCTTGATAAGAAATTACTTCTGCTTTTATAAAATATTTTTCAAAATCATTATGAATAATAGCTGCACATTGTGGTGCCAACATTTTTTGTTTAAATACTCATGCTCTAGTTTCTTTTATTCCTACAGTAAAATAAGTAGCTAGACCTAATTTGTTGAATGACTCTCTTATCAAAATATCTAATCCTGATTTCTCTAATTGATATTCTTTCAAAAAAATATCTTTATCTTCATCATTTAATAAAGCTATTTCTGATTCTACATCAACAGATAATGGAATAATTTTAATATTTTTACTTTCTAAAAACTTTTTCAAATTTAAATAATGATTGGATTGGATTGGATTTGCAACATAATCATTTTCAATATTAGCAACAACTATCATCGGTTTGATAGTTAATAATTGATATGATTTAATAATTTTCTTTTCATCATCAGTTAAATCCATTTCAAATGCTAATTTATTATTCAAAAATTCTTGTTTAATTTTTTTGATTGTATTTACTTCTTTTAATAATTCTTTATCTTGTGTATTTTGAGCTCTTTTTTCAATTCTTGATAAAACATTATCAAGAGTTTGCATATCAGCTAAAATAAGCTCCAAATTAATTGTTTCAAAATCACTAACTGGATCTACTTTATTATTTACATGCAAAATATTTTTATTATCAAAACATCTTATTACATGAATAATTAAGTCTACTTCCCTAATATTTGCTAAAAATTTATTACCTAATCCTTCGCCTTTTGAAGCTCCTTTAACTAATCCGGCAATATCTACAAACTCAAATGTAGCTTTAATTGTTTTTTGAGTTTTCACCATATTAGATAAAATATCTAATCTTTCATCATTTAATTCTACAATACTAATATTGGGATCAATTGTAGTAAAAGGATAATTAGCACTTTCTGCCTTCATTTTTGTCAATCCTGAAAATAATGTTGATTTACCAACATTAGGTAATCCCACAATTCCTGCTTTTAAACCCATAATTTAAATATTTTAATATACAATATTAAATTTAATTATGAATAATATAAAAATTCGCCCTGAGAGAAGATTTAAATATAGTAATTATCTAAATAAAAAATTTTTTGATTTAAAAAATTTCACTAAAGAAATTAGAAAAGAATATGAATTATTTATTGTATTTGCATTTTTATCTTGTGTATTGCCAATAATTTACTGTCTATTAGCATCTTTAATAAAGCCAAATGGTTCTCAAGCTGTGATGGGAATGGGGCATGTTATGCCTTTTTTATTAGCATTTGTACAAATTAGTTTTTCTATATCTATGATTGTTTTAACAAAAGTAAAACATAAAAAAGAATTTAGTCAGCAAAAAATTATTGTTTCATCCATTTGATTATCCATCTTTTTAGGGTTGATTTTTATTATTGCATATATCCTTTCATCATTTACATATATGTATTTTTCTAACAATCGACCTAATACACAAGATATGTTAAGATATGGACTAGATTTTATTTGATGAACTATTCCATTTATTTTTTTATTCCCATTATTTACTACTTCTATGTTTATTATTAAAAAAGATAATACTTTAGTGGCTTTGTGATCTGTCTTTTTTTTATTTAGTATTGCAACTTTGTTATCTTTTATTTTTGGTATTATTTTAAAATTAAAAATAATTGGTTTAGCTATAGGATTATCAATTGCTGTATTGATATTAATAATAAGTAATTTTATATATATTAAAAGACACTTACAAATTTCATTTAGTATTTCTTTCAAAGAAATTGTATCTATTGATTCTTGAATTGTTAAAAATATATTTCGAGAATCAATGGCTTGAGTTTCACTCTCTATTTTTAAAGGAGTAGCAATTATTTGTTTATCCTTTACAATACCAAATGTAATCAATGATTTTGTTCCGTTGCCTTATCAAATGTCTAGAGTTATTTGATTTAATATGATGTATTTCATACCTTGTATTGGAATTGGTGTGAGTGAACAAATTAGATATCATTATCAAGCTTATCATGCACAAGATTCTAACGATATATGTCAATTAAGTCATACAAAAAGTAAAGATAGAAAAGTGATAATAATAACTTTTATTGTTACTGTAATTATTGCTATTGGAACTATTTTTATGATTCAACCCTTAAATTACTTATATACTATTAATGACCTAAATAATTTCAATGGATCTATGCCGGTCATCGAAGGATGAGGAACACCTACTTTACCACCAACTAAAATTATTAATTTTAATGAATTAAAAAATTTAAATTTAACTCCACTTCCAGAATTTGGTAATAACAATATAATTAATTTGATTAAATTCACCACTTGAGTAAATGAACAAATAAAAAATAATCCTACATTTAAAGATGATTTAAATTCTTTAATTAAGTGGATTGAATGAATTAATCAAAAAAATAATGAAAATATTTCTATAATAGATTTTTTGCAAAATAAATATCAAATAAATTTTTGACAAGAAATATCTAATATGTTCAAAGATCCTAACAATATTTCAAACAATTTTACTTTGGCTCTAAAAAATAGTTTAAATTATATTGTTCATTTATGGCTATATTCATCAACTTCTGATATTGTTTCTGATTCTTTTTTATTGTTAAGACCAATGATAAATTATCACAACCTTTTAGATGGTAATGAGAATCTTGCAATGATTTTAATAAATAATCCTATTAAAGATGTGTTAATTTCTTTATTTTTAAAAGTAAATTCTTTCAATGCAAAAGCAATGATTTATGTTTCTATTTATGGAATATTTAATGCAATTTGATCTATATTAATTCAAATTAATCAAAGAAATAATAAGAAAGGTATTCCTTTATGACTATTAATATTAGTTTATGCATTTTGTGTCGGCTTCTTAGTTTCTTTTGGAACTTTGTTTGCTGTTACATTAACAAATGTTCTACAAAATAATAATCCATTTATGTATTTAGATGCTTGAACATTTCCATTAATAGTCATATCATTCTTAGTTATTATATATTTAATAATAAAAACATTAAAATCATATAAAAATGTTATTTAAAGAACTTTTGATATTCATCAAATAATTCATCAAAATCTGAATTATCATTTGGGTCTTGATGCTTTTTATAAACTCTAATAAAATGTTCATTTATTTCAAAATAACGATTATCTTCTTGAATAACTTCTATTGTGATACTTCTTAAGATGCCTCAACCTTTACCTGTAATAATATCTAAATATTCTTCAAAAGGTTCAAAATCTAAAGTTAAAAGTTTTGCATGCAATTCCGCATATGCTTCTTGTTCATTTAAGCCATGTAAATCTAAAATCATATTAATAATTTATATT
>DBMA01000007.1 GCA_002298905.1 Mycoplasma sp. UBA710 | reverse complement strand
TAATTTATTATTCGAAAAAAATTATATGAGAATAAAAAATACATTAGGTATTTTTACAAATAATTAAAAAATATTTAATATTTTTAAAATTAATATAACAAATCCTGCAACAAAAATCAATGCCCCTAATAATCATGATATATGAACAGCACGACTTAAAGCTCAATTATCTCTGAATTTTTTTCTTTTATAGATAACTTTTATTAAAGAAATAATAGAAGGCAAAAGAATTGATAAACCCAAAAGAATGAAGCTTAAAATGACAATAGGATCTAAAAAATTAATATTATCTCAAAAATTTACAGTACTCAATTTAACTAAATTATTGAATGTATTCATAATTATAGTATTATATCAATGATTTTAATAATATATTGTATGGCAACTTTCATTATTTTTCATTTTCAAAAACAAATTATATTTTATATTTATAATTATTAACATATGGAAGAAGTAAATAAAAAATATAAAAAAATATTAAATGATTTGTTAAATATTTCAAAAAATGATTCATGTATTTTTTCTAATGTTAATAATAAAACTATTTTTGATGTTCAAAAAAAATTTGGAGATGGATTATTTAATAAGATTATTTCAGAAAAAGATTTCAACTTACCTTTAACTCAAATAAATAATGAATATTTCATTAATCAAATTTTGAAATGTAATTCTGTAGAAGAATTAATATCTTTGTATAAAGCATTTAATGAAGAAATTCCTGATGAATTAAATAATTTACTAAAGAAAAATAATGTATCAATTGAAAAAATAAAAAATGAATTAATAAAATCAATGGAAATTAATAGACAAAAATTTTCTTTTGAGTGAAAGTTAATTGTTAATAAAGCAAGAGCTTTAAATGAACAAAATAATTTATGACCTATACATTTAGGTTTTATATATATAACATTAAGAATAGATAACAAAGTAGTACAAGCTCCTATGTTTTTTAAAGAAGTAAATATTAAAATTAAAAATTCAATGGTTTCTATTGTTTCAATAGGAGATATCAAAATAAATGAAAAACTAATATATTTCTTAGAATCTAATAATTTTTTATTAAATATAGATGTTGATTATTCAAAAATGTCAATTAAAGAATTATTTGAAGTTATCAAATATTCATGATCACAAAATTTTAGAATCCCAGAAACTTTAAAAGGATTTATCCCTAACTTTAAAGATAATGAAATTAATAATAATACTGTTATGATTTGACCTGGTGTATCTTTAGGATTTTTTGAACCAACAGGTGGTTATTTAAGAAAATTAATGTTAAAAATTTTAAAAGAAGGACATCTTGATAATATTCTAGAAGTAGAATTTGATAAAAATATTTATAAAAAAACAATAATCGATTCTATTTTTAAAAAGAATTTTGGTTTTTATAAAATAGTTCATTCCAATCTGTCTCAAGATAAAGCAATTGTTTCTGCATTGAATCAAAATACAATTATTTGAGGTCCACCAGGAACTGGAAAATCACAAACAATTACCAATATTTTGACAAATATTTTAATGTTTAATAAAACTGCTTTAGTAGTTTCACAAAAAAAGGCGGCTTTAGAAGTTTTGAAAAATAGAATGGAATCATTAGAAATTTTTTGTTTATTTATTCTTAATGACAGAGAAATGAATAAGAAGAAGTTTTATGAACCAATGAAGAATTATATTAATTTCTTAGAAAATTTCAATTTAAATGCTGAAGAAAGAATGATTAAAATTATTTCTGATAAAGAAAAAGAATTAATGAAATTAACAAATTCTATTATGAAAAATGATTTGGTAGAAGAAAATATTATATTATTCTCTGAATTTGATAAAGCAAATGGTTACAATGAAGAATTATTAAATAATTTAATGATGTTAGATCATAATATTAAATTTAATATTGAAGAATTAAGAAAAATTAAAAATAAAAAAAATAAAATGGTCAAACATATTATTAAATATAATAATTTACAGAAAAATAAACATCAATATTCTTCTAAGAAAATAAAACAACAAATTAATATAGTTGCAAATAATTTTATTGATAAACCAATTGATTTAGATCATTTCTTAGTTAATAAGGATAAAATTAATCCTCAATTATGAAATAAACTAGATTTATTAAAACATAATAATGATCGTAAAAATAAATCTTGAATCAATGATCACAATAATTTAAAAATAATAATTGCTAAAAAAATAATAGAAAAAATCAAAAATTTTGATTTATCACTTAAAGCAAAATACAATGATTTTGCTTTAGATGTTAGAGCTGCATCATTAGATCCTGCTGTATTAATCAAAAAACATGCTGATATTATCAAAATAATTTATCCTGTTATTATTACGACTCCTGAAACTGATTTACAATCATGAACTAAGGGAGAATTTGATTATGCTTTATTAGATGAATCTTCACAAATTTATTTAGAAAAAGGTCTTCCTATTTTATATTTAGCTAAAATAAAAATATTGGCCGGAGATGACCAACAAATGCAACCATCTAAATGATTTGCTAGCAAATTAGATAATGAAGAAAATCCTTTTGGTAAGATTGAATCTTTATTAGATTATGCTGTAGCTAAAGGTGTTTATGCATTATTGCTAGATAAAAATTATCGTTCATCATTTGCTTCATTAATGACATTTAATTCACAAATTTTTTATAAAGGAGAACTAGATGTTGTTGATACTTGAAAAGAAAATAATGATTTTTTACCTATAGAAGTTATCAATGTTGAAGGGGTATGAGAAAACTCAAAAAATGATAAAGAAATAGATGAAGTCATTAAACAAACTTTATTTAATATAAATAAATTTCAAAAAATTATTATTTTAGCTTTCAATGCCTCTCAACAATTAGCCATTGAATCAAAAATTATTGAATCACATCCAGAATTAGAACAAGCTATTAATGAACAAAAAATATTAATTAGAAATATTGAAAATATTCAAGGTGATGAAGGTGATTTATTAATTGCTTCTATTGCTTATGACAAAAATACAAAATTGCATGCCACTTATGTTGCAAAACCGGGAGGGAAAAATGCTTTAAATGTTGCAACTTCAAGAGCAAAAGATAAAATGATTGTTATTAAATCTATAAATAGTGAAGATATAATTAATAACACTTCTGAAGATATAATGGTTTTTAAAGAGTGATTAAAATTCCTAGATATGAATGAAGAGGAAAGAAAAAATTATAAATATTATAAAAATGAAGTTATAGAAAATGAAGAAAATGAAAGACTAATTAATAAAACAAATGTAAGTATCGAAATTGATAACTTAACTAATATATTAATCAAATCAATCCAAGAAGATTTAGAAAAACATTTTGAAGATTTTAATTCAAAATTTGATTTTGTAGTTAATTATTCAATAGGAACACTACAAATCCCTGTTGCAATCCTTAATAAATCTACAAAACAATTTATTGTTGGTATGTTTTTAGATACATATAAATATTGAAAATCATATGATGAATATGTTTTAGATAAAGATATAGAGAACTTCTTTATTATTAAAAAATATCCAATCCAAAGAATTAGCTTATTAAATTGAAATATTAAAAAAGAATTAATTTTTACACGTATTTCAGATCATTTAAAAAAATACAAAGAAGATATTTTAAAAAAAATTCCTGAAAAGATTAATATACCTCAAAATATTTAAAATTTTTTATAATTTAAATTATGGATTTTAAAAAAAATAATCTAGAAATAATAAATGTAACATTAAATAAAAATAAAAGAGAAGATTCGTTTTTAATATCTAATTTAAACTTATCTTTTAATGATTCTAAGACTCAAGCTTTATATTTTAAAAATAGTATCGAAAAACAGGCATTTATTTCTTTATTTACAAATAATAATATATCTTATAGTGGATTAATAAAAATTAATGGAAAAATACATAATCCATTAAGTTCTAATTTAAGTGATAATTTTTCATTTCATGATTTAAATATTTTTAATAACATTAATCCTAAAACTAGAGTAATTGAAATTGTGGAAAAAGAAGTTTTAAAAAATCAATATGATATCATCACTAAAATAATTGAAACTAATAATAAAGATAATAAAAACATTAAAATGTTAAAAATTTCTGGATATAAAAGAATTGAATTATCATATTATAGAGCTGTTAATATTTTAATTAAAAAGGCAATAAACCATATTGAAGCATTAACTAATCAATTAAAGATAAATCAAAAAAATACAGACGAGCTAATACTTATATATGATGATTTTATTTTGTCTCATGTTAAATATTTAAAAAACAGAATTAACCTATTAATTGATAGAAATATTATGTTAATAGATCTTTATAAAAAAAAATTTAAAGAAAAAATAGATGATAAGAAAAATATAAACATTCAAAAAAAAGCAAAACAATTAATTGAAAAAACTAATAATTTTGAAATTTATGATAAGTCATTAGAAAAAATAAAAAAACAAACATCAATTATTGTTTTTAATGAAGAATTTGAAAATCTTAAAAAAAATATTGCAAGAGTATTTGCTAAAAATGTTTTTGATTCCATAATATTTGAATTTGAATATAAATATAATCATTATTCAAGTGAAATTAAAAAAATAGATAATAAGAAAAAACAATCTATTGATTTTTTGATTTTATTTTCTAAAAAAATAATTGCTCTTGAATTTTTGAAGATATTTAAGCAAAATATGACTGTTTTATCACTTTTATCAAAGAAAAACATTGAATTATTCTATAAAGAATTCAAAAGAAAATATTTAGAATCGATTATGTTTTTAGAAAAAGAAAATACTTTGAATTATGAAGAAATTAAAACTGTTCGTAAGTTGAAAAGAATGATAATTAACTATACTAAAAAAGAATTGAAATTAATAATAAATAAATATACTAATTTACTAAATCAATCAACTATGAACAATGATATAAATATTCAAAATAATTCTTATCAAAAAGGTTATTTGGATAAAGATGAACGAAATACAATTGAATCTAATATAGAAAGTATAAAAATTGAATATCAAGACTTGTGAGATGAAATTGATTGAGAAAATAAATTAGCTTTTTATCAAATGAATGATGATTTAAATACTATTAACCAATCAATCGAAAATGAGAAAAAAATATATAGTAATAGAAAAAAATTTTACAATAAATTGATTTTTGATTTTATTGATTTTAAAAATGTTATTTCACAAAATACATATTTTGAAACAACTTTAAAAAAACAAAAATTTAAAGATCATAATTTTTTTAATGAATCATCTAAATTTGAAACTATTTATAAATTTGTTGCCAATGATTCTAAAACATTAGAAAATTTGTTTTTTAAAAATAAAACAAAAATATCTCATCATACTCAAGATAATGAAATTATTATTATTTCTAGATATTCAATTTTTAAATCTTCTAAAAATATTGATATTTCTATTTTTGATTATTTAAAGCGTTTAGGAAAAATAGACAATATATTAAAAAATATTTTCTTTTTGGTAATTGGACTATTAGATGGAAAAAAAATAACTATTTATGAGAATTTATTTTCTAATCTAAACTACAATGATTCATTAACATTCTTAAAAACGTATAATATTTTAACTGCAAATTCTAATAAAAAATGAATTTTAATAGAATCTAATATTTTAAATGCAAAAGATGCAGCTGAACAAATATCTATAATTGATAAATCTAAACAAATTGAATTTGGCAAAACATTAAATATATTTGAAAACCCTATATATGATGTTTCCTTAGAAGCTTTTGGTTTAAAACCTACAGGATTTAGACCAACTCCAGACTCATTTAATAAATTTATTGATTATCGTTATGGATATGACTACTATGAAATGAAAGATGGACACATTATTTATGGAAACATTAATCAAATATATGATTGATCTAAAGTTATTCCTAATAAAACAGAAATGACTATCTCTACAGAAGAATTAAATAATCTAAAAAATAAAATAGCTTTTGATGAAATTTCTAATACAAAACAAAAAGATTATTCAACAACCGATGAAAGTAATGATTCATCTATTTTTAATAGTCAGGAGTTTTTAATAATAGATGTTAATTAAATTTAAAAAAAATATTATAAAAAATAAAAAATACATTATTTATGCATTATTTTTTTCCTTATTTATAATTCCGTTTATTTTTATTTTTATATCTTTAAAAAAATCATGATACGATGGAATGTCTGTAGGAGCTCTAATTTATATTTGTTTAGGATTTTTCATTATTATTTTAGATATTTCAAATTTTGATACTTTCAATAAATTAAAAAGATTATTTCAAATAAAAAAAGAAAATAATGAAAAATTAACAAAATACGAAAAGATGCAAATGAAAGTATTAAATATTAATGATGAAAAGAAAAAAGGAAACAATAAAAAAATGATTAGATTTTTATCTTGATATATTATTTCTTATGGAATTATTTTATTAATCATTTCATTACCATTTATATTTTTAATATAATATAAAAAATAAGGTGAAAAATGGATATTAACTATAATCATAATATTGTTGAAAAAGATAAAAATAAAAAATGAATCGAAAAGAAATATTTTATAAAAAATGACTTGAAAAAAAAGCCTTTTTCAATTATTTTGCCCCCTCCCAATGTTACAGGTAAATTGCATTTGGGACATGCATGAGATAGTTATATTCAAGATACAATAATTAGATATAAAAAATTACAAAACTATGATGTATTGTTTGTTCCGGGCACAGATCATGCTGGTATTGCCACACAAGCAAAAGTAGAACAAAAATTAAGAGAATTGAATATTAATAAATACGAAATAGGTAGAGAAGAATTTATTAAACATGCTTATCAATGAAAAAATACATATTCATCACATATTCATGAACAATGAAATAAATTAGGCCTTGCACTAAATTATAATTGTGAAAAATTTACTTTAGATTCTAATTCTAATGATGCAGTTAACAAAGTTTTTATAGAACTTTATAATAAAGGATTGATATATCGTGGTGAACGAGCTATATGTTGAGACCCGACATTAGAAACTGCTCTTTCTAATATTGAGATTATTAATAAACCAACTAATTCTAAAATGTACTATATAAAATATTTTTTGTCAGATAATTCTAAAGAATTTGTTGTAATAGCAACAACTAGGATAGAAACATTATTTTCAGATGTAGCTATTGCAATTAATCCAACCGATCAATCAAAAAAACATTTATTAGGAAGATTTGCTATAAATCCAATTACTAATAAGAAATTGCCAATTATTGCAGATGATCATATTGATATAAAAATGGGTACAGGATTTATGAAAGTTAGTGCCCATGCAATAGATGATATTGAAATTATTAAAAAAAATAATTTAGAAATTATTGAATGTATCGATAAAAAAGGAATAATGAATGACAATGCACTATCATTTAAAGGATTGTCTCGTGAAGAAGCTAGAGAGGGGGTTTTTGAATTTTTAAAAAATAATAATTATATTGATAAAGTAGAAGATATTATTAATAATGTATCTTACTCAGAAAGAAGTAACGCTATTATAGAAATCTTGGTAATGCCACAATGATTTGTAAAAATGGATAAATTTTCTCAATTAGTGTTAAATAATTTAAAAACAAAAAATAAAGTTCAAATTTTTCCTAAACGTTTTGAAGAAGTTCTAAAAAAATGAATGAATGAAGCTTATGATTGAACAATATCAAGACAACTTTGATGAGGTCATCAAATTCCTGCATGATATAAGGGACAAGAAATTAGAGTTCAAATAGAGTCTCCAGGAAAAGATTGAAAAAGAGATGAAGATGTACTAGATACTTGATTTTCATCAGGTTTAGCTCCATTATCTTTTTTAGATTGACCAAATAACAATGAAAAAATAAATAGATATTTTCCTATTTCTTTAATGGTGACAGGATATGATATCATCTTTTTCTGAGTTGCAAGAATGTATTTTTTTAGTTTATATTTTCAAAATCAAATTCCATTTAATAATTTATTAATTCATGGATTAATAAGAGATGAAAATGGAAAAAAAATGTCTAAATCATTAGGTAATGGAATAGATCCTATGAAAATAATTGATGATTATGGTTCAGATTCTTTAAGATGATATTTATTAACCAACTCCTCTCCAGGTTTGGATATCAATTTTTCAATTGAAAAACTGAAAAACGCTTGAAGTTTGTGCAATAAAATTTGAAACATCTCTAGATATATTAAACAATTACCCGAAAATTCAAGCAAGAATTATAGTGTAGCAGATATATGAATAGTTAATTCTCTATTAGAATTAAAAAAATCTGTTGATCAAAAAATTGATAAATATGAATTTACAATAATTGGGAAAGAAATTACTAATTTTATTTATAATGATTTTTCATCATGATATATAGAATTTTCTAAAGTTAATCAAAATAAAAACATTTGTTTAAACATATTAAAAAATTTATTAATTTTAATTCATCCATTCTTACCCTTTTTAACTGACCATTTATATTTTGAAATCTTTAAAAAAGAACTTTTAGAAAATGAATTTGATTTAAAACCAATAGGTAATGAAAACAAGATACAAACTATAATTGGTGTTGTTTCTTTAATAAGAGAAGCAAGAAATGTTTATAATATATCAAATAAAGAAATTGTTAATTATCAAATAGTCGGCATTGATGATAAAGAAATAATTGAATTAGTAAATAAAGTTGCAAATGCTAATTTTAAAGAAAATAAAGATGCTTTATTTACTGTTAATAATTTATTAATACATGTTGAATTAAATGAAACCATAAAAATGCAAGAAAAAATAAAAACAAAAGAATTATTAAAAAAAATAAATGCAGAAATTCAAAGAAGTGAAAATATTTTATCTAATGATAATTTCTTAAATAAAGCTCCTAAAGAAAAAATTGAAGAAGAGAAAAATAAATATAAAAATTACAAAAAACAATTAATTGAAATAGAAAGAAAGTTAGAAAAATTATAATATATGAAAATATTAGATGGGAAAAAAGTTGCAGAAATCGAATCATTGAAACTTAAAAATATTGTTTCTTCATTACCAAATAAACCGAGTTTAGCTATTATTCAAGTTGGTAATTTAGAAGAATCTAACAAATATATTAACAATAAAATTAAGAAAGCAAATGAACTGGGAATAATTGCTCAACACATTAAATTTAATGAAAATATTGAAGAAAATGAAATTATAGACTATATTAATAGAATTAATTCAAAATATGATGGTATCATAGTTCAACTTCCATTACCATCAAATTTAAATAAAAAAAGAATATTAGATTCTATTGATCCTTTCAAAGATGTTGATTGTTGTAATTCAATTAATTTAAATAAATTTTATAATGATGAAACTTTATTTATTCCAACTACTGCTAGAGCAATTAAAACATTACTAGATTTTTATAAAATAGATATAAAAAATAAAAAAATTTTAGTAATAGGTGAATCTGATTTAGTGGGTAAACCTACAAAAAAATTATTATCTCTTTTTTCTTCACATGTAGATTCTACAAATAAAAAAATAGGAATTGCACATGCAAATAATTATGATATTTTGATTGTGGCAGCAGGATCACCCAAATTAATTAAAAAAAATAATGTAAAAAATCAAGCAATAATTATTGATGTTGGTATAACAATCAAGGATAACAAAATATATGGAGATGTTGACTTTGATGATGTAAAAAATATAGTCCAAGCAATTAGTCCAGTTCCAGGTGGTGTAGGTCCATTAACTGTAATATGTTTAATGAAAAATTTAATAGAAAAATTAATATAATTATATGAAATGAAAAAATCAAAAATTAGAAATATTATTGAAGGAATATTATATGCAATTTTAGGAGCTGTAGCTCTTGCAGGAATTGGTTTTGGATGCTACAAATTATATAATTCTTTATTTAAAGTACAAATAAAAGAAGTTAATAGTAAGTGAGAAAACTTGCCGCTTGGTTATAAAGAATATTCAACTAATAATTCTTTTAAAATTCAATTACACACTTCTAAAGATGCTAATAGTGTAACTATTTCTAGCGGAACTGCTTGGTCATGATACTGAAAAGAACATCAAAATAATTCTAAACTTTATGATTGATATCTTATTACGAATTTTCATGTTGTTAATGATGCTATTGCATATAGTTTAAATTTAAATGAAAAAGACGCAAATCATAATGTGATTATAACAGAATCTAATGCAAATAAATTATTAGAATCATATAAAAACAATTATAAATTTGCATTTGATAAATATGAAATATCTTTAAAAAAATGAAGAGAAAATAATAATTATATAGAAAATGAGAATTATATTGATATCTTGGATAATTTAAGAAGTTATATAAAAGAACTAAATATTATTACAGATTTTCAAAATGATAATATTAATTTATTTTCTGAAAAAGAAAATAACAATAATATCATTAATGACGCTCAAGAATACAATTTAGATATGGCTCTTATTAAAATGACTTTTGATTTTACTAATTTTACTAACAATAATAATATTTCATATCAAAATAATATTTCATATCCAATTTTAAATTATAAGAATTCTATAGACAAGAATATAAAATATGATAAAAATTTAAAAGTCTTTATTGCTGGAAATCCTGCGAATAAAAAAAATCTTGTTGGTGTAGAAATTAATTCTGAGTTTAGAAATGATGAAAAATCATTAATCGATATTCCAGACCTAATTTTAAAAAAATTGAAAGCTCCTTACCTTTACTCAAAAGATAATTATGATAATTTCCCATTATCAGAGGGAGCATCAGGTTCTCCTGTTTATCAAGATATTAATTATAAAATTAATGGAGAAATAAATCTTAATCTACCAATAGATTGGATTAAAAAAATTCCTATTGGAATTTATTGGGGAGGGCAAACAATTGGCATTCAAATGAAACCTTCATTTATTCCATTCATTGTAAATGGAACTCTAGCTAATGGAGTTAACTATAACATATTTGATAATTTTATCAATGCTATCAATGATAATAAACTATAAAAATAAGTACTAATTATTAAATTAAAAGGAGATTTGATATGAAAATAATAAATAAAGAAAATAAAAATAAATTTATATTAAAAGGGTTTTTTGAAGAAGAAAAATTGAAAGTTAAAAATTTACTAACAACTTTTGGAGCAATAACAGAAGATATCAATAAGCAAATTACTTATATTTGTTTAGGTTCTAATAAAAAATTTGATAGAAATGCGTTAAAAAAAATTGCAAATAAAATTATTAAACTTAATATAAGAGAGTTGCAAATTATTGCTAAATCTTTTATCACAAAGGATTTAGATTTACAAAATGTTGTTAACATATTTATAGATACATATGAATATATAAATGGTGAAGATTTATATTCAGCTAAAACTACTAAAAAAGAAAAATCTTTTCCTTTATTTTTAGTAATAGAAAATAATAAAGTTATTTCAGAATCAAAACAAACTTTAATCATTTCTCAATTAGTAAATAAAGCAAGAAAATATCAAGCTACTCCTCCAAACATTTGTAATTCTGAATGATTAGCTCAAGAGTTTAGTCAGATGTTTAAAAATAGTAAAAAAGTTAAAGTTAAAGTTTTGAACAAAGATCAAATTGAAAAAGAAAAAATGAATTTATTTTTATCTGTGAATAAAGGTAGTGCTTTTGAACCAAGATTAGTTGTTGTGGAATATAATGGTAATTTAAAATCTAAAGAAAAAATTGCTTTAATTGGTAAAGGAATTACATTTGATTCAGGAGGATATAATTTAAAACCTTCACAACATATAAAAGGTATGAAATTTGATATGTCAGGGGCTGCTATTTGTGCTGCAGCTATGAAAGGTATTATTGATTTGAATGCTAAAGCAAATGTTTGTATGGTTTTACCATTAACAGATAATAAAATATCTTCAAATGCTCAAACACCTGATTCTATTTGAACAGCCATGAATGGTAAAACAGTAGAAGTTAATAATACAGATGCAGAAGGTAGATTAATTTTAGCAGATGCTATTACTTATGCTATCAAATATTTTAATCCAACACAAATTATAGATATTGCTACTTTAACAGGAGCAATTATTATTTCCCTTGGTACAACTTATACAGGAATTTGATCTACATGTGAAAAATCATATAGTAAATTCTTAATGGCGGCAAATAAACAAGATGAATTAATTTGAAGAATGCCATTCCATGAAGATTTTTTAAAAAATATTAAATCAGCTAATTTCTCTGATTACAAAAATACAGATTTATCTGGAAAAGGTGGTTCAATTTCTGCTGCAATGTTTTTAAAAGAATTTACAGAAAATAAAAAATATATTCATTTAGATATTGCAGGAACTGCTGGAGATGGAGATAATCCTACAGGTGTTATGGTAAAAACTCTTATACAATTTGCATTAGATTTTGAGAATTAATATGACAACATTAGAATTAGCCAATATAATAAATTTTATTAATGATACTAGAGAAGAAAAAACTTTCTTAATCAAAGGATTTTTTAAAGAAAGCAAAACAACTTTAGTTAAAAAAGAAAAAAATATTTTTGATAATATTGATCAAGAAATTTCATATATTTATTTAGGATCAAAAGATGATTTTGACCTAAATAAATTAGATGAAGTTATATTATTAATTTTAAAAAATAATTTAAGAATCTATCAAATTGATGCAAATTCATTTACTACTAAAAAAATTAAAATAGATGATGTTGTAAGATCATTTATTTATAACTGACATGAAATTAATGGAAAACAATTTACTTTAAAAACAAAAAAAATAAAATATAAACCAACTTATTTATTAATCAATGAATTCAAAGATAAATGATTTGAAGATATATTGATAGCATCTCAAATAAATGAAGTAAAATTATTGCAAAATATGCCTCCTAATATTTTGACTATTAACAAATTTGTTTCATATACAAAATCATTATGTAACCATAATAAATTAATGAAATTAAATATTTTAGATGTTAAAGATTTAAAAAAATTGAAAATGAACTTAATTCTAGGTGTCAATGAAGGTTCAAAAGAAAATGCAAAAGTAATTGTTATCGAATATAAAGGGAAACCTAATTCAAAACAAAAAATTTGCTTTGTTGGCAAAGGTATTATTTTTGATTCTGGTGGATATAATTTAAAAACACCAGGAAAATATATGAATGATATGAAATTTGATATGTCAGGGGCTGCTATATCTCTTTTGTTAGTTGATACATTAAGTAAATTGAATATCAAAAAAAATATTTCATGTGTTATTCCATTAACTGATAATATGATTGATGATAAATCTCAATTGCCTGAAACTATTCTTACTTCTATGAGTGGTAAAACCATTGAAATTGTTAATACAGATGCAGAAGGTAGATTAATTTTAGCAGATGCTATTACTTATGCTGCTAAAAAATTAGGTGCTTCTTTAATAATTGATTTAGCTACTCTAACTGGAACAGTTATTTATGCATTAGGAAAATATACTGGAGTGTGAGCGACAAAAGATCAAAATTGATTAATTTTAGAAAAAGCTGCTAAAAAGCAAAATGAACTTGTGTGAAGAATGCCATTAAATAATATATTTTTAAATTCTTTGTATAAAAATACTCATGCTGATATTTTATCTTGTTCAGATACTGATAAACCTGACTCTAATATTGCGGCAGCATGATTAAATTTATTTGCCAATGGAAAAGACTATATTCATCTTGATATAGCAGGCAGTGCAGATGAGAAATCTTTTGGTAAAGCTCCTATGTTTAAAACATTAATTAATTTTATTAATTTATTAAACTAATTTATTCATAAAAAATTACATAACAATGTATTTTTTTAACATATTGGCAACAGAACCATATTCTTTAATAATATCTGTTGTTTTAGCATCAATAAAAATTTCTTTGTTAGCTAAAATAATAATTCTATCAACCATATCCTCAATACAATCAATATCATGACTAATAATTACTAATGTAATTTTATTTTTTTTACAAAAGTCTAAAATATAATTTTGTAATTTATTTTTAATAGCAATATCTAAACCAGTTGTAAATTCATCTAAAAATAAAATTTTAGGAGAACCGATCATTGAAATAAAAACATTAACTCTTTGTTGTTGCCCTCCAGATAATTTAGATATTTTAGTATTCATTATTTTATTAATTTCAAATGCTTTAATTCCTTCTTCAATTTCTGCTCTTTTGCTTTCTGAATTAGATAATTTAATTGCAAATTCAATTAAATCTTTAGGTGTTAATGAAGTAGGAAATTTTAAATCTTGAAATTGAACCGATAATTTCTCATAAGGTGTTTTATCATAATCAAATAAATATTCTATTGTTCCTTTTTTAGGTTTTAAAAAACCTGCAATTGTTGATATTGTTAAAGTTTTACCCGAACCGTTAGGGCCTAAAAAAGCTAATCTTTCATTTTCATAAATTTCAAAGCTGATGTCTTGATAGATGTTTCTATGATTAAATGAATGAGAAATATTATTAACTAAGACTAATGGTTTCATTAAAGAATAAGATTCTTTTCTAATAAATTTATTTAAGTATAAATACGGATTATCTTGAGTATTTTTTTCTAAATTAATATTTTTTTTCTTTCTAAATTTCATTTTTTACCTACTTGTTCAATTAAATTTTTTGATAGCTACTATAAAGAATGATAAAGTTAATATATAAGGCATAATAATATTTAAAATTAATTGTCATGGAGCATAAACATTAGTTGCTTTAAGTTTTGTTATTACTATTGGTAATTCATCAAGTGGCAATACAGATATATTGGCTTTGCTATTTAATAAGAGATTAATATTTTCTTGTTTTTCTGAATAATATCCAATACTAAAAATCTTATAAGTATTATTAATATCAAATATTCCTGAAAAATGATAATTTTGAATATTTTGCATGTAAAACTCTTCAGTTCCATTAATAAATCTAATATCATTTGCAGAAATATTAGGAATATTTGAAATATTTGAATGAATATCTCAAAGTAAATCAATTAATTCTTTATTATCATTTGCCAAAACCATGTTCATCATATTTAAACTATATGAAGCTGGAGAAAATAAAGTAATTATTTTAATTGTTAAAGATCTTGCTAAGACACTTGTAGGAATAAATTGACCTGAAAATGTAATTGAGATAATAATCAAAGAGAAAGCTAATATTTGGATTAAAGTAATTTTATTAACTAACACTCCAATTAATAGACCAAAAGATAAACAAGAAATATAAATATTAAATAATGAATAAATTAATTCAGGTCATCTGATGCTTCCAAATTCACCAGGTGCTTCTGTTCCTAAAAAAATTGCATATAAAAGAGTGATAATTAATGTTGAAATTAAAATTGCAATAAAATTATAGGATAAAATAATCAAAGAAAATTTTGATTTAGTAATTTTAGAAATTGAAATTTTTCTTGAAATAATAGAAGTTTTAAATTCTGTAATCATTTGAGGCAATGATATAAAACATAAAGGTAAGATCGAAAAAGAATAATATGCTGATAATCCACTAGTAAATAAAGTAATATCATCTTGACCTAATATTCTATAAATTAACATTAAAAAGAATGGCAAAGTTAGTGCTGATAATGGTCCTATTTTTGATTTTCAAAAATGCTTATTAATTAATTCTAGAGTGGCTATTTCTTCTCTATTATTTTTTAAATATAACATATTTACAATTATAACAATAATTATATTTTCTTTATTTTATCTACTTTAATTCCTTTAAAATAATTGGATCATTTTTAGAATTTTTATTAATCGTAATGGATTTCCATACTTCCTTTGCAAGTGATGGATCTATTTTCTTGCTTGAGTACAAAATCATAATAATATCATTTTTTTTAACATATTCATTTGATACTTTTACAAGTTCAATTCCTGCTTCATTATCTATAATATCTTCTTTGGTTATTCTACCAGCACCTAGTTTCATTGCGACTATTCCTAATGTTATAGAATTAGTTAATTTTAAATATCCTTCTTTATTAGCTTTAATTATTAATTTATATTTAGGATTTCATCACTTTGATTGACAAATTATTTTTGTATTACCACCTTGATTTTTAATCATTTCTATAAATTTATCATAAGCCTTATAAGATTTTATTGCATCATCTATTAATTTAATTGCCTCTCTTTTATTTTTGGCAATTTTTGCTAGAATTAAAATTTCTGAAGATGAAGAATAAATTAATTCCATAAATCTTTTTTCACCATTTCCTTTTAGAGATTCCATTGCTTCTAAAATTTCATTTTTATTCCCTATCATTCTTCCTAATGGTTGATCCATATTAGTAATTTCTGCTCTTACATCTTTTTTTAATTTTTTTCCTATAGAAATCATTCATTTAGCTAATTCTGTTGCATCCTTTTCATTTTTCATAAATGCTCCTGAGCCACATTTAACATCAAGTAAAATAGCATTTGATCCTGTTGCCAATTTTTTAGACATAATTGAAGATGCAATTAATGGCATTGAATTAACTGTGCCAGTTACATCTCTTAAAGCATATAATTTTTTATCAGCCGGTACTAAATCATCTGTTTGTCCAATAATAGCAATTTTAGATTTTTTTAATAATTTTTTAAATTGTGCTTCTTTAATGTAACAACTAAAACCTGGAATTGATTCTAATTTATCAATTGTTCCACCAGTATGACCTAAACCTCTTCCTGACATTTTGGCAAATACTGCACCAATTGAAGCAACAATTGGGCCTAAAACTAATGACACTTTATCTCCAACTCCACCTGTAGAATGTTTATCAACTTTAATTCCTTGAATTTCTGACAAATCTATTATTTTTCCTGTATTCATCATTGATTCAGTCAAAAATGTAGCTTCTTTTAAAGTCATTCCATTTAAAACTATTACCATTAATAATGAAGAAATTTGATAATCAGGAATTAAACCCAAAGTATAATTTTTAACAAAAAAATTAATTTCCTCTTTTGATAGTTCTTGCTTATTTTTCTTATTTTCAATAATATCTAAAATAGTCATATAATTCAAATTTTAAATTATTATAGCATCTATGTTTAATTTAATAAAGATTAATTAAAAATTTTTAATTAAATTTTAGTATAATTTAAATTACAAATTGAATAGAGAAAGGTTGCTAAAAAGCAATCTTTCTATTAATTAGGAGAGTAAATTGATTAAAAAATTAAAAGAAAAAATTGATTTTAAAATTAATTCAATTCAATTTGTAAAAAGAGAAGGCTTAACATTTTTAGATATTGAAATTCCTGAATCATCATTAATTCAAATTGAAGAAAAGTCAAAAATTATTCTTAATTTAATTAACGAAATTGATGATAGCAATATTAATTACTATTTAAATATTTACTCATCAGGTACTGAAAAAGAAATTGAATTAAAAAATATTAATTTATTTATCGATCAATATTTATTAGTAAAAACACACAAACATTACTTAAACAAAATAGAATGAGAAGGATATTTAATAGAAAATAATATTAATGATATTGTTATAAAAATTAATAACAAAGGAAGGAAGCAAAAATTAAAAATAGATAAAAAAGATATTTCTTTTATAAAAACAACTGCAAAATTAAGAAAGGAAAAATAAAATGGCTTTACAAAATAAAAAAAATATTTTGGAATTAATCAATTTTGTTTCTAGAACAAAAAATATTGATCGAAAAATAATTATAGATTTTCTAAAAAATTCTATTCAAAGAATCGTAAATTCTCAATTAGACCCCGATGCTGAAATTACACTTGAAATTAAGGATGATGAATTAATTCTAATGAATCTTAAAAAAATGGTAATTTCTGATGAAGAAGAGTATAAAAATGATTCTGAAATTGTTGATATTCATATATCTAAAGCTCGAGAAATTGATCCTAATGTAAAAATAGGAAATACTGTTGCATCAAAAATTTCTTTTGATAATTTCTCTAGATCACTTTATTCTAAAATTGAACAATCATTTAGAATTGAAATAATCAATTGAGAAAAAAGAAGAATTTATGAAAAATATCAACCTTTAATAGGAACTGTGGTAGAAGCTAAGTTAGAAGAAGATTTTGATGGAAGAGGGGCAACATTTTTATTAGAAGATGGAACTCTTTGTTATATGCCCTCAAAATACCAAAATCCAAAAATTAAATTAACAGATAAAAAATATCATAATGTAACAATTGAAGAAGTATATGAAAATTCTAAAAGTTATCAAGTTCTTGTTTCAAATGATTCTCCAAATAAAATTAGAGAAATTTTAAAAAGAGAAGTTCCAGAAATTGAAAATGGTGATATTCAAATTGTAAGTATTTCTCGTATTAAAGGTGAAAGAGCTAAAATATCATTTAGAAAAAATCCTAAATTAGAAGCAGAAATTGATGTAATTGGATGTATTGTAGGAAAAAATGGTGATCGAATAGATAGAGTCTCTCAAGAAATTGGTGAAAAAATTGATGTTATTCTATATTCAGATAATATTTATGAATATATAGCAAATTCATTAAGTCCTGCCAAAATTGTTTCAATTAATAAAAAATCAAGTTCTAATGATTATTTAGTTGTTGTGCCAAATAAACACAATACAATTGCAATTGGTAAAAAGGGTGCTAATGTTAAATTAACTGTAGAATTAATTAGAGTTAACATTGATATTTGTTCATATTCATATGCTATTGAAAATAATATTCCTATCCATTGAAATGGAAATTTAACTAAAGAAGAATTAAATAGCATTGATGAAGGCTTTGTTCCTACAAGAAAACCAATGAATAATGGAAATAGAAGAGGAAATAGTAATAGAAATAATTGAAAAAATTCAAATTATTCAAGTTTAATGGATTTTGAAAAAGAAATTGATGAATATAATTCAGAAATTTTATCTTATTCTCCTGTTGACTATTCTCAATTTACAATTAATAATAAAAACGAAAAACATAATGATGATTTCGAAAATTTACATGATGATAAATTAGATCATAATAATAATCAAAAAATTAACACTAGTGAAATTAAACATGTTAATGAAAATTTTAAATTTGATAAAGATTTAGTGGGTGATATTGATTTAAGTGAATATGATTTTGATGATTTTGATGATGATTTTTAAAATTTAAATGATAAATATTTATGATTTCAAGAAAATGCATTGTAACTGGAAAAATATTACCAACAAATCAATTAATTAAATTTGTTTTATTAAAGAATAAAACAATTGTTCTTGAAAAAGATAAAAAAATTTATGGAAGAGGTGCTTATTGCACAAATGATCTAAAAATTATTAATGAATTATTCAAAAAAAAATATTTAAATAAATCTTTTAAGCAAAATATTCTTCCGGATATATATAATCAATTAAGAGAGGAGGTTGATAAATATGTCAAAAATAAAAAGTAAAAGAATTTCAAATGATGATGAAATTAAAAGTCAATTAGTTGATATTAAGGTAGAACTAAAAGATGGAGTGTTTATTTTCACAGGTCCAATGAGTGTTAATGAATTTGCAAAAAGAATTAATAAATCTACTAATGAAATTTTGACAAATTTATTTAAAAAAGGTATTATGTATACCTTAAACTCCATCTTATCTGAGGAAGAGATTGCTGAAATTTGTCTTGAATATGGTTTTGATTTCCAAAAAGAAATTGAATTGAATGAATCTAATTTTATGGATCATTTTGAAATTAATGATGATCAAAAAGATTTAGTTCCTCGTCCTCCAATTATTACTATAATGGGACATGTTGATCATGGAAAAACTACATTAATAGATAAAATAAGAAAATCTAATATTACTTCCACTGAAGCAGGTGGTATTACTCAACATACAGGAGCCTATCAAGTAAATCATAAAAAAAGATTAATCACTTTTTTAGATACACCTGGTCATGAAGCTTTTACAGCAATGAGATTAAATGGAGCTAAAATAACAGATATTGTTATTTTAGTTGTTGCTGCTGATGATGGTGTTATGCCGCAAACAATAGAAGCCATCGATCATGCAAAAGCTGCCAAAGTTCCTATTATTGTGTTTATAAACAAAATGGACAAAACAAATGCTGATCCTGAAAAAGTAAAAGGTGATTTATCAAAATATGATATTTTAGCAGAAGATTGAGGTGGAGACACTACATTTATTTATGGTTCAGGTTTAACAGGACAAGGAATTGAAGATTTATTTGAAGCAATTATTTTACAAGCTGATATTTTAGATTTAAAAGCAAATAAAAATCGTTCACCTATTGGAACAGTAATTGAAGCCAATATTTTAACAGGTAAAGGTACTATTGCTACATTAATGATTACTAATGGAACTATTTATAAAAGAGATTTTATAGTTGCTGGTTCAAATTTTGGAAGAATTAAAACTTTATTAAATATTGAAGGAAAAGAAATTGAATCTGCAGGACCAGGTACTCCTGTTATTATTACTGGACTAAATTATTTACCCAAATCTGGTGATAAATTTTTAGGTTTTGAAGATGAAAAATTTGCCAAAAAATTGGCCAACAAAAAAGCTTTTTCGGATAAACAAAACGAACTTATTAATAAAAATATTAATTTAAATAATGCTTCTGATAAGAAAATAATTAATTTAATTATTAAATCTGATGTTCAAGGAACTGCAGAGGCAATTAAGTACTCATTATCTAAATTGTCAAATAAAGATGTTATTATTAATATTGTTAGATATTCAAGTGGAGCAATAACAAATTCAGATATTTTATTAGCAAAAGCATCAAATGCTATTATTTTTGCTTTTAACTTAAAAGTAGATGCTGCAATTCGCAATCAAGCAACTCAAGAAAAAATTATTATTAAAACCTCTTCAATTATTTATGAAATTATTGAAGAAGTAGAAAATATTATTAAATCTTATGGCGAGCCTGAATATGAAGAAATTAAAGTTGGAGAAGCTGTTATTCAAAAAATATTTTTTTATTCTAAAGTAGGTAACATAGCAGGTTGCTTAACAACACATGGTGTAATTAAAATAAATACTAAAATGAAATTAATAAGAAATGGCAAAGTTATTCATGAAGGAATTTTAGAAACATTACAACATGGTAAGGACGCTATTAAAAAAATTGAAAAAGGAAAAGAATTTGGTACACATATTAAAGAATTTGATGATATTAAAGAGGGAGATATTATTGAAACATATGAAAATGTTTTGATAAATAAATAATAATGAATGAAATTCAAAGAAGAAAAAAAGAAAATAATTATCTAATATGAATAGCTAAAATAATTAATGAAGATGTTAAAAATTCTAACATTAAAAATGTGACAGTTATTGATGCTAAATTATCAAATGATGGATCTAATTTAAAAGTTTATGTACTATTTAATCAAAATGAAAAAAAATCTTTAGAATCTTTAAATAACATTAAAGGTTACATTAGAAAAGAACTTGCAAATTATGACTATCAAGCAAGAAAAATACCTAATATTATATTTGAAATAGATGATGTATCTAAAAAAGGTGAAAAAATAGAAGCTATTTTAAGACAAATAAAAGGAAAGGAAAAAAATGAGTAACCAATTTGATGCTATAGTTGTTGGTGGTGGTCACGCCAGGAATTGAGGCTGCTTTTGCTATTGCAAAAAATAATTTTCATGTTGCTCTTATTTCCTTAAATAAAAATAAATTAGCAATGCTTCCTTGTAATCCATCAATTGGTGGACCTGCTAAAGGAATTATTACAAGAGAAATTGATGCTTTAGGTGGAGTTCAGGGTATTTTTGCTGATCTTTCTACAATTCAAATTAAAATGTTAAACACCTCTAAAGGACCTGCTGTAAGAGCTCTTAGAGCTCAAATTGATAAAGATAAATATTCTCAAATTGTCCTTAAAGAAATAAATAAAAATAAAAATATTACAATTATTGAGGATTTAGTAGAAGGTATTTATCAAGAAAATAATGAAATTAAAGGTGTTTTTTTAGAAAAAAATAAACTAATTCAAGCACCTATTGTAGTAATTACAACTGGTGTTTATATGAATTCAAAAATCTTGGTTGGTCATGATATAAAAATTAGTGGACCAGATAATGAAAAAACTACTTCTTCTTTATCATCTTCATTAATAAAAAATGGAATTAAATTAATTCGTTTAAAAACAGGAACACCAGCAAGAATATATGCTGATTCAATTGAATGAAATGAATTAGAAGAAGAAATTTTACCTCCAGAAAATCTTGCTTTTTCTTTTAAAAATAAAAATAAAATTATTAATCAAATTCATTGCTGACTAACTTATACAAATAAAAAAACACATGAAATTATTGAAAAAAATATTAAAAAATCTGCAATGTATTCAGGTTTAATTGAAGGGATTGGACCTCGTTATTGCCCTTCAATTGAAGACAAAATTGTAAAATTTTCCCACAAAGAAAGACATCAAATTTTCTTTGAACCTGAAACTGCTAAACAAGATATTTATTATATCAATGGATGTTCTACTTCTTTGCCAGTTGATATTCAAGATCAATTTTTAAGAACTATTCCAGGATTAAAAAATTGCAGAGTACAAAAATATGGTTATGCAATTGAATATGATGCACTAGAATCGGGACAGATCAAAAAATCATTAGAATCTAAGAAAATTAAAAATTTATATTTTGCTGGTCAAATAAATGGAACAAGTGGATATGAAGAAGCTGCAGGACAAGGTATTGTGGCAGGAATTAATGCCTCTTTAAAACTATTAAATAAAGATCCAATAGTATTAAAAAGAAATGATTCTTATATTGGAGTATTAATTGATGATTTAGTTTTAAAAGGTACAAAAGAACCTTATCGTATGCTTACATCAAGAGCTGAATATCGATTATTATTAAGAAATGACAATGCTGATTTAAGAATGTGTGAATATGCAAGATATGCTAATATGATTTCTGATGAAGAATATAATAATATTAAAAATAAATATCTCTCAATAGATGCCAAAATAGAAGAATTAAAAAATAAATATATTTCATCTAACGATCCACTAGCAAAAAAATATAATATATTAAATGGTTCATCACTTTTAAAAGTTATTGCAAGACCTGATGTTGATTATCGAGATTTTATTAATGATTATGAATATAAAGAAGAATTAATCACCAAAGTTCGTTTAGAAGGTTATATAGATAAACAAAATCGTTCTGCTAACAAAATGCTTAAACTAGAAAAATTAAAAATTCCCTCTAATATTGATTATCAAAAAATTCTTAATTTATCATTAGAAGCCAGAGACAAATTAAGTAAAATTAAACCTGGAACACTTGGGGAAGCATCAAGAATTAGCGGAATTAATCCATCAGATATTGAAGTAATTTTATTTTATATTAACTTAAAATATAAAAAAGGAGATAATGATGTCATTAATTGATAAAGAAATAAATTTAAATAAAGAAAATAGTAAAAATCAAACTAATGATGTAATTTGTAAAGAATGTAACAAAAAAATAAATAAAGATTCTTTTATTTTATTGTGTGAAGATTGTTTTAATAAAAGTATTACAAATACTTTAAATCAAATTAAAGAAAATATTATTAAGATTAATATTGAAATCAAACAAGTAGAAAATCAAATTTATAAAATTCACGGACTTTTTGCTACAGATCCTAAACCTCATATTATGATTATTAATAAATTACAAATTGATTTATTAAATTTTGAAGCTATAAAGAAAAAATTAATAATTGATAAGGAATTAAACGAAAAAGCTTTTGTAATTAATCAAGAGCAAGCTAACAAAATTAGAAGCGAATTAAAATGATCATTATTTAATTCCGTTCCTTTAGAAATGAAATAAAATGAATAATAAAGAAAATTTAAAAAATAATATTATTGAGGTTGAATTAAAAGATGGCAAAAAAGTGAATGCTAATATAGTATTTACTTTTGAAGAAAATGGAGACCAATTTATTTTATATGAAATTAATGATGTTGTATATGGGGCTAAATTAAATGAAGATAATTCTTTAAGACAAATTGAAGAAGATGAATGAGAATTAGTAGAAAAAATATTTAATGAATGAAATGCAGAAAATAATCAAAATGAAGATGAGTAAGTAAATATGGATAATGGATTAAGAATTTTTTTAATTGCAACAGCTATAGCATTTCCTGCTATTGCACTTATAGTATTTATCATTATTTTAATTAAGATAAAACAAAAGAGAAAAGAAATTAATGCATCACAACAATTAATACAAAATGAATTGCTTCACAAAGCTTCTGAACAAAAAATGATTAATAGAGAAGACTTTGGTAAAAGTGATGAGAATTTGAAAAAAATATTGACAAATAGTATAAGTCATGAAATTGTTGAATTTTGTATCAATACTTGCATAAGAAATGAATACAAAAATATTTTAATGATATCAAATGTAGAATTATATGAATCAATTGTTTTATCAAATAAAGCAAATACAGTTGTTTATGTAGAAGAAAATAATTTTGATAAGGAAAATTATCAAAAACTAATTAAAAATAATGATATTGCTCATCATAAAATTACTTTGATAAAAAATTATGATGAACTTCAATCTTATGATGCTATTTTAGCTCTTAATGCTAATCAAAATTTTAATTTATTGTTTTTAAAATATGAAAATAAATTAAAAGAAGATGGAATGTTTATTATTGCAAATACTAAATCTAATAAAAAAAGTTTAAAAAAATTAGTTAAAGAAGTAAAAAAATACAATTATCGTTATGATCTTATTAATTGATACACAGGATTTATTACAATAGTAAAAAGTTTTGTATAATTTTTTATGGTGAATATATTATTTTCACCTATATATTTTTAAAAAAAAAATTAAATATTAAAAATATGTATTTATATAAATATAAATTTTTAAAAAAGGAAAAAGGAAAAAATTAAAATGGCAAAAAGAATAGCTATTAATGGATTCGGAAGAATTGGAAGACTTGTATTTAGACAAATTTTTGAATTAGGTCTAGAAAAAAAATTAGAAGTTATTGCAATTAATGATTTAACTTCTCCTGAAATTCTTGCACATTTATTAAAATATGATTCAGCTCAAGGAAAATTCAATGCTGATGTTAAAGCAAAAAAAGATGCTATTGTAGTAAATGGTAAAGAAATTAAAATTTATGCAGAAAGAGACCCAAGAAATTTACCTTGAAAAAAAGATAAAATTGATGTTGTTGTAGAATCAACAGGTTTCTTTTGTTCAAAAGAAAAATCACAAGCTCATATAGATGCTGGTGCTAAAAAAGTTGCTATCTCAGCTCCTGCTGGAAATGATGTTAAAACTATAGTATTTAATGTTAATGATGATAAATTGGAAAAATCTGATGTTATTATTTCAGGTGCTTCATGTACAACAAACTGTTTAGCTCCTGTTGCTAAAGCAATTGATGATGCTTTTGGAATTAAATCAGGATTAATGACAACAGTTCACGCTTACACAGGAGATCAAAGATTAGTTGATGCTCCTCACTCAGACTTAAGAAGAGCAAGAGCAGCTGCAATGTCAATTATTCCATCATCTACAGGTGCTGCAAAAGCTATTGGTTTAGTTTTACCTAGCTTAGCAGGAAAATTAGATGGATTTGCAATGAGAGTTCCTGTAATTACAGGTTCTGTTGTTGACTTAACATTTGAATTAGAAAAAAAAGCTTCAATTGAAGATATTAATAATGCTGTTAAAAAAGCTTCAAACAAAAATGCTGCTTTAGATTATGTAACAGATCCTATTGTTTCAAGAGATATTATAGGTTCTACAGCAGGTTCAATTTTTGATCCAGCTTTAACAAAAGAAATTGTTAAAAAAGATGGAACAAAATTATATAAAGTTATTTCATGATATGACAATGAGAGTTCATATGTTTCTCAATTTGTTAGAACATTGAAAAAATTTGCTGAAATGTAATTCATTAAATTTTAATCTTAATTTTTAATAAAAAAATCACAATTATGTTGTTAAATCAAAATTCAATTGTGATTTTTTTTATTGCTTTTTGAAAATAAATTAATAAAAGTGTTTTATATAAATATTAATAATTTATTTCCTATAGCATGTAAAAAATAAGTTTTTTCTATCTAAAGAAACAAAATTACATCTCTATTAAAATCTGCTTCAATGTAATCTTCTGACAATTATTGACTCTGAATTAATACCAAAAACATATTGAATTGTTTCAATAATATTTTGATTAAAATTTTTTTCTTATATATTTTGCATCATTAGATGTTGCTAGAATAAAATATACTTTCTTATTATTAGCAGATAAAGCTATTTTGGCACTTTTATAAAAAGAATTATATGTTTGATCATCTGACACTTCTTTTAGCTTTTTTAGTACTAATTCGGTATTTAAATTATCAATACTTAAACTCATAATTATGTATTTTATCAAATATATTTTCCACATAGGAAAAATATAAAAATTACAAATTAAAATATATATTTTTTTCTATAAAAAAACCAACACTAGGCTGGTTTTTATGTTATTTTAAATTTACTTTCTTAATTTTTTGTTTCTTGCAACAAAATAAATAATTGCAAATATTCCTAAAGTTGCAAATGATGCTACTCCAATACCAACATAAGCTAGTAATGACATGCTATCTGACTTATCTTTTAGTCCACTAACTTCAGGAGCTGCTCAAGAGTATGAAGATGACATTGTTGGATCTGCATACTTAATTGTAATTTGGTCTCCATTACTTAATGTTCCAGGACTAATTAATCAATTACCATCATTATCTTGTACTTGATTTCAACTGAATTCAATGTTGTTACTATAGAAAGTAATATATCCTTGATCAATTAAATATTTTATATTATATTTTTCACGAGTGGCACTTGATGTGTTAACGATAATGTTATTAATATCACGATCTGAAATCATATTTCCTTGACCATTAATTCCTGTGTAACCAAAATTCATAACATTCATTAATCTAATAAACTCTTCTTCAGTAATTGAAGTATAAGTGTCACTTATTTTTTCTGGTAA
>DBMA01000009.1:1763-3617 GCA_002298905.1 Mycoplasma sp. UBA710 | reverse complement strand
AAACGAATTAGAACGAATGCAAGAATTACTTTCTCAAAGTAATAAAAAGGCAAAAGAATTTCAAAAAATAGAACAAGAATATCAGAATACATTTCAAGAATTAGAGAAAACGCTTAAAACGCTCCAAAATGACGTTAAAATGCTTTCGGTGAAAAGTACCATGCTAGTAGAAAAAAACGCTTTAAAGGGCAAAATAAACGCTTTAAAGGGCAAGTTATTATCTTTGGAAGAGGTCAACAAAATTAATTTTAAAAAAACTATTACTGGAGGCATTAAAGGAATTAGCTATGAAGATATTATAAATCTTAAAGCGACTGCACAAAAAGTAAATGAGATTAGTAAAATGATGAATGAAAGCCAAGAAAAGTTAAAACAAGCAGAACAAGCGGAAAAGAGAGCAGAAAAACTCTTAAATGAAGCCCAAAAAATGCCTATGAAACAACAAATAGAGCATATTCAATTGATAAAAGAAAATGAGAGTTTAAAGAGAAAGATAAAGGAAATTAATGAAATATTGGATGAACTCCCAGATTTAAACAATCAAATTCAACAAAAAACTCAAAAAAATAAGCAATTTGATTATGATATGAATAGATAAAAACCCCTTGAATTTTTTTATTGGATTCAAGGGATTTTTTATCTTAGTAATTTATGCTTTGATAAACTAATAAGTTTAAGATACCAAGCAAAATTAGTAAATTCTTTTTCTTCTTGATACCATTATTTAGTCCTTTATAAATGCCATAATTGAATAGCTAATAAAAAACCTATTTTTAAACCAAGTTCTAAATAAATATCTTCTGATTTTCCATAATCAATAATTAACTGTTCAGATAATTCATCAATTATTGTTTGAGATAATTCTTTCTGCTGAAAAATAGAATTGGCAAACTCTGTAATATCCTTACCACATTTTTTTTCATAATCACTAATACGTTTTAATAAATTACTCTTTAGCATTGTTTCTTCTTCATCTTCATTTTCTGCTCCATATACAATAAAACTTAGAACATTTTTCCAATTTAGTCGATCTAAATAGTTATTCAAACACATTTTATTTCCTCCTTAATGTAAAATAATTTTATTACGTTTTATAACGTATATTATATGCTTTAAAACGTAATAAGTCAATATATAAGTGAATTTTATTATCATTATATGTATTCTTGTATTTTGACTTAATCCTTTTTTTAACGTATATTATCCATATTGGAGGTGACTATAATTATGTCTATGGCTAAAAAAATAAGAATTTTACTTATTGAACGAGATATGACAATGACAGATTTAGCAAAAAAGTTAGAAACATCAAAATCAAATCTTAGTGATAAGATGAAAAGAGATAATTTTTCAGAAAAGGAATTAATCGAAATTGCTGATGTTTTAAATAGTGATTTTAAGGGAAGTTTTATTATGAGAGATACTGGGAAAGAAATTTTATAGATAGTTCTTAGGGGATTGCGTTCCCCCTTTGGGGGCGGAGGGGGAGGGAAGAAAGTGTAAAATTGTAATTTGTTAATGGAACGGTTTTGTTGCTATAATGAAATGAAATGAAAGAGAGAGCTATCGAATACGATAGTTCTCTTTTTCATGCAATGAAATGACAGCAACAAAATAAATCAAATACAAGGGCGACCGTAGGGAGTGTATTTTACCCTTGTATTTGATTTAAGTGGAATGGATCTTAGTCTATAAATTTCATAAATGAAATTAGTTTTTTTGGCATTTTTTCTCCTTGTTTGTTAGTTTGTTTTTAATACTTGTTTTTAATACTTATTTTTAATACTTGTTTTCGGTGTCCGCAAACCCTTTATTTATGCGACTTTCAGAATTTACTTCCCTAGTCTTTATTTC
>DBMA01000009.1:0-1373 GCA_002298905.1 Mycoplasma sp. UBA710 | reverse complement strand
TACTTCCCTAGTCTTTATTTCTAAAAATCACTTTTTTTACTAGATATATTGATTTATCTAGTAAATTATTATAAACTTGTATTAATTTTTAATATATAAGGAGATTTAAACATGGCAATTAAAAAAAATTATATAATAAAAAAGAGAAATATATTGAACGAATTACGAGCTAATAATATGACTTTACAAGAACTTAGATTTTTTAGCATTTATCTTAGTAAAATTAATCCTGATAAATTAGAAACTCGTATGGTTCGATTCTCTTTAACAGATTTTCAAAAAATTATGGACTTTGGAAAGTTAAATATTAATCAATTAAAAAATACAACAAATAATCTTTTATCTAAAATTGTCAATATTCCAAATGAAAGAGGTGGATATTCTGCTTTTCAGCTTTTTAAAAAATGTAATGTAGATACAAATGAACATGGTGATTGGTATGTTGAAATAGATGCTCATGATGAAGCCTTACCTCTTATGTTTGAATTTAAAAATAAATTCTTTTCCTATCAACTATGGAATGCTTTACGTTTAAAGAGTACTAATCATCTACGAATGTATGAAATTTTAAAACAATATGAAAAAATTGGTGAAAGAATTCTTTTGGTAGAAGAACTTAGAGAACTTCTAGGTATTGATAAAAAAGAATATCTAAGATTTGATAACTTTAAAGTTTTTGTATTAAATAGTTGTCAGGAAGCCTTAGAAAAATATACAGATATAAAATTTACTTATGAGCCATATGGCAAAAAAGGGCGTGGTGGTAAAATATTAACTCTAAAATTCACTATACAACACAATGAAAATTACGAGAATCCAATTTCTTTAGAACAATTTATAAATTTAGATGAACAACCTCAAGAAATCAATCTGGTGGAACAACAATTTCACCGAAAACTTGAATTTTTATGTCAAGCTTGCAATAATGAATTTTCTATCCCTCAAATAAAAATTATTTATGACTTACTTCTTAAAATTCTTCCTTACAGATTATTAGAACAAGATACAGAAGTTTATGATTATATAAAGCGAAAGTATGATGAATTGAATTGGAGAGCTAGTTATACGACAATTACATATCGTTTTGGTTATTTAAAAAAAATTTTAGAAGCAGAAATTATTGAATAATATTTATTAAAATCTTGGATATATTGTCAAAAATCTAGCTTCATAAATAGTTAAATTACTTTTACTGAAAAAAACTTATAAGAGGGAGTCCAGCGGGAACGGCTGGCAAGTTTCCAACAACTGTGTAGCAGTTTTGGTATAACTTGCTATACCAATTGACTTTTGATATTTTTTAGGCTACACTGTAGCTAAAATTTATCATTAGGAATTTGGTATGAAAGGAGTCTAGCTTAATGGCTCATGTT
>DBMA01000001.1 GCA_002298905.1 Mycoplasma sp. UBA710 | reverse complement strand
AAAAAATATATATAAAATTATTATATATGTTAGATACAATAGCAGCAATATCAACAGGAAATATTAATCAAGCAATTTCTATTATTAGAATAGTAGGACCAGAATCTTTAGATATTATAAAAAAAATATTCACTGGCAAGATTGGGCAAAATAAAACAATTCAATACGGTTTTATTAAAGATTTAGATGGAAACATTATTGATGAAGTGCTTGTAAGTTTTTTTATAGGTAATGACAATTTTGTAGGTGAAAATACAATTGAAATTAATGCCCATGGAGGAATTATTATTACTAATAAGATCTTAGATTTAGTTCTATCTTTAGGTGCTCGCGAAGCGGGAAAAGGAGAATTTACTAGAAGAGCTTTTTTAAATGGCAAAATATCTTTATTAAAAGCAGAAGCTATTAATGATTTAATTAATTCTAAAACAACTCAACAACATAAGATTGCTATTAATGCTTTTAATAATCAAAATGAAATTAAAATTAAAGAATTTTTAGAAAAATTAGAATATTTGATTGGTCTTTGTGAAATTAATATTGATTATCCCGAATATGATGATATCCCTATTTTAGAGAATAAAGATTTTGAAACCAAAATTATTGAAATTCATCAAGAATTAAAACAAATTATTGCTAATTCTAAAGCAAATCAAGTTTACATTAATCCCTTATCAGTTGTTATTGTAGGTAATCCAAATGCTGGAAAATCATCTTTGATGAATGCAATTTTAAATGATGAAAAAGCAATTGTAACAAATATTGAAGGAACAACAAGAGATGTTATTGAACAAGAAATTGTCTTTAATAATTTTATTTTAAAATTAAAGGATACTGCCGGTATTCGTGATGGAAAAGATGAAATTGAAAAAATAGGAATTAAAAAATCTTGAAAAGAAATTGAACAAGCTGATATTGTTTTACATATTATTGATGCCACAAAGGGTCTTAATAATTTCGATTTAGAAATTATTGAAAAAACAAAAGATAAGAAATATCTACAGCTATGAAATAAGTCTGATTTAATTGAGAATTTAGAAAACGATCATAAAATTTATATTTCTTCTATTAACAAAGATTTGAAAAATTTAGAAACTGAATTAGTTAATTTACTAATTCATAACGATGATTTGAGTAGTAATTTTGTGTTTAATAAAAGACAAATTGCTTGTTTGGAAAAAGCTTTAAATGCTTTAAATGATGTTATTGAAGGAATAAATCAGGGTTTAACTTATGATACAATTATGATTGATTTACATTTAGCTTGAGAATCATTAAAAGAAATTATTGGTAATGTTGATAAAGAAGAACTTTTAGATAGTATTTTTAAAAACTTTTGCCTAGGTAAATAAATCGCAATTGAGAGGTGATGAATAATTTATGAAAAACTATGTTGATTTACATTGTCATCCTTTTTTAGAATATTTTACAAATCCAGATGAGGTTATCAAAAAAGCTCAAGATGCTGGTGTTCATAAAATATTTTTAGTTGGAACTGATTTAAAAAATTGTAAAGAAATACTTGAACTTGTTTCTCATCATGAAAATGTTTATCCAATTATTGGTATCCATCCATGTGATGCTTGAAACCTAGATTTAATAGATGAATTAGAAAAATTAATCACTAAAAATATTGTTGGTATAGGTGAAGTGGGTTTAGATTATCATTATGATAATTCTCCTTCAAAAGAAATGCAAATTAAATGTTTTGAAAAACAAATAGAATTAGCTGTCAAGTATAATATTCCAGTAATAGTTCATTCTAGAGATGCTCATGAAGATACTTATAAGATAATTAAAAAATGAAAAGAATTACATCCAAATCTTAATTTTATTATGCATTCTTATTCTTCTGGAACGGAATATTTAGAAAAATATAGTCAATTAAATGTTTATTTTTCGTTTTCAGGTGTAGTGACATTTAAAAATTCAAAAGATACTCAAGAAGCTGCTAAAAATGCAAGTTTAGATTTAATTTTTTGTGAAACTGATACTCCTTATTTAACTCCTGTACCTCATAGAGGAGAAAAAAATTTACCTGAATATGTAATTCATACAACTGATTTTATTGCTAATTTAAAAAATATTTCAGTTGATGTATTATTAGAACATATTAATAATAATGTAAAAAAAGTATTTGCTAAAATAAAATAAAATTATGGATAAATTGTATGCAAGAAGAAAATTTTCTCAAAATTTTTTAAATGATCAAAATATCTTAAAAAAAATTAGTAATATTGTAGATCTTAATAATAAAAATATTCTAGAAATAGGACCTGGGAAAGGAAGTTTAACTAAATATTTATTAGCAAAAGCTAAACAAGTAACTGCTTTTGAAATAGATCATAATTTATTTGGATATTTAAAATCAAAATTTACTAATTCTAATTTTAATCTTATTAATAAAGATTTTTTAAAAGAAGATTTATCTTCATATCAAGATTTTTATATTATTTCTAATATTCCCTATCATATTTCTACAGAAATTATTTTTAAAATATTTGATAATTATCAAAATTTTCCAGAAGTAGTTTTATTGGTACAAAAAGAATTTGGTAAAAGATTATGTGCTAAAGTATCAACTAAAGACTATTCTAAATTAGCTCCTTCTACCAATTTATTTTATGAAGCAAGTTATTGCTTTGATGTAGATTCAAAAGCTTTTTGACCCCAACCTAAAGTTACCTCTTGTGTTGTTCATCTAAAAAGAAAAGAAATAAAATATGATGTAGATTACCAAGATTTTTTAAATTTTATAAAAATATCATTTAGTATGAGAAGAAAAACATTTTGAAATAATATTAAACAAATTTATCATTTTGATTTCAACTATTTTCAATCTATTTGTAATGAAATGGAAATAAATACAAATATTAGACCTGAAAATTTATCTTTAGACCAATTGCTCGTTTTTTATAAAAAATTAAAAAATAAAAATACAAATAAATAAATAACTTAAATTAGAATTTATTATAAAAGTTCATTTGGAGTAAATAATGTCTAGGAAATTAGCACAAGAATATCTTAAAAAAGGTGATAAGATTAATACAAAAGTTATCTTTGATAATGGAAGAATATTTAAAATTGAAATTGAGGGAGAACATAAATTAATGTCTAATCAACCAACATTAAAAAGTTTAGAAAAACAAATTCAAGATTTAGCCAAAATTGTTGAAACAGGTTTTAAGAATGTAAATTCAAGACTAGATAATATTGAAACAAGATTAGACAAGGTTGAACAAGATATTAAAGAAATCAAATCTCTTCCCACAATTAAAAAAGAGTTAAAATCAAAAAACAAAAAATAATTATTTGTTATAAAAATAAAGAATTCAATAATGGTTATTTTAATTAATTTTATAAATGAATTCAATAATTAATAAATATATAATTTAAGTTATTACATATTATTGTATAGGAGAATAAAATGAGTAACAATTATCAATCATTAGTAAATAAAGTAAAAAAATATTGTAGCATTGATGGGTTATCAAGATATGAGGAAGCTGTTGTTGATGAGTTAAAAAAATCAGTTGATAGCAAAAACATGAATTATGAAAGAGATGGCTTGGGTTCGATTATTTTTAGTCAGAATAACAAACCTTCTACAGGTCCAATAATTCAAATAGCAGCTCATATGGATGAAGTTGGTTTTATTGTGCAAGATATTACTGATAAAGGGCAATTAATTTTAAGTATGATTGGAGGTATTTGACCTTTAACAGTTATTGGAACAAAAGCTATTGTTTATAATGCAAAAGGCAAAAAATATGAAGGTGTATTTGGTCATACATCAATTCATATTTTGGAAATAGAAAAAAGAAATAAAGTACCTGAATTAAAAGACTTATATGTTGATTTAGGATTTAATTCTAAAAAAGAAGCACAAGATAATTTTATAGAAGTTGGATCTAGAGTTTGTTTATCTGGAGATTTTTTCCAAATGAATAATGATTATGTAGTTGCTAAAGCAATGGATAATAGAGCAGGAATTGCTGTATTAGAAGAAGTAATGCAAAGAGTTCAAAATAAAAAATTAAATAATCAAGTTTATTTTGTAGGAACAGTCCAAGAAGAAGTAGGAACAAGAGGAGCTAAAACATCCATTCAAAAAATTAAACCTAATATTGCAATAGCTCTAGATACTTGTGCTTCTCATGATACTCATCAAGCAATTAAAGGTATTCAAGAATTAGGTAAAGGAGCAGCATTAAGAATTAAAGATATGGGGACATTAATGGATCCTAAATTAATTGATTATTTAATGAAAATAGCTAATGAATGCAACATTCCTGTTTATAAATATGTAGCTCAAGGTGGAGGGACAGATGCCGCAGAATTGCAATATGGAAATGGTGGAGTAGCAACAATTACTATATCATTACCACAAAGATATTTACATTCACCATTAGGTGTTTGTCATTTAAAAGATTTAAAAGCAGCTGCTGATCTTTTGGAACAATTTCTTTTAAAATTAGATGAAGCAGAATTTAATAAATATATTAAATATAATTAAAAAATAGTTCATATAGAAAATTGAAAAAATATCTTTAATTTGAAGAACAATTAATAATAGATTGGATTATTTCTTGATTTGAATTAATGAAATTATTTACTCATTCTTTATCTTTATTTTTATGAATTGAGTTATAAGATGTATCTAAACCTAAAGCTCTAAGTATTGAGTGAGTGAATCAAACTTTAGATTCTTGAGGTTCTTTAAAAATATTTCTTGATATTTCTGCAATTGAAATATTTTCTATGCAAAATTGATGAATAGCTTCACAAATTTTGTTGTAGTCAATAATTATATTGTATTTTTTAGAACGAGATTTTATTGTGTTATAACATTTTTCAACATCAAGAATTTTTTCTATGTTTTTTTGTTTAGTGAATGAAATATTAATATTTTCTTCTTTTTCACCTAATTCTATAAATAGATTATCAAAATCATAAATTTTATTTATTTGTTCACATAAAAATTTTGTTCTTTCTCTAATACTATCTATATCTCAATAACTTAATGTATTTAAATAATTATTAATAATATAAGTCCCTTTTTCTAATAATTTTTCTTTTTTAATGCTAAAAACATTGTCTTTAATTTCATTGTTTAATTTACTAGATAAAATAGTTAAATTACCTAATGAATTAACGTAATAAGCAACATCTTCTTCATTTAAATATTCATTTTCTTTTAATCATTTTCCATAGTTTTGAGGCATGATATGTTCTATTTCTACTTTTTCATATTGACTTGTATTTTTTCTATTACATTCTTCATTAATAAATTCATCTATTCTAATTAATAATTGAGCAGTAAATTTTTTCTTGCTAGTATAAATATCACTTTTATTCATTAGCTCATTAAAAAAAACTTTTTTAGAAGGCATTTTTGTATTTACTTCTGTGTTTATTTGTTCAAAATATAAGATCTTAAATAAAGATGCTGAATATGTATAACCTTTGTTGATATAAGAATTGATTTTTTCATTTAATGAAGGAATAAAACGTGTTAAATCATTTGATCTCATGTTTGTATATGTTCTAAACAAAATATATGATTCAATTATAAGAAGAGTTCTTTCTATACTCATTTGTTGTTCATCATTAATTTCCACTTTTAAATAATGTTCACTATAATTAGAATTGTTTTCTAATATATTAATTAATAAAGTAATAAAAGTATTAAATTGAATATTTATTATTCTCATAGATTTGTAAAAATTATATTTTTTATTTAACAATTCTGTTTTTATAAATTTAAAATAAACACCAAATTTAATGAAATCATTAAATAATTCTAAAACATTATTATGATAATTTTTTTCATATATATTCTCAAATGTTCTATAAAGCATTGTTGGTTCGCCTTTATCAAGATCTCCATTTTTATAAGCAATAAAATATCTTACAAATTCATTTAAATTTTTTGCTTTTTTATCATTATCAAGTTGATTATTGTTTTTATCAATATATAAATATGAAGTAATATTTTCCAATATTTCTAATTTTTGATTAATTTCTTTTTCCGCCATTTCCATCTTACTAAAAAGAAAATTTTTTACCAAATCAAATGCATTTAAAGGTAAGCCTGTTGAATTAATATTTGTGAATAAACGAAATTCATCATACTCTATATTTGTAACAACTAACGAGAAAATGACATTTCTAAATAAAGAAATAAATTTGATTAATTCATTTTCATTTTTATTTTTAAAATAATTATATATATATTTGTAATTAATAACATATTTAGATTTATTATATTTTTCACACACTTGTCATAATTCATTTTCATCATTTGTTTCAACAATTTTTTTTAATATTTCTTTATCAATTAAATTATTTGATTTAATATCATAATTTGAAATATTAATTAAGTTTAAATCAATATTATTTTTTTGAATATAAAAATTAAGATATTTTGCTATTAGTAAAAAAGTACTAATTCTCTGTTGTCCATCCACAATTTTTTTTGCAGTTAAATTGCTATTTATAATAATTTGACCACAATAATATTCTTTTGATTTATTAGAAAATAAATCATAAAATAATCTTTCTATTTCTTGCTCTCCTCAGTTATATTCTCTTTGATAATAAGGAATTATGGAATTATTTGCATTCTTTAATAATTCGTCTATATTGACTTTTATAATTTCTATGTTATTACTCATAATAAATACAGTTTAGCAGAAATAAATTTTAAATATATAATTACAAATAACAAAATTATTTAATTTAATAATAAAAGACATAAATTTTTAGTATATTTGATTATATATAGAAACATCAATTTTTTCTTAAAACTTAATTTGTTAAAATTAAAATCATGTCAAAAAGTAAATTATTACAATTTTTGTCAAATATAAATATATTAAATATAATTAAAAATCAAAAAATAAATTTATAATAATTTTGATTAGTATGTTTAAATTAACAAGTAATATTATCCAAAATGCAATAGATCATAATAAACTTTCTCATGCATATTTATTTTATGGTGATAAAGGTGTTGATATTGAAAAACACATTTTGATAGCTATAAAAACAATTATGAAAAATTGTGGTTTTGATACTAATTTTAATAATTTAAAAGAAGCTAATTATATTGATTTAAAAATAATTGAACCAACAAAATCTGATGTAGATAAACAACCTCAAATTAAAAAAGAAGATGTTGATCAGGCAATTGTTTTTTTATTGGAAACATCTTTAGTAAAAAATGCTAAAAAAATTCTTTACATAAAAGATGTAAATTTAGGTAATAAATATTCATTAAATAGATTATTAAAATTTGTGGAAGAACCAACAGATAATTTAATTATTTTTATGTCTACAACTAATTTTGATAATGTTATTAGCACCATTAAAAGTAGAACTCAAAATATTTTTATTAAACATGAAAGTTTAAAAGAAAAAATGGAATCATTTAAAAATGTAGACCCACAACATTATGCAATACTAGCTAATTTATTTGCTAATATTGATCAAGTTAAAGAATTAAACTTGAAAGAATTTAATAATATTTATGAAAATATCATTACAACTTTTAAAGATGGATCAAAAAATAAATATTTTATTAAAAATAGATTAAATAAAATATGAACTAAACAAAATTCAGATTTATTTTTAGATATCATTCAATTATTTTTTTATCAAGTAATGATTGATAATAATAATTTAATTTTTGCAAATGAAAAAGAATTAATTAATTTTTATAAAAATAAAAAGATTAATGCTTTTGATTTATTAATTTTAATTGATCAAGCAAAGAAAAATATTGCTAGATATACAATTTTTAATTTACAAAAAATTAATTTATTAAATTATTTAGAAGAAATATTATAAGTTTCTTTTATTTTATTTGCAATAGTAGTTGCTGAATTACCAACAATTAATACAATAAATTTATCATTAATAAATACTCCACTAATTGATTTATCTTTTTTTATTGCATCAATATCAATAAGGTCATATTGATTATAAAAAAACTTAATTTTATTATGAGTATTCTCAATGTTGTTAATATTATCTGAACCACCAAGATTATCTATTAGTTCATCAAGATCAATATTAATTTTATAATCTTGAGACAATACATTTTGCTCATTATATTTTTTGTTCTTATGATTTCAATATATTCATATTGTTCCTAATGTAATTATTTGTAAAAATATATACAAAAATTTTTCTTTATTTGTCATGTTATTCATAATTATTTACCTCTGAAAATATAAAAATATTTTATATGAAAAATTTAATATGAAAGTTATATAGTATTAAATGGAGTTCAATCACAATAAACAATTTAATAGTATTTTTATGTAATATTAATAAATATTAGAATAATAAATTATATTTTATTCAAATGTTGATTTATTTATTGAATTTATTTTATTATAAATTTGATCATTTAATTCATCAAATTTATCTCATTGACCATATTTTAATATAGATAGTAATAATTCCTCATATTCACTAAATTCTTCATAAATTTTTGTGTAATTATGTATAGTGTATAATTTGTGAAAAGCATGGATAGAACTATTTAATGAATTTCATTTTTCAGAATTTCATAAATAATCATCAAATTTTTTTTCAATATCTAATTTTTCTTGATTATCACCAAATAAAATTTTTAAAAATTTTTTTCTATTAGCTATATATGGAATGTTTTCATTTTTAATATATTTTTTTTTATATATTTCTTTTCTTCTACTATCCATCTCTTTGCCTTCAGCTATACAATCAATTATTTTGTCTTTTTCTTCATCATTATCTTCCACAAAATAACTAATAAATATAATTAAAAATTCAAAAAAAGATCTAACACTAATAAATACAGCATTATAATATTCTCTAGGTGCATTGTATTGCATTTGTTTGGTGAAAATATTTAAAACATAAATAGGAGTATTTTCATATTTTTTCCATAAATTTTTATTTAAATAGTTTATTCTATCAAATATTAGATCATTTAATTTATTAATTTTATTTGCAATTTTGAATCTTTGCAATATTATTGGTTCATTTTTGTATTTTTGTTCATTTACTTCAATTATTTGTTCTAATATATCATTAGATATAGAAAATTCATTAATTTTTCATAAATCTTTTTTGGATAATATGTTGTGAATTTTTAAATCATTTATTATTATATTTAAATCATTAACTATAATTGAAACATTTTTTTTATTTAAAGGTCTAGTTGTGATAATTTTATTATTTCATCAATTATATATTGCTGATAAAAATTCAGATTTAGATAATTTTTTCGATTCAAATTCAATTCTATAATTTTTTGTATTATAACTAATGTTAAAATATTCATTATCAAATTTATCATTATCATTATTTAAAAATAATTCTATAAATAAGTTTCTTATCTTGTTATATGAATGAGTTTTTTCTAGTGCAGATATTCTAGTAGCATTTTTTAGTTTATTTATAATTTCATTATCAGTAAAATTAATAGTAATATCAGATTTATTAAAATAATAATAAAAACACGCATAAACATATTGAGCATCTTTAAAATCTTTAATCACAACATCTTTTTCTCTATTTATTTTTTTAAATTTACTTAAATCATCATCATCTTTGTTTATTCCTTCAGGGAAAAAAGTAAGAATATCTGCAAAGTATTTTGCTCTACTTCATTCTCTCATTCCCGGCCTTCTTCCTGTAATATGTTTATCAAAAATTAATGATCATAATTTATCACTTTCTTCTATGTTAATAACCTTATAGTGAATTTGTCAATCGATATTTTTTTCTTTAATTAGATTCAGGATTTTTTTAAATTCATCATAATTATTTTTTATTTTTTCTTTTATTTTTATCTCATGTTCATAGTCAGATATATATTCAGTTGTATTATTTTCATAAAGAGATGGAGAAAAAAAATCTACTGAAGGAAAATTGAAAGTATTATTGATAATTTTTAATAGCATAATTCTTCTATTGCCTTCTGCAACAATGAATTTATCTAAATCAGGATTATGAACCAACAATATTTCTTCATTTTCATTGATAAAATTGAATTGATAAAAATTTTTAATTAATCTAACTAAATCACTTAAATCACCCTCGTTTTTTAATAATTCATAATAAATATTTTTTTGCATTTCTAGATCACTAGTTGTGTCTTGAATCACAAATTCTGCTAAATTAGCATTTAAATTATTGATTACTGTAAATCTAGGATTATTTTTTGATAATAGAATTTCATCAATAGATGATATTTTTATATCATTATTTTTATTTATAAAATTAAATTTTATAGACATTTTTCAATTACTAAAATTTTATCTATTTTAGTAGCTTTTCCTTTCTTTGAGTTTAACATATTTGTTGCTTTATGAACTTGCAAATATTTTGTATCATAATATATTTCAATAAATTTGTATTTAACGTCTTTTTCAATTGTTTTTCAGACAGTTTCAATTAAATTTGTTTCAAACACATCACCAACAATTAAACAAACTTTTGCTTTATTTTTCAATTTAGAATAAATAGCATTTAAATAATCTTTAATAAAAGATATATATTGATCAAATTTTAAAGTATCAGATAATCTTATTTTTTCTTTCAATGTTTCTCTTTCATATCCTAATAATCAAAGTTTCAATCAATTACTTCTTGTATAATTAACAATATTTAAATATGGAGGAGAAGTAATAACTAAATCAACACTATTATTTTTTATATTTTTATTAGGTTGTGTTGCATCTTGAAAAAACATCTTTCCATCATATTTGCTTTTAAACAAGTTCTCATCAAATTTGGAATTAATACGATTTCTCAATTGATCAAATATATTAATTTGAGGTCTTTTTAATTTTTTTGATTTTGAATAGTTAAATACATAATTAGGAGACATTGATATCGTATTAGGCATACTTAGAGAAAAATAAATAGTTGTATTATTTTTTTTAGTAGGACCATGCATTAAACCCAAAGCAAATGAAAATATAATAGTTAATTCATCATCTAATTCTTTTCAATTTTTACCATAATTTTCTCTTAAAAAAAGAAGTTGTTTTAAAGTGTAATTAGAATAAAAATAAGATAATTCTTTATTAGATGTTATATGAAAATTAATCTTAATTTGTTTATATTTAGAATTTAAAAATTCTTTTTCTAATTTATCTATTGTTTTTATTAATTTATCTTTTGTGGAAGTTAATGTTTTAGCTTTTGAGAGAACAAAAGCATAAGGATTTAAATCACTACCTATAAATTTTCTGCTTTTTTCTCTACAAACTAATGCTGTAGTTCCTCTTCCTGAAAAATTATCCATGATAACTGAATTTTTATCTGAATATATATCTATAAAATAAGAAGGAAGAGCAGGACAAAACATTGCTAAATAGTATGATATACTGTGCATTTTAGAAAATTTATTATTTTGTTTTCTTGATCAGTCTATATCATTAGATAAATATTTAGGATTTTTTAAATCTATACTACTATATTTAATTATTTGATTTGTATCTAATCTGTCCATTTCTTTATTATAAAATTATTTAATATTTTATATTAGATTTTGTAACTAATATTTGTGACAAATAAATATAATTTTATGTATTTAAAATAATACTTAACAAATTAAATTAATAAATACAAATATATAATTTTACATAATATCTTCTAATCTATAAATGCCTAATTCTTTTATTTTTTTTATTGAGTCTTCTACATCTTTGATATTTTTATAAATTATTATATTGGCAGGGTGAATCAACATCATAGCATTACAAATTAAAGACACATCTTTTGATTCTTTTTTAAACTTATATTTATATAAATCTTTTTTATTTTTATATAAACTTATAATTTCACTTTGAAATTTATTGAATAAACACTCTGAAATTCGATTTTTGGGTAAATTGTTTTCAAAATAATTATAAAGATATTGAATTTCAGGATAAATCTTATCTTTATTTATATAATCTTGAATTGAATTGAGAGGTTTTAAAAAATTTTTAAATATTTTAGAAAAACCATCAAAAAATAATATTGAAAAATTATTTATAACAATAATTCCTATTGAAGGAGATATTGGATAAAATGAATAAATTTCTTCATTTGTATTTGTATATTCACAAAAAGAATTAGCATCAGAACAAATTAATGTATCACTAGAAAACTTAATAAATATTAAACTAGACAAATTCATTACTTTTAAAACATGATTAAAAATAATTTTATTAAGATTATTATGATCTTTATTTTGTTCTTTTGAATCTTCTTGCAAAAAATTTATCTCATCCTTCTTTTTATATGTTTCAGGATAATTTTTTTCATAATCTTTAGTTCAATTGCTATTTATACAATCATTAGATTTTCAAGATTTATAATAATCAATTATTTTAGAGATGTATTCTTCTTGAATTAATTTTGCATCTCTTCCATCTTCACTCATAATTTTATTGAATAAAGTATTTCCTGTTCTATTTTGAATATTATTTCTAAACTTTAAAGTTCTTACTTCATTTAGTAACAAATAAAATTTTAATGAAATAATTTCATGCCTATATAAACTTAAATTTTCAGATTTGGATTGGTCAATAATTTTTTTGATAACATTTATTGCATCTGATTCAAGAACATTCATATCATCTTCTATTTTGCTAGAATAAAAATATTCTATAGATATAGGATGATTTTTATTATAATCATCATAATTAAATGTTTTTTCTTCTATTTTATTTAAGTTATATTTTGTATATTTTATATTCTTATTTTCATCACATCAATTTTTAACAAAAGCTTTTTGAATATAATTATGATTGATTTTTTTTGATTTCATAAGATTTATATTTAATAATTTTATAATATTTATTAAAAATTAAAGTTTTTATTATCTAATAATTAAAAAATTTCGAAGTTTAATTCTTTTTCGGTATTTTGTAAAAGATATTTTTAATCTATTTTCAAGATTAAAATATC
>DBMA01000030.1:33721-33860 GCA_002298905.1 Mycoplasma sp. UBA710 | reverse complement strand
ATAATATTTTTATTAGTTTTTTCTGATATTTTTATAATAATTAATTTTTTCTTTAATTGAAATTTTATTTTTTGCTTTTTAGCAAGATATTTTAAGTTAATATTTTTATTTATTGTTATTAAATTTTTATAAAAATTTA
>DBMA01000030.1:0-33393 GCA_002298905.1 Mycoplasma sp. UBA710 | reverse complement strand
TTAAATTTTTATAAAAATTTAAAATAGAATTCTTGTCATTAAATTCATTTTCTAAATTATGTGTTAAATAATTAATAGGAAGCTTTCTAAAACAGAAATTACTTTTTGTAAAACCTCCATTTTTTTCTTTGCTTCATATAAAAAAAGATTGAGTATTTATTTTTGATAAATATTTTTGAGAATTTTCAAAATAATCAATTTTATAATTATCATGCTCTAATGCTCTCTTTTTTTCATTGTATTCGTAATCATAGAAATCTTTTTTATCTTTAATGTTCAATTTTAGTAATCCTAATTCATCCCCATAATAATTAACAGTAGAATACAATAAAAGATTAGAAAACATTAATAAACATTTATTAGACTCATCTATTAAAATTTCCTCATTTAATCAATGGGAATTTGCTCGACCTATTGTATTGTTATTAATAGAAATAAAATATTTTCAATTATGTTCAAAAGGTATTTTTAATGTTGCCAGTTTTCTTGAAATCATTTTACAATTAAATGATTTTTGCAATTCAAATGGATATTTTTTATTAGTTCCAAATAATGAATATGATGAATCAATATATATATCACATATTATGCTAATTAAATTTTGAAATATATAATTAATTGTTTTGTTATTGAATATCATGGATCTTAATCCAATTGAACAATTGCTATTAATTTCTTTTGTTAATTCATATAAAAACTTTAATTGATATAATAATTTTTTATCTAATTTATTGCTTTTATCATATATTTTTTCAAAATTAATAAAAACAAAATTATTTACATTTAAATTTGTTCAAAAATTGATAATTTTTTTAAAAGCATTTATTCTTTTTTCTGTGTTTCAATTTAAAATTTTAAATTTAGAACTATTATCTTCTTCAATATATTTTGAAATATCAGATTGAAAAACATCATTAAAACAAGTTCTTAAAATCATTGATTTTAAAATATTTTTTAAATCAATTTGCACATATATATCAATATTGTTTTTTTGTAAATCATCAATCATTTTTTTTAATTGTTTTAAATTTCCATATTTGTTATATATTGAAGTTTGCACTTCTTTTGCAATAACATCTTCTTGATTAAAAATATCAGGTAATAAAATAGCATCAATATTTAAATATTGAAAGTAATTTATTTTTTGATTCAATCCTTCAAAATCTCCAAATCCATCATTATTAGAATCATAAAAAAATAAAGGATCAACTTCATAAAAAAACATTTTTTTATCCATATTTTAATTTTACTTTAATTACAACATTTGCATTTTAAAAAAGCAATTTTTATTATCAATTTGTTATATTTAATCCAGGATATTTAAAGTAGAAAAAAATGTTTAAAAAATCAAACTATGAATTCAATGTAAAAGAATTTTATAAAACAAATCAAAGATATATTTGATATTTAGCAAATAGAATAAAATATTCAAATCCAAATGTACCTTTAGAAGCAGAAGATCTAATTTCATTTTCTTTTTACAAATTATTAGAAAGCGAAAATAAATTAGATTATTTCAAGAATTTATCTTTAGATGAAAATTTGAATATTAAAGGATATTTTGTAAGAAAAATATGAAATCATATGAGGTCTTATTGTAATATTTATAAATCCAAAAATCATCAAATTTTAAATACATGTATATTAATTGAACAAAGTGAAAATATTTGAAGTGAAAATTATCATTATGAAGAATTATTTCATTTTTTAACTAAGGAAGAATTTAATGTATTTTATGAATTAAAAGTAAATAAATTAAAAAGAAAAGAATTAGCAAAAATAAAAAATATTAGTATTTATAAATTACATTTAATTGAAAAATCTGCCAAATTAAAAATATGTCGATACTTTAACATTAATATTTAATGTAATGTAAAATTAAAATAATAATTATGGAGGTGTTTTGTGATTAAATATCAAAAAATATTTTTAAAAGATAAAGCTGTAGAACAATCAATAAATAAAGAATTGATAAGACAACAAGATAATATAGAATTAATTGCTTCTGAAAATTACGCATCAGAAGATGTTTTGAAAGCTGCAGGATCAATTTTAACAAATAAATATGGTGAAGGATATCCTGGAAATAGATATTATGGTGGTTGTGAAAATGTTGATGAAATTGAAAAATTAGCTATTGAACGTTTAAAAAAATTATTTAACGTAAAATATGCTAATGTTCAACCATATTCAGGTTCAACAGCCAATGCAGCAGCTATTGCTTCATTAATTCCTAAAAATGGAAAAATATTAGGAATGAATTTATCTTCTGGAGGTCATTTAAGTCATGGATATAAAATAAGTTTTTCAGGATATTTTTATGAAACTTATTTTTATGATGTTGATGAAAATGGAGTTTTAAATTATGACCAAATTTTAGAATTAGCAAAAAAAATTAAACCCGATTTAATTATCTGTGGAGCAAGTGCTTATTCAAGAATTATTGATTTTAAAAAATTTAGAGAAATTGCAAATCAAGTTGGAGCTAAATTAATGGCAGATATTGCTCATATTGCAGGATTAGTAGCTGCCAAATTGCACCCAAGTCCTTTTGAATATTGCGATGTTGTAACATCGACAACTCATAAAACTCTAAGAGGAGCAAGAGGCGGAATAATTATGACAAATGATTCAGAAGTAGCTAAAAAAGTTGATCGATGAGTTTTTCCTGGATATCAAGGTGGTCCATTATTTCATCAAATAGCAGCTAAAGCAGTTGCTTTTAAAGAAGCCCTTGATCCTTCATTTATTTCTTATCAAAAACAAATAATTAAAAATGCTAAAGTGTTTTGCAATGAATTTAAATTAGCTAATATAGAAATAATTTCTGATACAACAGATAATCATCTTTTTATGATTAATGTAAAAAAATCATTTAATTTAACTGGTAAAGAAGCAACAGAAATTTTGGAAAAAATAAATATCACTGTTAATAAAAATGCTATTCCAAACGATTCAGAAACACCTCAAATAACAAGTGGCATTAGATTAGGAACTCCTGCAATGACTACAAGAGGATTTAAAGAAAAGGAATTCAAAATATTAGCTCATATTATTATTAAATTACTACAAAATCCTTATGATGAACAAATCATAAAAAATTCTAAAGAAGAAGTTTCTTCTTTAATATCTAAATTTCCTATTATTTATATTTAAAAGGTAAAAATGAAAAATAATTTTACAAAGATAATCATTAAAAATAATATAAGAATATATCTTTCAAATTTACAAGATTTGGCAAATGAAATTCTAAGTTATCACAAATATCCACCATTGCCAGCAATTATTTTAGGAAATTCTCTTGCAGTTTTTAGTCCCATGAAATTTATATATGATTGTCAAAAATTAATGGTTCGAATTAAAAGTAATGGGCCTATAAAATCCTTAATAATGGAAATTAAAGACAATAATGTTCGTTCTTTAATTTCTGATCCTAATATTGTTACTGAATATGATAATAAGAATTACAATGATATTCCTTTAATATTAGGATTAGGAGATGAAGGTTCTTTAGAAATGTCGCGTAAAATAAAAAATGAATATTTTAATTCAATAACGAAATTGGTTAGATTTGATATAGTAACTGATTTAGCTTATTTTTTAAATGTATCTGACCAAATATTTTCAGCTATTTTATCAGATGTAGAGTTATCTAAAGATAATCCGTTGTTTTTCTCAAAAGCTAGAAGTATTATTTTTCAATTATTGCCCGAGCATACAGAAGAAGACAAAAAGTGAATAGAAAATTTTATTGCAAATATAAATATTAAATCTTTAACTATCAATGAAATTGAAGAAAAAATTCAAGGAACTCTTTTAGAAACAAAAAATTTATTTTCCAAATGTTGATGTAGTAAAGAAAAAATGATTAAAGCTATATTATTATTACCAATAAAAGAACAAAAAGAATTAAAAAAAGAATCTTTAGAAATAAAGTGTGAATTTTGTTTAAAAAAAATAACAATTAAAAAAGAGGATTTTCTTTCATAATGAAATCAGCAATATTCCCAGGCTCTTTTGACCCTTTTCATGATGGCCATGATTTTGTAGTGCAAAAAGGATTGAAAGATTTTGATTTAATATATATTGTTATATCTTGAAATGAAAATAAAAAACGTTTTATTAGTTATTTAAAATCAAAAAAAATTATTAGAAAAAAGTATAAAAATAACAAAAAAATTAAAATATTAGTTAATAAAAAACAATTAACTGTTAATATAGCCAGAAAATTAAATTGTTTTAATATTATTAGAGGGTATAGAAATAATGATGATTTAAAATATGAACAGTGATTAAAATCTCAATATTTATTATTAGAACCTCAAATAAATTTTATTTTATATAAATCTAATATTGATTTAAATTCAACAACAATTAAAATATGATATAATAAAGACAACTAACATCTTTATATTTTTTTTCATAAAATGTGAAATTTTGAAAGGGTTTTATGAAGAAAATTACTATAAAAAATTTAGAAGAAATTGATGTAGATCAATTAATTTGAGATATAGAAGAATCTCATGATTTTTATATTTATGAAATAGAAAATAATTCAAATTCAGAATATACAAATATTTTAGTTAAGATAATAAATAAAGGAAATGATTTTGAATATTAATATGAATTTAGTATTAATATATTTTGCTATCAAATATAAAGGATATTTTCATGATATTTATAATGCTATTAAGACAAAAGAATTTATTCAACTAGAAGAATTAGAAAAAATAGGAGAACAATTAAACACAGAAAAAATAAAAGCAATAACAATAATTGATGAAGATTATCCAGAATCATTAAAACAAATTAATCAGCCTCCTTTTGTTCTTTTTTATGAGGGCAATAAGAAATTATTAAAAGAAAAATTAATTATGTTAACAGGAGATTTTTCTAATGAAAATATAAGCAAGTTCATTAATGAGTCTATAATAGAATTATCTAAAAATTATACTTTGGTTTCTAATTTTTCAAAAGGATTAGATGAAGATATAATAGATAATTTAGTAAAAAATAATCAAAATTTAATGCTAATTTCATCCAACGGACTTGTAAATCCTTATTTTGGAAAAAATATAAAAGAATTAAATTTTGACAAAAATAAATATTTAATATTGAGTGAATACCCTGCAAATGTTAATTTAAATTACAAGAGATTGATTCAAAGAAATAGAATATCTATTGGTTTATCAGAAGCATTAATCATTGCATCATCATATAAAGATAGTAAAATACTTAATCTTGTTTCATGTGCATTAGAACAAGGCAAAGATATTTTTTGTTTTCCTGGGTTACAAAATGATAATGATGGAAATAATTTATTAATAAGTGATGGTGCAAAAATGATAACGTCAATAAAAAATAAAAATTAATAAAATTTTAATCTATATCAACATTGTGATAAACTGCTTGAATATCATCATGATCTTCAAACTCTTCGATTGAATTCATGAATTTTTCTAATTCTTCTTCATTAAGTTGAATTTTATCATTTGAAATAAATGTAACTTCAGCAGTTTCGAAATTTGAAAATCCCATTTTTTCCATTTTTTCTTTTACTTCATCAAAATTAGAAGGATTTGTGTAGATAGTTACATAATCATCTTTTACTATATAATCGTCCGCTCCTGAATCCATAATAGCCATTTCTAAATCATCCATATTTATACTATCTTTTTTGATTTCAAGAATTCCTTTTCTTTCAAAATTAAAAGGTATTGATCCTGTTTTTCCTATCACACCATTTGCTTTTTTGAATAAATATTGTATATCTGAAGAAATTCTATTTTGATTATCTGTTAAACAAATAACAAGCAAAATGATTCCATGTTTCAAATTTCCTGAGTAAATAATCTCTTTAAAAGAATCAGATGCATTTTTAGTTGTTCCGGATCCTTTTGCAATAGCATTTTCTATATTAGCTTTAGGCATAGATTTTGCTTTAGCTTTTGATACAGCTAATCTTAATGAAGCATTAGAATTTAAATCAGATCCACCTTTTGCTGCAGCAACCATAATTTCTTTTGCAAATTTTGCAAACAATTTTGCTCTAGCAGCATCTTGTGCCCCTTTTCTATGTTTAATATTTGCTCATTTCGAATGTCCTGCCATATAAAATATATCCTTCAAATTTTTGCTATAAAATTTAAATAAAATTTTAAATTAAGTATTTTTATTAATAATTATTATAAAACAATTTTTTATAAATTAGCATATATAAAAAATTATTTTAATATAATATTTTTATCAACAATTAAGATTTAATTGAAGTTGATTTTAGAAAGGTTTTATATGTTTTCAGTAATTATACTATTCAATGAACTAAGAAAAGAAATAATTACAAAAAAATTCTTTTCTAAACTTACATCTTCCTTAAGAAATCAACAAGAAATAGAAGTCATTTTTATTATAGAAAATAATTATGAATTAATTAACTATATTCAAGATTTTCAAAATGCTAATCATAATTGTATTGTTAAATTTGTTTTTTCTAATCGTGAAAATTCATTAAATAGAGTTTTGGAACAAGTTAATAAATTAGCAACAAATGATTATCTATTCTTTTTAACATCCCCATCTAAAATAGTTCCAGGATTCTTTAATACAATAACTAAAATTATAGATTCAAATACCCCTGATATTATTGAATTTAAACCATCATTAAATAATTTTATTAAATGAAATCCTAAAGATAGATTACCATCAAATAAATATAATACTAATTTAAAAATAAAGGAACATCCCGAAATTATAGCTTTTAGCTTCCCTTTTATTTTTAATAAAATAATTTCTACTTCTTTATTAAATACTGTTATCAAATTTTTCTCAACAGATACAATGTATGATACTTCTAATATTTTGTTTACTTATTTGATTTATTTATTATTTTTAAAAGCAAATAAATATTATTATTTACCAAATCAATTAATTTCAATAGATATTGAGGAAAAAAATATTTTAAACTATAATTCAATTTTATCTCAGTGAGATATAATTCAAAAAAAATATTTAATTGAAAATAAATATTTAGAAGAAATTTCTTATGCTAAATTATTTTATCTAAAAATAATTTTATGTTCTTTATATTTACAAAATAAAACAAATATTAAAGATAAATTAAAAACTAAAAAATATGCAACAAATTTAAGTCAACAGAAATATCAAGAAAAATTAGACCAAATTACATACTCTGAATTTAAAGATTTTCATTTAAAAAATAAATATATGCTTCTACCAGATTCTATAGAAGCAAATATTTTAAAACAAAGTTATTCTATTTCAAAATGAAATAAATTGTTGAAAGAGTTAGAAATATAATCAAGATATGGATAAAGTAAATGAAAAGGCTAAATTTGGTTCAAGATTGGCATCTACATTAATAGATATTTTGTTTTTTTGCATTATCGGAATTACTTCTTCTCTTATTTGTATTAAAAAAGAATTAGTACAAGACATTAATGCAGAAATTTATCTTGTTAAAAATGATTATTTTTATTTTTTGTGATTATTTATTTTAATTTTATCTTTATCTATTTTATATATTTTAATCCCTTTAATTTGTGATGGAAAAACTATAGGAATGATGTTCTTAAAACTTAAATTAAATTATAATAATCAAAAAAAATATTATGTTATTTTGAAAAGAACAGAGCTAGGCACTTTTTTATGAATTTTTATAATCGTAATTTTTATGTGTTTTGTTTGACCTACAACTATAAATAAAATGATAATTACTAATTATATTCAAGATCATTTGAAAAATTTTAACCATTTATCACCTAGTGAATTAGAAAATTTACAAAATAAATATCAATGAACACTTTTAGAAATTTGTTTTTATTCAATCCCTTCAGTTCTTTCTCCTATTGTAATCTTAATTCAATTATTTTCACTTATGTCAATTTTATTTAGACAAAAAAGATTATCATTAATAGATAAAATAACAAATTCAGAAATAGTGTATTCAAATAAATATATTAATATTGTTAAAGAAGAAAAAATAGAAATAGAACCAGAGAAAAATATTGTATATCCTATAATATGGAAGGAGTAAAATAATGGATTATCAATTGTTACTTCAAAATTTAAATAAAGAGCAAAAATCAGCAGTTTTGTTAATTGATAATCCTGTTAGAATTGTAGCTGGACCAGGTTCAGGCAAAACAAAGGTATTAACTACTAAAATAGCTTATTTAATAAATTGTATAGGAATAAAACCTTATAAAATTTTAGCTCTTACTTTTACAAATAAAGCAGCAAACGAAATGAAAGAAAGATTAAAATCTTTAATTGGAGAAGATCAATCTAGCAAAACTTTTATTTCTACTTTCCACTCATTTTGCTATTATTTTTTAAGAGAAGAAATTCACCATTTAGAAAAGTTTAATAATAATTTTAGTATTTTAGATAGTATAGATCAAGACAACATTTTGAAAGAAATATACAAAAAATATGAAATTTCAAAAGTAAATATTTCATATTATTTTGCCAAGAATTTTATTTCTTATAATAAGAACAATAATATTTCTTCAGAAGAATTAATAAAAAATATCAATAATATTTCTGAAGATTTGGAAAAAGATAAAATTAAAATATATTTTGAATATCAAAAACTTTTAGTTAATTCTAATTCATTAGATTATGATGATTTATTAATTTATACAAAACAAATTTTAGATACTTTTCCTGAAATTAAAAATAAATGGTCTAATAGATTTGATTATTTTTTAGTTGATGAATTTCAGGATACTTCAAAAATTCAATATGAAATAATTAATGCAATTGCTATTAATAATAATTTAACTATTGTAGGAGATCCTGACCAAACAATTTATTCATGAAGAGGAGCAGATATATCATTTATAAATAATTTTGATTCATTATATAAAAATTCTTCTACTGTGACATTAATTCAAAATTATCGTTCTACAAAAAATATTTTAAAAATAGCAAATAATTTAATTAAATTTAATTCTAATAGATTAGCAAAAAATTTAATTACAGAAAATGAATTGGGTGATAAAGTGCAATATTATAAAGCTTATTCTACCGAAAACGAAGCCAAATGAGTTTATAGTCAAATTATAAAATTAAAAAGTAATAATTATGAATTAAAAGATATTGTTATTCTATATCGTTCAAATTATTATTCAAGATCAATTGAAGATTTATTGGCAATAAAAGCCGTTCCTTATAAAATGTTAGGTGGACAAAAATTTTATGAAAGAGAAGAAATAAAAAATTGTTTAGCTTTTTTAAGATCTATTTATAAACCCACAGATATTAGTTTAAAAAGGATTATAAATATTCCATCTCGAAAATTAGGTGATGAAACTTTAAAAAAATTAATTAATTTTTCTGAAAGTAAAAATTTATCTTTATGAGATTCTTGAGAAAAATATTTAGAATTTATAGATATATCTAATGATAAAAAAAATTCATTATTTAATTTTATTAATCAATTAAAAAAATACCAAACGTTATTAGAAAATAGAAATGATAAAGCAGGGAATATATTATTCCAATTTTTAAATGAAATTGGATACATTTCGATGTTGGAAAATAATAAAGATAATTTATCTACAAGTAAATTAGAGAATATCAATGAGTTAATTTTTTCTATTAATAAATGAGAAGATACAAATCCAAATAATTCAATTGAAGATTATTTAAATTCTATTTCTTTAGAACAAGTAGAAAATAAAAGCGATTCTTTTAATAGTTTGACATTAATGACAATACATTCAGCAAAAGGATTAGAATATAAAGTTGTATTTGTAATTGGTTTAAATGAAGGTGTTTTCCCATCCTCAAAAGTCATTAATTCTGACGATGAAAATGGAGAAAGTTTTGGAATGGAAGAAGAAAGACGATTAGCTTATGTAGCATTTACAAGAGCTCAAGAAAAACTATTTGTTTCTAGCTCAAATGATCCATATTCAGAATACAAAAAATTTTGTTCTAATAAACCTTCTAGATTCATATATGAATCGGGTATAGATTCAAATGAAGTAAGTTATACTGAAGAAAATAATAAATTATCATTAAAAGATCATATGAAAAATATTTCTAATGATTTTGAAATAGGAGAAAGAATAACTCATAGTGTATTTGGTCATGGAATTGTTTTAGATATTAAGGGAGATTCTATTATAATAGAATTTGAGAATAAAAAATTTGGTATTAAGCAATTACTAAAAAATCATAAATCATTAGAAAAGGTCACATAAGATGGAAAAAATTATACTAATAACATTTTTTTCAATATTAATAACAATTTTATTTATTTATCTTTTGTATTTTATTTTAAAAAATATTTCATTTAACAGAAAAAAATATATTTTTTTTAGTTTAGAATTAGACACAAAAAGATGAATTATCAAAAGGAATAATTCGCTATTAAATAATATAATATATGACGAAAAATTCAATTGATACTTTAAAAATAAAATTGGAAAAGGATGAGTAGGAATTAATAAATTATTTAAAATACTAGACCCAATAGATGTAGAAAAATGAAAAAAATCAATAGAATACTGCATTCAAAACAAGACCAACTCTTCAATTAATCATGAAATTAAATTTAAAATAGAAGGAAATAAAAAAAATGTTTCTTATTTTTTTAATATTAAATTTATTTATATTAATGAAGAGCATATAAATATTGAATTTAGAACTAAAGAGAATTTTGATAAAAATAATTTAATAAAAAAAATAATTTCAAAAAATGAAATTCTTAATGACAAAAAAGAATATAAGCTATTTGCAGGTTTTTATATTGAGGATAATGAAAATTTAAATGTATTTATTTCTTTTATCAAAGAAATGAGCAATGTTATTAATATTAAAAATTTTTCTTTCTTTAAATCTAATTCTATTATTGTGATGTATTTTAGTAATGATTCATATAAAAAAATTACTAGAACAAGAATTAAGTTAGAAAATAAATTGTCTAAATCTAATAAAAAATCAAATATAAACAATTATTATTTAAGTTGTGGATTTGTTGAATGTCAAAGCGATCTTGATGAAAATAATTTTTCAAAGATAATGACAAGAATTTCATTTGTGTTAGTAAAATCAAAAGTATTAAATAAACCTATTTATTTTAATCAGAAAAATATTGCTTTTAATGAATTTGAAGAATTTAAAGAGAAAATTATAAATATTCATAAAATAATAGAATCACCACAAGTTGAGTATGAAACAATTCCCATTACTTCATTAAAAAATAAAAGAAATATATTTAATTTATATATTCCTAAATTTTCTTTAGATGATTATTTTTGAAATGATTACATTATTAAAATTAATAATTTTGATAAGAAAATAAGAGAAAAATTTACTTCTTATGTTTTAACTAATAATGAACTTTTAATGGATAAAAAAATAGTAATTAGCATTAATGATTATCAAATAGAAGAAATTTTTGATTTAATGAAAACAAGAAACAATATTTTATTTTTAATTAATCAAATTAAATATAAAAAAGTAATAGAGTTTATCAATTTAATAAAAATATTAGATCTTTCTGAAATAAAATATGGACTAGTATTTGATGAATTAAATTCAAAAGCAATTTCTATTTTAGCTAATGTTAAACCTCAATTAATAGTTTTATCAGAGAAATTTAATGCAAATTTTAATAAAGATAATATTAATAATAAATTAAGATTAGTAGATGCAATAATAACTACAGAAAGATTGGGCATTATGCTAATGTTTATTAATTTAAGTAGCGAAGATAAAAAAGAAGTATTATTACTGTCTAAATATGATAAATTATTTGTAAATATTTTTGATGAGAATATTTTTATTTAATAATTTTGTCACTTTTAGAATATTTAGATAATTTAGGCTCTTTATTTGTTCATTTTTTGAATTGTTCTATTGTTGAATATATAATATGATTTTCATTTATTTCAAAAAAATCAACATAAGAATTCAATTTTTTTTGTTCTTCAAGATATGATAATTCAAAGTTTGAAGATTCAAATTTGATATTAGCATTTGAAATTTTTGGTGCAGATTTAAATAAATTAATAGTATAGGGATGGGTTGGATGATTATAAACTTCTTTTGTGCTACCAAATTCTACTATTTTTCCTAAATGCATAATTAATATTTTATCTGCTATATATTCCACCATCGATAAATCATGTGCAATAAAAATTAATGAAACATTTTTTTTGATACAAAGATCTTTCAAAATATTGACAATTTGTGCTTGAATTGATACATCAAGAGAAGCTATAGGTTCATCAGCAATTATTATTTTAGGTTCAGAAATAAGAGCTCTTGCTATGACTATTCTTTGTCTTTGTCCTCCAGAGAATTCATGAGGATATCTTCAAGCAAATTGTCTTAATAATCCTACTTCCTCTAAAGCATGATATATTTTTTCATTTAATAATATTTTTTTTATGAAGTATTTTGATTTGAAGTTTTTTTCAATACCTAATAAATGTTTTAATTTAAAAAAATCCTTTTTTAGATTTATTTTTTCTATATCAAAAGATTTTAAAGTTTCATTTTTTAATTCAACTCTATTTTTATAAATATTTAATTGATTATTAATATATTTGCTATTATTATTTTTTTTAGTTAAAAAATCATTTAATCCATTTAAGAATTCATTATGTTTTATTTCAAATTTTTGATTTAAATTATTTATTTTTTCTCTAATATTTTCTAACAATTTAGATTTTTCTTGAATTTCTTGTTCATATTTTTCTATATTTTTTTCAACATTTTTAGCAAATTCTAATCTTTCATTTTCAAATTGAATTTGTAATTCTTCATATTCTTTTTTTAACAATTCTGTTTTGTTGCTATTGTTGTTTATATTATTTTTGTTTTCTCTTATTTCTTTATTAATTGAATCAATATTTTCTTCGATAAACTTTATTTCCTTGTTTAATTTATCTTTGCATTCTCGCGATAAATTAATATATGGATTAAAATCAAAAATAAATGAACTTTTAATTTCTTTTTTTAATTGCTTAGCATATGTTTTTTCAGATGTTGTTTTTCATGATTTTTTAATTTTATTAATATATTCATCTTTATATTGTTTAAAATTATTGATTAAATCATCAATGTTATCTGGATTTAAAAATAAAATATTCACTTTGTTTTTATTTAATAAATTTCACATTTTCTTAGCGACCAAGCTATAAATAATTTCATTATTATAATTTTTATATATAGTTTGATTTCTAGATTGCTCTAAATGTGCAATATAACTATTTTTAAATTCTTGAACATAAGAACTAATAATGTTGTAATTATTTAGTATCTCACTTCTTTTTGTTTCTTTTAATTTGTCTAAATTTGTCTTTAATTTTTTTATTTTTTCACTATATTTTACTTCTAAAGCAGTTTTTTTAGAATCATCTAAACTTTTTATATATTCTTGTTTTTTTTCTTTTAATTTTTGTTCAATAATTAATATTGAATCATCACGAAACTCTTTCTGATGTTCAAAATAAATATTTAAAATTTTAGAATTATTCTCAAACATTTTAGTAATAATATTTGTATCTTTTTCTTGAATAGATAATTTGAAAGCAAAATATTGATTGAAATCATTTTCAATGTCATTATATTTAAATTTAATTTTTTCAAAAGTATTTTCTCATTCATTTATAAAGCTTTTAGCTTCATCTAAATGATATGAAATTGTTGCATATTCTATCTCTTTAATTTTTCATAAAAATGTGTATTTAAATATATTGGTAATATCTTCTCAATCTTTAAAGAAATCATTATATTCTTTTTTCATAATTTTATTAACAATTAATGGTTCTTTTAATATTGAATAAACATTTTGCTGCCCATTTAATGATGCATGCGGGTCCTGAAAAATCATTTGCATATTTTGATGTAAAAAAACTTTTTTCTTTTTAGTTAATTTTTTACCACTAATAATTTGATTATTTAAACTAACAAAACCTGAATATTTTTCATACAATCTAATTAAACATCTTCCAACAGTTGTTTTACCTGAACCTGATTCTCCTATAAGCCCAACAATTTCTCCTTTTTTAACATCAAAAGAAACGTCATCAATAGCTTTGATGATTCCGCTTGGGGTATTAAAATATTTTTTTACATTTCTTATTTTTAAAAGAATATCATTATTTCTATTTGACATTGAATACCTTTCTGAAAAAATCTATTCTTCTCTTTAATTGATTAGATAATTGAACTTTAGGAGACCTTGGATCTAATAATCATGTTGCTGCATAGTGAGTGTCGCTAATTTTAAATAAATTTGGTTCTTTTTTAAAATCAATTTCCATTGCATATTGATTTCTAGGTGCAAAAGCATCACCAACTCCTAAATTAGCCATATCAGGAGGTGTTCCTGGAATGCTATATAGAGTTTCATTTTTATCTTCAGGAATAGAAGTTATTAAAGCTCATGTGTATGGATGAGCAGGATTTGTAAATATATCAATTTTAGTACCTTTTTCAACTACTTTACCTGCATACATGACATATATATAATCACAAAATTTAGCGATAACAGAAATATTGTGTGAAATGAAAATGATTGATATATTATAATCATTTTTTATTTCTTCAAATAAAGCCAATACTGATGCTTGAACAGTTGGATCTAGTGCAGTTGTAGGTTCATCAGCGATAATTAAATCAGGACAAGATGCAACAACCATTGCAATAACAACTCTTTGTTTCATTCCTCCACTAAAAGTATGAGGATATTGTTCAATTTTTTCTTTAGCATTTCTAATACCAAACTTTTCCAATAATTCAATTAAATATTTAATTTTTTCTTCTTTATTTTTAAATCTAGGATCATTTTTCAAAACATCTAGCAATTGTTTTTTTATAGTTCTAGTTGGATTTAAAGAAGTAAGTGGATCTTGAGGAATATAACCAATTTTCTTACCTCTAATATTAATTCATTCATTTTTCTTTAAATTTTTTAAATTAATTTCCTCAATTTCATCACTTGTAAAATCTTTTTTAGAATATAACTTCATTACATCCGCTTCTGTAATATCAAATTCATTGATATTTAATAATGACTTAGAAGTAACAGATTTACCTGAACCCGATTCTCCCACTAATCCTATAATTTGTTTTCTTTTAATTTTTAAATCAATACCACGGACAATTTTAATAATTTTATTTTTTCCGGTTTTAAAACTAACTTGTAAATTTTTTACTTCTAATAACAATTTTTCTTGTTCTAAATTTGTCATTATTTACCTCTTTCTACTTTTGGATCTAATGAATCATGCAATCCATTAGCAATAAATTGTGCTGATAAAGAAAAAGATAATAGAATAATCGAAGGTAATAGAAGACCTCAAAAGTTAACATCTAAAATAGGAATTGATTCTTTTAATAAAGTACCTAAATTAGGATTGTCTGATGAATCTAAAAATCCTAAAAAAACTAAAGATGAAATAGAAAGAATAACAATTACAATTCTTCTAACATAATTTGTAGAGATTTTTCCAATAATCATTGGTAACCCATGAATAAAAATTTGTCTCTTAGTTGAACAACCAATAGCTTTTGCTGCTAATATAAATTCTTGATCTTTAACTGTTATCATTCATAATCTTGTAGTGTTTACCATATAAACCCATCCAATTGATATTAATATAAAATATAAAGAAAATGGATTAATATTTCCTTTTCCAACTATAGTCATTAACATTAAAAATCAAACTAGTGTTGGAATATTAATGATAATATCTACGATTCTTGAGAATATTGTATCAATTCATGTTCCAGCATAAAAACCTAAAATACATCCAATAGTAATACCAATTAAAGCATCTGTGGTTGCAACTAAAAATGCTAATGTAATACTATCTCTAGCGGCTGTCCATGTTCTTGTTCAAATATCAACACCATTCATATTAGTACCTAGTAAAGAATTTATTTGATTATTATTTGAACATATAGAAATAAATAAATATTTATTGTAAGTAACTAAATAATTATTATTAATTTCAATAGGGCCATTAATTATAATTTGAATATTCTGATTTTGAACAGATTCTGCAACAGATTTTAAAGTCTCTCATTTTTGTAAATCTAAAGATTCTGTCACAATAGGATTGTAAGAAGGCGGCAATTGTGTTAATCAAACAATATTAAAATTTGAAATAGGACCAGTGGCACTAAAAGGACTTATTATTGGGAAAATAACACATAGTAAAGAAATAATAATAATTAAAATTAAGGAAGCTAATGCAACATAATTTTTACAAAATCTTTTAATAATATCTATTATTAAATTATGTGGTTTTCCGACTAATGTTGTTTGATGTTTTCCAACATCATTGGTATCTATAAACCTAAATAAAGCATCATTTAATTCAACATTTAATGTTTTATCAATTTTGCTTTCTTTTTCTTGTGTATTTAAACTCATTAATCCTCCCTTCTAGTTTTTTGATAATAATTTTTATTTCTTTTTATGTAATTTAAAATATTTTTAATAATTGATGTTTTGCTATTTTCAAAATATTTAATTTTAGGATCAATAAAAATATAAGAAATATCTAAAACAATTTGTCCTATCATTGATAATGATGCTATAAAAAATATTGAAAACATTACAATATTAATTTCTCCATTAGGAAAAGCTTGCATAATAGCTGTTGAAGCACCAGGGACACCAAAAAACTGTTCAATAATAATATTTCCCAATAATAAAGCAATAAATGAAGGGACAATGTATGAAATTAAAGGAATAAGAATATTTCTAATGATATGTTTTCAAAATATTTCTAATTGTGTTAATCCTTTTGCTTTTGCAATTAAGATATGATTTGAAGTTAAAATAGTTACTATTTGATTTCTTACTAAAATAGTATATCCTGCAAGTGATCCTAATGTAATAGTAATAATAGGTAAAATTAGTGATTTAATAGTTAAACTTCATCCTTGAATATCTGGATAAACAAATTGAGAAATAATTAATCCATTACTTGAATTAGCAATTAACAAAATAATAGGAGCAATTACAAAAGAAGGTAAACCAATAAAAATAACAACAAATAAATTAATTAAAACATCTATTCATTTTCCACGATTATACCCTGCAATAATACCTAAAATTGTTCCTAAAATAACAGAAATGAAAAATGAAGGAATTGTAATTCATAATGTTCACAATAATGGTTTAAAAAAGAAATCAGGAATATTGTTAAAACCATTATTTGTGGAATAAATTGCTCCAAAATCTCCTCTAAAAAAATTTGATAAATATATTCCATATCTAACAACAACAGGTTTGTTAAAACCATTTGATTCCATTCAATTTTGATAATCATTAGGATCCCCTAGATAAGGCGTATCTGCAAAAGAAGCTGTTAATAAATATACTATTGTTAATAGTAAAAATAAACTTATTATTGCTAAAGAAACTCTTTTAACAAGATATTTAATCATTATTTTTTAACCTCATATTGATAATTTGAATATAAATTAATACCATATTTAGAAATAGGAATTTGATATTCTTTTAAAAATAAAACATAATTAACATTTGTTAATTTATCAATTGAAATTTCTGTATCAATAGAAACACCTTTAATTGAATTCATTTCTTTTATTAAATTTGTTCATTTAGTTCCTTTTTCTTGTTCAGTTAAATTAATATCTTTTTCTCATGATGAATCAGATTCAAATTGTTTTAATAATATAGGTATTAAATCAATTGGTTTAACATTATTTGGATTTTTTGTTCCATCATTAAAAAAATTTACAATATTATTCATATCTTTATTACTAATTAAATCTCAATTTTCAACTTTCATATTTTGATCAACATTTGAACCAAATTTATTATTTATATTTGTTGCCAAGAATTTTGCTAATTCTGTAAATAATGGATATTGATTTTGTAGTAATTTTACTTGATCTCTTGAAAGTCTATTATTTGAAAATAAACTTTCATCTGTACTTCCAATATCTTTAGCAAAAATACCAATTGCTCCCATTAAATTTGTTCCACTTCCTTCAGAAAAAAATCCTGCAATATAAGAACCTGCCCCTTCGTAATCATAAGATCATAAATTAGCATTATAAGCTCCTCTTCTTTGACTTATAGAGTTTAACATTTCATTTCTAGAAGTAGGTTTAAAAAATCTTGCTTTAATTCTAGGATCTAATCCATTAATAACTTTTTCTACAATATATTTTGTAGCTTCACATTTAGTTTCATCTTGATCTGCAAATGAGTAAGGGATTTCTCATTCTATTAAATCATTATTTGATAAATTATTTGATTGATAAAATTTATCCAAAAGAGCTTTCATTGATTTTTGGATTTTATTATATTGAGGAGATTTAGAAAGAGCTAATTGCATATCATTCTTTGCTTCTTCTCCATATATTTCTCCTAATTGTTCTGCTGTCATTCCAGAAAGTTTTTTCATTTCTTGCAATGTAACAGTTTGTTGTTGTCCATTTTCATCTAAGTAAAAAAGATCATTAATACCTAATTCATTAAAATCAGCAGGTTTTAATGAATTAGGATTAGTTGAAGAAAATTTAGCATCTTGAGCAGCTCCACTTAATCATACATCTCTTACACCTAGATAAGCTGTTTGAATATATTGATTTCAATTTATAGATGCTTGAATTAAATTCCTAAATTCTAAACCTATACCTCCAAAAAATGTATTAGATATTTTAGCAGAACCATTATTTAGTTCTTCAATAGTTGAACCATAAACTAATTTTGAATAAATATTATTAAAATTATATTGAACATTGTTAGTAGGAAAAGATTGTCAAACTGTTCTTGAATTTAGTTTAGAAATATTAATATTTTTAGTTGCTCTTAATCCGTTTTTTTCAGAGTTAGCAATTAAAACTTCTTTGTTAAAATCATTACCATATAATTGTTGTTTTTGAGCATCAGAAATTAAAGAATAATCCATTTCACTAACTGTTCCAGATAAGAAAGCATTAAATGTTTGATTATTAAATGTAGAACTATCAATACCTCCAGTATATTCTAAGATTATAGTATTTAAATTTTTATAAGTTTTTCCATTTTTTTCAAAACCTTTTTCTACATTATCAATTCATTCACGATCTGGATGGTGTTTGTTATATTGATAAATTTCTCTTCCACCACTAGATGATGTTGGAACATAATAAGAAGCATATAGAACATCTTCACGATTTTGGCCATATGTATAAATTCCAAATTCTTTTGCTTCACCTTCAATATTACCCACTTCTGTTTTGTTAAGATTAGGATTGTCTGCAAATTTTTCTTTAATATATTGTGAAGGACACAATGAAAAAGTTAATGAATTTATTAAATACTTGTTAATAATTTCATGATTTGAATATACAAAAGTATTATCTGCTATTTGATTATTGTCAAATATATTAAAAGTAAAAACATAAGATTTTTTATTAGTAGGATCATTTAAAAGAGGTTGAATTGCTTTATTTTTATCATATAAGAAATCTTTTTTTATACCAAAAAATTCAAATAAATATTCATTAGGAAATTTTTGACTTTCACCAAAAAGTTTAGTGGTTTGAGTTTTTTCTATAAAATAACTATCTAATTCTTGACTTCCACCATGTGATTGACGATAATTTTTATCATATAATAATGTTCTTTTTATAGAATAAAACATATCTTCAGGACATATATTATATTTGGTTTTATTTCCATTGCTATCTACTCAATAAGATTTGTCATTAAAAGTCACACCTAAATTAACCATCATAAAATTATGTTGAGATGTATTTATATTATTTTGTACATTAGGATCATTTAAGTCTATTTTTTGACTTAAATATCCTGAAGATAATATTTTTCCAAAAACATTAGGGTTATTAATAGATTTTGGATCTTCAGAAGTTTTTGTTAAAACAAAATTTTTATTAGAAGAATCATGCTGCGGTGTTATTGAATCATCATCACTATCAAATACTAATTGAAAAAATAAATCGCTATTAGTAGGAGCATTTTTAAGTTGCTCTATTGTTGTTCCAGATTTTACAAATGTTAATACAATTGAATCAACTAAACTAAATTTATATGATTCATATGAAGGTTGAACAACAACATTATTAATTTGGTCATATTTAAAATCACCTTCACTTTTTAAATGAAGTAATTCATTAATTAATAATAAAGAAGTCTTACTTGTATTTGAAATGCTTCCATATGAATAAGATAAATCAAATTTATAGCCTTCATTATTTAACGATTCATTAATTCTTGTATTATAGATACCTTTTTGAGAGATTCTTTCTAAGTTAGAAGAATTAAAATATAAACCAGCACCTAATGAAATTAATGAAGCAGGAATTAATATAGATGAACCTATAATTAAATATTTTTTTAATATTGGTTTCATAAAATCTCCTTACAAATGTTCAAATTTCTTTTAATATCCATTAAATGTTTTTTTATTAATAAGCGGTAAAACAATTTTAATTGCAAATGATATGATGACCAAGTTAAATCAAATTTTTATCATAGATGTTGCAAGTGAAGCAATCATAGATGCTTCAAAATCTAACTTTAATCCTTTTTCATCAGCATAAGCAATAATTGGAATATTTATATATTCTGTAAATACAACAAATACCACAATACATACAAATTGTAAAAAATTGTTTTGTTTCATTTTAAATCTTGCAATTAATAGAATTACAATACTTGTAATTATTCCAAGACCAATAATTGCTATAAAGACATATTTATTAACAAAAAAACTTAAAAATGTATTTTTATTAAAAGCTGCATCAATATGACTTTGAGGAATAAAATGAATAATAACAATTAAAACACACATTACAATTAGTAGTAAAGTAACACTACTTATTAATCCGAAATTTAGTTGATATTTTTCATTTTTTCATTCTTTGATTTTATCATTTTTTATCATTAATTGATGATATTTTTTTTCCAATTTTTGAAATTTATTTTGGTTATTATTCAATAATGATATTTTCATTTCATGAAAAATTAAGGTTAATTTCATGTTTATTCTTTTAATAAGACTTTTTTTGCTAAATTTTTTATAAAAATAATTAAAAAAAATTGCTGAAAGACCTGGCAACATTCCTGACATTCCTAAAGCAACAGAATATAAAGGAAAATAAAAAGCAGGCATAAAGATAAAAGAAATTATGTCTGTAGTAAAACCTATAACAAAACCAATAACGGGACCAAATATAAAACCAATAATTTTTATAGGCAATCCTGCCAATGATAATTTAAAAGAAGGAAAAGATGTTATTGCTACAAAACGAGTACCGATAATAACAAATGAGATAGACATAGCTATTAAGATTGCAATGAATGCAATTCTCTTAGAATCTCATTTATTCATACTTCTCCTAAATTTTATATATTCGTAACATTTCTTAATAATATATAATTTAATTAATTATATACAATGACAGAAATAAATTAATAATTAATGAAAATAAATTAAAATTTAATAAGTATTCAATTAAGAAAAAATACTTTAAGATTATGAAAAAAATCAAAAAAAATTTAATAACAATATCTATTATTCCTGTATTATTTTTAAATTCATTTGTTTTTTCTTGTGCAAATAATAATAATGCATTTATATCTTCTGATCAAGAGATTGTAAATACTTATATTAAAAATCTAAATCCAACAATCAAAAAAGATAAAGTCAATCAAATGGCTAATACTTTTGCTTCTGAAATTAATACAGAAGATTTAGTAAAAACATGATTTGATAATTTGCCGACAAGTAATAATGAAATAAATGTTACATTCATTAGTTCTATTGATTTAGGATTGGGCGTTTTAGAAATAAAGTATTTAATTTCTAAAAATAATTATAGTAGTATTTATTCTTTTAAAAAATCAGGATTCAAAATTAAAGAAGATATATCTGATCAAGAGATTTTAAATACTTATATTAAAAATTTAAATCCAACAATCAAAAAAGATAAGGAACAATTAAAAACAAATACTTATGCAATTGAGATTAATTCCGAATTGAAAGTTCAAGAATGATTTGATAGATTGCCTACAAATAATAATCAAATTCAAGTATCTTTTATTTCATCAATACCTGATGTTAATAATGAATCAATATTGATAATTAGTTATAAAATAAAATGTAATCAATATGAAACAATTTATTCTTTTCAAGAACTAGGATTCAAAACACACGAAATTATTAATCCAAATCCTAATTTAATGAATTTTAAACAATTTTCTGAAAAAAATTCTTTTAGATTAAGATTTGGTGTAATAAAAAGACGATATTTTACTAACGGAACAGCATGAAGTTGATATTACAAAAAGCATTCAGAATATGTTTATGATTGATATTTAATGACTAATTTTCATGTTATTGATAATATTGTAGCTGATACTCAAGGATTATTGAATTCTAATGGTACTATTACAGCTACAGGGCGACTAGAGGAATATTATAAAAATAATTTTATTACAAATTACGATGTTTCTAAAACAACCCAATTTTTTGATTTAATGGTTTATAATGATCAGGAACAATTTCAAAGTATAGTTTCTGCACAAAAAAGAGACAATATAGGATATTCTCCTAATATGGTCACTCAAACATATATTAAATCATTAGATATTATTACTGATTTTAAGAATAATAATATTGATTTGTTTTCAAAAGAAAATTTACCATCACCATATAATTACTACAATTTAGATATGGCATTAATAAAAATTTCTTTTGATTTTAAAAGTGAAAATAGATTTTTAAATGAAAAATACCAAAAAGTTAATGTTTTTGAAAAATATTTAAGGTTAAAAAATGAAAATGCAAATATTGAACTAGATACAAATAAAAATGTTAGTATTGCAGGATTTCCAATAGAAAAAAATAATATCAATAAAAATAAATTGGTAATTTATAACTCTAATTATTCTATTAATCCTACATATAATTATATAAATTTAGATTTTAATTCATCTATTTTACCAAGATTAAAAGGTCCTTATTACTATATGAAGAAATCTGAAGCTAATTTCTTATTATCAGGTGGAGCATCAGGTGCTGCTGTTTATCAACCACAAGATCCATATGAATTTTTAAATTGAGATAATATTTTACCTATAGGAATTTACTGAGGAGGAATAGCAGATATTTTAGATAATTCAAGATTTTTGCCATCTTTTTTACCATTTATCTTTGATAATAATTATGTTCAATATAATATTTTTGAAAATTTTAAAAATTCTTTTAATAAATTAGAAAATTAAAAAAAATATGAATTAATACCTAATTCATATTCAAATATATATTGTTAAATTACTAACTATTTTCTAATATTTAGTTTTTTAATTAAATTAGCATAAGAATCATAATCTTTAGATTTTAAATAATCTAAATATTTTTTTCTTTGTTCAATTTTTGCTATAAAACCTCTTTTTGAATGAATATCTTTTGGATTTTTAGTAAAATGAGGTTTTAAATTTTCAATATCTTCTGTCAAAATAGCAATTTGCACTTCAATTGAACCAGAGTTTTTAGGATCTTTACCAAATTCTTTAATAATTTCTTGTTTTCTTTTAGATGAAACCATCTTTTTTCCTTTCATAAATGGTTATATCCTAGTATATATTCAACTCTAAATAATATAAACCAAGATAAAACTTAATTAATTTTATATTTTAATAATTATTTTTAATTCTTTCGAAATTTTTTTTATTTTTTAGCATGTATGCCTTAACAATTAAATCATCAGAAATATTTAAAATTTTAGCAATACCTATATATATTGCAATACATTTTACAATATTTCTTTTAGAAATCTTTTTACTTAATCTATATATTGATTTGAACATTTCTAATAATTGAAGATTAATATCATTTGATAAAATAAGCGGTTCTATAATAGAATTACAATTTGTTTTTATAGCAAAAGATATTAAAAAATGCAAACCATCAGCAAATTCTTCTAATAATTTATCTTGATCAATAGTTTTTGATTTTTTTCAATATTTAAATGATTGAATTTCATTTGCAAATTCCCCAATTTCAGTATATAAAGCAATAATCATTTTATTAGAATAATCATGTTCTATTTTATGAGCTTCTTTTATAGCTTTATCAAGAAGTATTTGTTGATCAATAATAAACTTAAAATTCATAACAAAATTTATTCAACTTTTACTTTAATTGCAGGCCCCATAGTTGTAGAAACATAAATAGATTTCATATATGTTCCTTTAACTGTTGCTGGTTTTAATTTTTTGATTAATTGAATTAAAGTGTCAGCATTTTCAGCTAATTTTTGTGCATCCATAGAAACTCTTCCAATTAATGAATGAATAATTCCAGATTTGTCTGCACGATAATTTGCTTTCCCTTTTTTTAATTCTTGAACAGCTTTAGCTGTATCAGGTGTTACAGTACCTGTTTTAGGATTAGGCATCAAGCCTTTTGGACCTAAAACCTTACCATATTTACCTAAAGTAATCATCATTTTAGGTTCAGCAACCATTACATCAAAGTCAAATTTTTCTTTTTTAAGTATTTCTTCTAAATCAACAGCATTTACAACAATATCAGCACCTGCTTCTTTTGAAGCTTTTTGTTGTTCTAAATTATCTGTTGCCACTAAAGTTCTTATATTTTTCCCTGTCCCATTGGGTAATAATACAGAACCTCTCAATTGTTGTTCAGCTTTTCTTGTATCTAAATTTAAATTAAGAGATATATCTACTGATGCATCAAATTTTGTATAAGATGTTTTTTTAGCTATTTCCATTGCTTCTAATAATGAATATTCTTTATTTTTATCAAATAACTCATTAACTTTTTTTTGATTTTTACTTAATCTTTTAGCCATTATTTATCACCATTTTCTTCATTTGATTCAATAGGTTTCTTAATAACTTCAGCTTCAACAAATTCTTTATGTTCAGATGCTGCTTTAATTTCTTCTGCTAATTTTTCTTCCATTGCATGAGCTCTAGCTTCAGCTTTTTGTGCTTCAATAGCATCATGTTTTAATTTTTCAATATCATCTCATCCTTCAATTGCAATTCCCATATTTTTGGCTGTTCCTGCAATTATTTTCATTGCTTGTTTAACATCATCAGTATTTAAATCTACTAATTTATATTCAGCAATTTCTTGCAATTGTTTCACAGTAATAGTTCCTGCAATTGTAGTTTTTGAATTTGCAGAACCTTTTTGAATTTTTGCTGCTTGAATTAATTTATATGCAGCAGGAGCTGTAAATAATTTAAATGTAAATGATTTATCTTTAAATATTGTTATTTCAACAGGAACTGGTTCTGAACCACGATCCCTAGTTTGGTCATTAAATTGTTTTGTAAATTCTGGCATTACAATACCTAATCCAGCCAATTCTGGACCAGGTTTAGCTTGACCAGCATTAAATTCCAATTTAGCAACCCTAACGATTTGTTTAGCCATTGTTACTTCCTTAGTTATAATTCTGATCTCTTGTGGTCTGGCAATAATGATTAAATCATTATCTCCCACTTACCGCTAAGAGGCAATTTAATATTGCATTTATCATTATATCAAATCTTTTTGATATAGATTTAATTATTGGTTTTTTATTTTATTTTTTTACTCATTCACTATAATCAATATTTATCAATGAGCAACCATAAAATGTGTCATTTTCTATTTTGTATGTTGTAAAATCTAAAACACTTTTATTTTCTTTTTTGTATTTGCTTGTAAAGTTAGCAAAAATTAAATCATTAAGCAAAATGACATCATTTTCTTTAGGATTTGCAATTTCAGATAAATAAATAGATAAATCAATCGATTTGCTTTTAAAAAAATTATTGTTATTTTTTGAATTTGAATTTATTAAATAATTTTCTTCAGAAAAAGCTAAACCAATTCCAAAATCAATAATTAATTTTTTTTCTATAATACTATCTTGTATTCTTTTATTAAAATGCTCTTTAAAAGTATTCAAGTTAACTGCACATTCAAAAATTTCTTGTATTCTTTCTTTAGTAGGAGTGCGAAATATTCCATAAATAATATTATTATGAGTTGAAATAAAATCAAGATCATAATAACTCATGATTTTTTTTATTTCATAAAAAAGTTCAAAAATAATTGTTAATCATTTTTTCTTGCCAACAATTTTAATAATTTGATTGGCATTTATAATATTAATTGCAATAGAAGAAATTAATTCTTTTTTAAATTGTTTATTTGTTGTTGAAAACGTTTCGATTATATGATTATCAATTTTTTTTCATAATTCATTATTCATAATTTACCGCCTTTAATATTCTTATATACTCAAAAAATTAAATCAAGATTTTTAAATTTTTCTTTATTCAAATTCTAAATAATTTACATTTTAAATTAAAAATATTTTTACTTTTTATTAATAACACTATTTAAATTTGATATTAATAACTTTTATATAATATATATAAAATAGATTTTATCCAAGAAATTTCTAAAGCTGAATTAAACATAGGAGAATTCATTTAATACTTGCTAATAGTAATAATTTAATTTCAATAATTCAACATAAAAAAACAAGAGCATTAAAAGCACTCTTGTTTTAATTATTTAATTTTACATATAAATTATTTTTAAGAACTGATCATTTTATATATAAAATTTTAAGAACTGATCATAATTTGTCTAGAAAATTTTATTTTTTTTATTTATGTATTAACATTAAATTAATTTTTCAAATTTTATTTAGTTATATAAATAATTAAATTCTATTAATAATTACACCTTTATCAAATGAATTAATAGCTTCATCATTTTCAGTAATTTCACAAGCTAATGATAATGTTACACTAGTAATTTGATTATGATTAAATGCATTATCTCCAATAAATGTTACTGATGAAGGAAATTCTACATTTACTAATTTATTAAATTTAAAAGCTTCATCTTCAATTCTTTTTACTGATGTACCTAATTTTAATTCATTAATTCAATTATTAGCAAATGCTAAAGAACCAATTGTAGTTACAGAATTAGGAATAATTAATGATCTAATTTTATTATTTGCAAAAGCTGATGAACTAATTTTTTTAATTCCTGATCCTAATGTTAATTGATCAATTACATTAGAGCTAAATGCTGAAGCCCCTATTGTTACAACACAATCAGGAATTACTAATGATTGAATTTTGTTTCCATCGAAAGCATAAGAACCAATTGAAGTTAGATTTAATCCTAAAACTAATGAACTAATTTGATTTTGTTGAAAAGCATAAGAACCAATTGTTGTTACTTCGTTAGGAATTACTAATGAAGAAATTTTATTTAAAGCAAAAGCAAAATTTCCTATTTTTGTTAATGATTGAGGTAATGAAATTAATGATATTCTGTTGTTTTTAAATGCATTTTCTTCTATTGTTTTAACTTTATTACCAAAAATAATTGATTCAATAGCATTGTTTTCAAATGATTGTTTTCCTATTGATATAACTGATTCAGGTAAAACTAATGAACTAATTTGATTTCCTTTAAATGCAGCATCACCAATTGTTTGTAATTCTTTTGGTAAACCATTTTGATCTTCTAATCCAACTACTGTATCTGTTGTAGCAGGTGTTGTAAATTCTAATGAAGTTATTTGATTATTTTCAAAAGCATTTTTTCCAATAGAATTAATTGTTTTTGATAATTTTAATGTTGTTAATTGATTGTTAGCAAATGCATAATCACCTATTGATTCTAAATCTGCTTCAATTGTTATAGATGTAAGACCTTTATTTTTAAAAGCATTTAAACCAACACCTTTAATTGTTACACCTTGAATTTGAGCTGGAATAGTAATAACTGATTCTATTCCTGTGTATTTTGTAATATATCCTGTTTCTTTATTAACATATATACCATTTTCTACAACTTCATTTGTTTCTGAAGCGCTATTGGTTACATTGCTCCCACAAGAAATAACTGACATCACAGGAACAGCCGCAATTGCTAAACCTCCTAGACCTAAAAATAATTTTTTTGTAAGCATTTTTCCCTCCTTATTTTCTAGCATTACATATTCCATTGTATGCAAATTTAAAAAGAAATTTTTGAAATTTTTTTTGCACTTATATATTTAATTTATTAAATTAAAAAAAGTAAAAAATTTTTTTCAAATTCATCATTTTTTTCATTATCTCAATAATTTTTAGACATAAATTTGAGTCAATCTTCTTGTGTTTTTTTAAGCTATTTATTATAGAATTTTTGTATGATAACAATAGGCGTTGATATTACTTCAATTAAAAGATTTAAAGACAAAAAAATTAATTTTGTAAAAAAAGTATTATCTATTAATGAGTTTATTGAATGAGAAAAAACAGAAAATAAATTATTATATTTAGCTCAAAGATGAGCAATTAAAGAAGCATTATTTAAAGCCGATAATAATTTACACGATTATCATTTAATAAATATAGAAAGAGATAAAAAAGGAATATTTAAATATAAAAATTATAAAATATCAACATCTAAAGAAAATGAATATGTAGTTGCATTTGTTATAGGAGAGAAAGAAAATGATAATTAGATTAAAAATATGATTTGCTGCAAGAAAAGCAAAAAAATATTGATTATATTCATTAAAAGATAATGAAAGATATAATCTTCAATTTAGAACTGATTTTATAGTTAAAAAAATAACTTCATTAATGAAGTCTTTAAATATAGAAATAGTTGTAAAAGGTTATGATAACTTATCTTCTACAGGTCCATGTTTTTTGTATGGTAATCATCAAGATAATTTTGACGCTCTTGCTTTATTATATGCTTTGAAAGCAAAAACAGAAGCAAAAGATGATTTGAATAAAATGGCCACTTTTATTGCAAAACATTCTTTACAATACAAAAGTTACACTAGATATCCATTAAATTGTATTGACACATTTTATTTAGAACGTGATGATTTTAAAAAAAGTTTACAAACTTATGAAAACTTTGGAAAATTTGTCAAAAAAAATAAAACATATGGTGTGATTTTTCCAGAAGGAACAAGAAATCGTGAATCTTCAATAGGAGAATTTAAGCCAGGGGCTTTTAAAATTGCAATTAAAGAATATATACCAATTATTCCTTTTACTATTAATAATTCTGTAGGAGCTTTTGATTTAAAAAGAAAAGATAAATTAAAGATAGAAGTTATTTTTCATAAAAAAATTTCTCCTATTTCTTTTATTAACCAAAATACAATAGCTCTAAGTGAAAGAATTAAAAATATAGTTGCTTCTTCTTTTGTAAAACCTAAGTATGAATTTCAAACAACAAAAAATGACAATATCGATATTGAAAATTCAAGAGCTGCAATTAAATGAAGAAAAAAACAAGAAAAAGAAGCCAAAAAAGAAGCTAAGAAGGAAAGAAATTTAAGAAAAGAAGAACAAAAAATAATAAAAGAGCAAAATAAGATGAATTTAAAATATGAACAATATATAGCAAAAAAAGAAAATAAAAAAAATAAAAAATAATCATTATATTTATAATTTATATTTGAAATCATCAATTTTATTTTTATAAATACAAAAGAGGAGATTCAATGAAAAATGTAAAAAATGTTGATCCTAATGATATGAATTTTTTTCTAGGTGATTTTAATGGTCCTCTTGATTTATTGTTAGAGTTAATTAAGAAAAAGAATGTTGATATATTTGAGATAGATTTGGTTCAACTAGCTACTCAGTATTTAAAAATTATTGAAGATTTAAAAGCAAAAGACATTGATATTGCTAGTGAATATTTAGTTATGGCTTCAGAACTTTTATATATTAAAGCCCGTTCAATTTTGGCCGATCCCGAAATTGTTAAAGAAGTGGAAGAAGATAAAATGAGAATATTGAAATTATTGGCTGAGTATCAAGAATTTAAAAATATTTTTCATGAATTAAGAATTCAAGAAGAAAAAAGAAAAGAGATTTTTATTAAAAAGCCCTCAAATATAGATGAATTTGAATTAGAAATAGAACCATCAGCTTTAGATGGTTTTGGTACAACATCAAAATTAATTAAAACTTTAAGAAAAATGTTTGAAAGAATTCATGCAGATAAATTAAGAAAAATTAAATTAGAAACATTTAATTTATCTCCTTCAGAAAGAAGAGAACAAATTCGGAAAATTATCAATCAATTAAATCAAGACACAATTCCTTTTGAATTAATTTTTAATGTTCCTACAATAAATCATTTTGTAATTACATTAATAGCTATTTTAGATATGTCTAGAATTGAAGAATTAGTATTAGAACAGTCAAAACAATTTGATGAAATAATTATAAGAAAAGGAGTAAACTATTAAATTATGACATCTAGAGATAAAATAATTGAATCTTTGATTTACATTAAAGGTGATGAAGGTATAAAAATAGAAGATATTAAAGAAGTTTTTAATTTAGAAACTCTTGCAGTGGCAAAAGATTTGATGAATAAATTTGTTGATTCATTTAATAATGAAAAAAGAGGATTAAGAGTTGAAGAATATAATGGAATATATAAATTTGTCACAATTAGTGAGGCTAAAGAATTTATTAGTTCATTAATTTCTCATGAAAAAAGATCTAAATTATCTGATTCAGCTTTAGAAGTTGTAGGAATTATTGCTTACAAAGCCCCTATTACAAGGTCAGCAATTAATGCAATTAGAAATAAAATTTCTGATCATATTGTTAATTTGTTAATGTTAAAAGGATTAGTGGAAGAAGTAGGAATTGCTAAAACTCCCGGTAATCCAGTTTTATTTGGAATAACAGATAAATTTTATGATTATTTTAGAATTAGATCATTAAATGAATTGCCAAGATTATCAGAATTTGCTAATATTGATTTAGAAAATGATGCAACAGAAGAAATTATTGATTTATATGGATCTCAAAGAGAAGAATTTTAATAATGAATTTAATTAAATTAAAAGCTTCTAAAAATGATGAAGGAAGAACATTATTTAAATTTTTGATAAAAAATCTAAATAATGTTCCTGTTTCTGCCATTGAAAAAGTTTTTCGATTAAAAGATATCAAAGTAAATGGTATTAAAACAAATAATAAATCATATTTAATAGTAAAAAACGATATTATTTTAGTTTATGGTTTAGAAGATGTTAAAAAAAATATTTCCTATCAAACACAAATAGATTTTAAAGTTATTTATGAGGATAAAAATATTTTAGTAATAGATAAACCAATTAATGTGTCAATGCATGGATTTGATGATTCGTTAGATAATCAAGTTCTATCATATCTCAACTATAAACAAACTGATTCTTTTATCCCTTCTAGTATTGGGCGGCTAGATCGTGTGACTTCAGGACTGATTATATATGCAAAAACGTATTCTGCACTTGTTCAATTAAATAATAAAATTAATTTACATGAAAAATATTATCTTTTAAAATCAGATTTTCCTTGACCTAAAAAAGAAGTTATTTTTTATGCAAGAAAAAATATAAAAACAAATTCTATGGAATTATTTGAAAATAAACCTGGTTTGTTAATGCACACTGTTTTTTTTCAAGATAAAAATAAAAAATATGCTTTAATAAAATCTGGAAAAAAACATCAAATAAGATTAACTTTATCACATTTGGGATATCCTATTTATGGAGATAAGAAATATGGTGGATGTAGTGATAAAAGAGTTTATTTACATTCTTATAAAATAGTTTTTCATAATCTTGAAAATGATTTAGATTATTTAAATGATACTCAATTTATTTGTGATATTAAGTGATAAATTAAATTATATTTAACCAATTAAAATATCTTCTTCTATATATGTATAGTTATTTTTAGGATTATTTTTTCTTCAAACAAGCATAGTTGAAGAAATTCCTAATTGACCTATAAACATCACGAGAATTAATATAAGCTTAGATAATATGTTTAAACTAGAAGATAAACCGGTTGTTAATCCTGCAGTTCCAAATGCTGAACATACATCAAATAAAATGTCTGAAAATCTTAATATTTCACTACTTGCACTTCCTCATAATGTATTTAAAGAAGTGAAACATACTAAAGTTGCAATCATTATAGTAGTTATTGAAATAGCAAAGACAATAAAAGAAGAATAAATAATTTCATCAGAAATTTTTCTTTTAAACATTCTAACTCCCTTAATTCCTCTAAATCTATTTCAAATTGCTACAATAATAATTGCTAATGTTGTTGTTCTAATTCCTCCAGCAGTTGATGAAGGTGCAGCACCAATAAACATCATTATTGAAAAAATAATTAATGTAGGAGCTGTGAATTTAACAATAGAAGGATTAAGAGTTGTGAAACCTGCACTTCTTGTTGAAAAAATATGAAAAATTATTGCCATAACTTTATCACCATCATTACCAGCATTAGGATTATTTCAAATACCTTGTAAATTAATATTAGTATTAGATACATTTTTATTTCCAATTTCAAAAATTAATGTAAAAATAAGGCCAAAAATGAATACTAATAAATAAGTTATTGAACTTACTTTAGTAAATAAAGAAAATTTAAAATCAGTTCTTTTTTTAGCTTTATGAACAATATATTGAACAGTTTCATAAATAACAGGATATCCTATTCCTCCAATAATTAATAGAATAATAAATACTATTTGTATTGAATAAACACTATAATATGGATATAATGAAGAATCGCTTAATATATCAAATCCTGCATTATTGATAGCTGAAATTGAATGAAAAATAGCTGACTTAAATGATAATAAAATATTTCTATTAGGATCATATTGACTAAAATCTTTAGTAATTCCATTTATTTGTCAAATAAAATTACCTTTTTCATAGTAGAACATAATTCATAAAATTAGTGTTGAAATTACAATAGAAATAAATAAAAAAATAATTGAAGTTTTAATAGTTTTTTTAAGTTGACCCATACTATTAGACCCTCTTTCTTTTTCTAAAATATTTCTAGAAGTTATTGAAATTGTTTTTTTAAAAACAATATTAATTAAAAAAACCTTGAGAGCAAAAATTCCTATACCACCTATTAAAATAAGTAGACAAATAATAAATTGTCCAAATTCACTTCATGTTTCTACTGTTGTTTGAGTGGTAAGTCCTGTGTCACTAAAAGCAGAAGCAGCTGTAAAAATAACATCTATAAATGAAACTTGTATTCCATCTTTTTGAGAAATAGGTAAAGATAATATAATTGAAAAAAAAATAGTAATAATTAAATAAACTAAGAATATTATTTGAATATTAGACAAATTAAGAAAAAATTTTTTTGATTTAAATCAAAAATTTTTCATTTTTCTTTTTCACTTCATAAAAATTAATTATATATTTTAATTTTTTTAAAGTTATAATAATTTAAAATAATATTTTACTAATTATTAATTCAATAAAGTCAATAAAGGATTCTAATGGCAAAAAAGAAAAAAAGTAATA
>DBMA01000003.1 GCA_002298905.1 Mycoplasma sp. UBA710 | reverse complement strand
AATCAAGAAGAATTGATAATCAATTAAAAGGAAGATCAGGTAGACAGGGAGATGTTGGAGAATCTAAATTTTTCTTATCAATAGAAGATCGTCTAATTCAAAGATTCTCTTTGCAAGATAAATGAAAAGAAATCTTTAAATCTTTTGGTGACAACAAAATCACAGGTTCTCAAATTGTAAAAGCATTTGAAAAAGCTCAAAAGAAAATAGAGGGTTTTAATTATGATTCTAGAAAAAGCATTTTAAATTATGATGATGTTGTTAGAAAACAAAGAGAAATGCTATATAAACAAAGAGATTTGGTTTTACAATTAGATGATCTTTCTTATATAACAAAACAAATGATTATCAACTGTTCAAAACAAATAATTTATGGAAAAAACATTATTTTAGAAAATGGATCAATTGATTATGATCTTTTAGTTGATCATTTTAATAATAGTTTTTTATCTCGTGCTGAAGAAAAATATAAATTGAATAAATTAGATTTAATTAAATTACCAATTGATATGATTTCAAAATATTTTGAAGAAACTTTATTAAATATTTTTTTAGAACAATATGAAATAATAAAAGAAAAAAATGATCAATTATTTCAATCTTTTTTAAGAAACATAATTATTACAAATATTGATATATATTGGCAAGATCATATTAATACAATGGATAAATTAAAATCATCAACCAATGTTGTTCAATATTCACAAAAAAACCCTTATCAAATATATACTGAAGAAGGTTCTAATAAATTTAATGAAATGGTTGATAATATTGCTTTTGGTTCTATAAGCAATATTTTTAAAGAAATTTTTAATTATAGCAGAAGTAGCACAAATGATAATCAAGCAAATAAAAGCAATCAACTTGATTTGTTAGAAAGAACTATTTTCTCAAAAATTGATGAAATTTCAGATTATGAAAAAGGGGATTTAACACTTAACAATAAACCCTTTTCAATTGAATTAAATGAACAAGATTTAATCAAATTGGATTTAGGAGATTTAGACCAAAAAATAAATTAAGATAAAATAATAATTAAGTAATACAATAAAAGAGGTATTTCTTTTTATTTTGAGAAATACCATTTATTAGTTATTTAAATAATTTATTTAACTTTTTAATCTTTATGAAAAAAACAAGAAAGAATATTTTATTAATATTTTGTATATTATTTACAATATCATTAATAGTTTTTTTTACTTTGTCTTGTTTAAATTGGTCTTTTTTAACAGGATTTTTATTAGGTGTATTAATTAGCATAATTAATTATCTATTAAATGAGTTATTTTTTATTAAATTATTATCCAAAAAAAGAAAATTCTTTTTAGCATTTTTCTTAACTAATTTCAAAAATTTATTTTGATTAGTTTTATTTTCAAGTACATTTATTGGAATACTTTTTGCTAATAATTTATTAAAAAATATGTGAACAGATGGTATTTTTAATATTTACACATTTATTTATGGTTCACTTTTTGTTGGAATATCAATTGTTATAGAAAACTTTTGACAAATTATAAAAGATAGAAATAAAAAAAGAAAGGATAGTAGGGTAAATTATGGATAATCTAACAAGAAGTGGTTTAAGTGAAATTATTAATAAAAATTTAATAAAATGATGACAACCACAATTAATAACTTTAATTTATGTAACAATTATTTTAGTTATACTAGCTATCATTGTTTATTTTAAAGTTAAAAAAATTAAACCCGATGAAACTCCTAAGGGTATTGTTTTTTTTGCAGAACAGTATGTTGGTTTATTTAATAAAGAATTTGATACTATTAGTGAGGGCAAAATAGATCGCGTTGGTCCTTATATTTTTACATTATTTACATTTTTAGCTGTTGGCAATACAGCTGGTATATTAGCCTTAGAGCCGGCAGTCACTTCATATAGTGTTTCATTAACATTAGGTTTAATAACATGAATTGGAATTTATGTTTTTGGAATAATTTATCAAAAACTACATTTTTTTAAAAGATATAGTAATCCTATTGAATTAATAGGACAATTTTCACCACTTATATCTATTTCATTTAGGATCTTTGGAAACATTATTGGTGGTTCAGTTATTATGTACATTATTTATTGAAGTACAACAGAAGTGTGAAGCATTATTCCTGTTGTAGGTAAAGTTAATTTGTTAGGAATGATTATTGCCCCATGATTTCATATGTACTTTGATATTTTTGATGGATTAATTCAAGCTTACGTTTTTGCTTTATTAACAGGAATATATTGAAGCCAAGAAGTTAACGAAGGGCTAGAAATTCAAGAACATAAAAAGCATAAACAAAAACATAAACAAGAAAATCAACAATTAATGCAATCAGATAAAGTAAAAAGTCTTGTTTAATTTTTAATATATTTAAAAGTAAAGTATTAAAATTTAGTTTAAAGTATAACAATATTAAAAGAACAAAATAAATAAAGGAGAAAAAATATGAACAATAGTATTGAATTTGGTCTTGTAGCAGTTGGAGCAGGTTTAGCTGCAATAGGATGTATTGGAACAGGATTAGGACAAGGATATGCTGCAGGTAAAGCAGCAGATGCTGTTGGTAGAAATCCGGAGGCTGAAGCAACAATTAGAAAAATGTTAATTTTGGGATTAGCTATTACAGAATCAGCAGCTATTTATGCTTTAGTTATTGCAATTTTATTAATTTTCGTTTTCCCTGGCACTGTCAATCCAATTGGTGGAACAACAACTGCTTAATGTTAAAATTAAAGTTAAATGTATATTAATACACTTATAAAAAAAGAGAATAAATATGATAGAACAAGTAAAGGAATTATCTCTAGATACAATTAATAGTATTCAATCTAGAGTTGTTGAAAATAGTGAAGTAGGAGCTGGTGAATTAGCTAATAAATTAGATCAATTGTTTCCTTCAATATATATAATTATTGCAACCTTAGGTTCTTTGATTATCCTTTTAATTATTCTTACAAAATTTTTGTATAAACCAGTTAGCAAAATGGTTGAAAATAGAAAAAATTTTATTAAAAATAATATTAATCAATCAATAGAAGCCAAAGAAAAAGCATTTTCTCTAGAAAATGAAGCTAAACAAAAATTGCTGACATCTCAAAATACAGGTCAGGAATTAATTTCAAAAGCTAAAATAGAAGCTGAAGTTTTGAAGAACATGTATATTGAACAAGGAAAAGCAGAAGCTGAAAGACTTGTCAAAGAGGCAAAAGAAGGAATTGAAGCAAAGAAAAAATCTTTAGAAAAAGATTCTTATAATGAAATTGTTTCAATTGCCTTAGAAATTTCAGAAAAAATTGTTGAAAAAAATATTTCTGATAAAGTTGCTAATAAATATTTAGATGAATATTTAGAAACTAAAAAAATAGGAAGTAAAAAATAATGATTAAAAATGAAGTAAAAATTGGTTATGCTTTAGCTCTTTTGGAAATAGCAAAAGAAGAAAAGATAACAAAAAAAATTTATCTTCAAGTTAATCAAATAATTGAATCTTTAGATGAAAATAATGAATTTTCATTATTATTAGATAGTAATATTCAACAATTAGAAAAAGAAAAAATTATCAAAAAAGTATTTAAAAATATTCATTGATCTTTAGTTAATGTTGCTTTAATTTTGGTATCAAAAAATAATTTTAAATATTTTAAAGATATTCTAAATAAATTAAATAAATATTTACAGGATATATTAAAAATAGAACAAGGAATTATATATTCAGTGGAGAAATTAACACCAGTTAAATTAAAAAAAATTGAAGAAAAAATTTCTCAAGAGTTAAACAAAAAAATAATTTTAAAAAATTTAATTGATAAAGAATTAATAGGTGGCTTTAAAGTTGTTGTTGGTTCTATTGTAATAGAAGATTCAGTAAAATCAGAATTAAAAGCAATAAAAAATTCTTTAATATTTAATTCAGAAGAAGGAGGTGTATAAAATGTCTTTAAATGCAAATGATATTTCATCAATTATCAAAAAACAAATTAAAGATTTTTCCAAAAAAAACATTAATAAAAAATCTGAACAAGGTGAAATTCTTTCAATTGGAGATGGAATTGCTTTAGTTTCAGGTCTTGATGAAGTTAAATTAGGTGAATTGTTAGAATTTAATGATGTTTATGGAATGGCATTGAATTTAGAAGAAGATGCTGTTGGTGTTGTTTTAATGGGACAATCAAATTCTATAAAAGAAGGAGATAAAGTTAAAAGAACACACAATGTTGTTTCTATTCCTGTCGGAGACCAAATGATTGGTAGGGTTATTAATGCTTTAGGTGAACCAATTGATGGTAAGGGCCCTATTAATTCTAAAAAAACAAGAGTTGTTTTTAAAATAGCTCCAGGAGTTATGACAAGAGAATCAGTTAATCAACCTTTAGAAACCGGTTTAATTGCAATTGATTCTTTAGTCCCAATTGGTAAAGGTCAAAGAGAATTAATTATTGGTGATCGTCAAACAGGAAAAACTTCTATTGCAGTAGATACCATCTTAAATCAAAAAGGTAAAAATGTTAAATGTATTTATGTTGCAATTGGACAAAAGAATTCAACAGTTGCTCAAATTGTGCAAAAATTAAAAACTACTGGTGCTATGGAATATACTACCATAGTTGTTGCGGGGGCTAGTGAATTGTCACCATTGCAATATTTAGCACCATATTCTGGTGTTACTATTGCAGAAGAATGAATGGAAAAAGGTGAAGATGTTTTAATAGTTTATGATGATTTAACAAAACATGCGATTGCTTATCGAACTTTATCTTTATTATTAAGAAGACCGCCTGGTCGTGAAGCATATCCTGGTGATGTTTTTTATTTGCACTCTCAATTATTAGAAAGAGCAGCTCGTGTTAATAAAAAATATGGTGGTGGTTCAATTACAGCACTTCCCATCATTGAAACTCAATCAGGTGACATTTCAGCTTATATTCCAACTAATGTTATTTCAATTACTGATGGTCAAATTTTTACATCTGAAGCATTATTTAATTCAGGACAAAGACCGGCTATTGATGTTGGGTTTTCAGTTTCACGGGTAGGTTCATCAGCTCAAATTAAAGCTATGAAGCAGTCATCTTCTTCATTGAAATTAGAATTATCTCAATTTAATGAAATGCAATCTTTTGCTCAATTTTCATCAGATTTGGATGATTCAACTAAAAAAATTCTTGAACATGGTAAAAAAGTATATTCAATATTAAAACAACCTCAATATTCTCCATTAGATCAATCAGTTCAAATTATTATTTTATTTGCAATCAAAAATCATTTAATTGAAGAAGTACCATTCGATTATATTGATAAATTTAAAGAAAATTTAATAGACTTTATTAAAAAAGATCCAAATGCTAATGAAATTGCAATAGAAATTAATAATATTAAAGAAATCACAAAAGAATTGAATGATAGAATGATGACCACATTTAAAACTTTTGTAGATAACTTTATAATAAGTAATGGAATAGTTAAAAATAATCAAAATAAAGAAACAGGAGATAAATAATTTATGCCTTCTTTAAAAGATGTCAAATCAAGAAAAGACACTGTTTCTTCCATTAGAAAAATTACTAAAGCAATGGAATTGGTAGCAACTTCTAAAATTAAAACTGCCAAAAGAAATTATGAAAAAGTTTTATCTTATTCATCAAGAATTGAAGATGTGTTTCATAATATTGATATTAAAATTAAAAATTGAAATGATATTATTAAGTTAGATCCTTCAAAACCTAGAGCTTTTATTGTTATTACTTCAGATATTGGGATGTGTGGAGCATATAACTCAAATATTATTAAATTAGCAAGAAAAAATATTACAGAGAATGATTATTTATTTATTATAGGAACTAAAGGTTCTAAATTCTTGAAGAAGAATTTTAATCCTGAAAAAATTATTTTATCTTTTGAAGAAGTAGGAGAAGAACCAAATTATGAAGTAATTGATAAGATAGTTGATAAATTATTCCCCATGTTACTACATAATGAGATCCGATCAATTCATATTTTAGAAACAGAATTTATTAATTCAATTACTTATAATGCAAATGATAAAAAAATATTTCCATTTTCAAGAAGAAAAAGAGAAGAATTATCAAAAAACAATCAAGTATCTAAAAATGCTGAATTTGAACCAAATGTAGAAACAGTTATTAAAAAAGCTTTGCCATTATACTTAGGAGCAATTATTTATTCAACAATGACTTCTTCTAAAATTTCAGAAATATCATCAAGAAGAATGGCAATGGAAAATGCTTCAGATAATGCTTTAGATATTATCAATGATTTAGAAAAACAATATAATAAGATAAGACAATCAAAAATTACACAAGAAATTACAGAGATTGTAGCAGGAGCACAAAATGAATAAAAATATAGGAAAAATTGTTCAAATATTAGGGCCGGTAGTTGATGTCCGTTTTGAAAAATCAAAAATACCTGCTATTTTAAATGCTCTTGAATTAAATTATGAAGGTAATAAATATATTTTCGAAGTTGCTCAACACATAGGAGATAATACTGTAAGAACAATTTCAATGGGAACAACTGAAGGGTTAATTAGAGGTTTAGAAGTAATTGATACAGGAGCTCCAATTACAGTTCCAGTAGGGAAAGAAGTATTATCTAGAATGTTTAATGTTTTAGGAGATCCAATAGATGAAAAACCCGCTCCTAAAGCAACTAAATATATGCCAATTCATAGACTTGCTCCATCATATGAAGAACAAAAATCATCTTCAGAAATTTTAGAAACAGGAATTAAAGTTATTGATTTACTGGTTCCATATGTTAAAGGTGGAAAAATTGGTTTATTTGGAGGAGCTGGAGTTGGTAAAACTGTTTTAGTTCAAGAATTAATTAATAATATTGCAAAACAACATGGTGGTCTATCAGTATTTGCCGGAGTTGGAGAAAGAACTAGAGAAGGAAACGATCTATTTCATGAAATGATTGCAGCAGGTGTTATTGATAAAACAGCATTAGTTTTTGGTCAAATGAACGAACCTCCAGGGGCAAGAATGAGAGTTGCTTTAACAGGTCTAACAATGGCTGAATACTTTAGAGATGAGTTAAATCAAGATGTTCTTTTATTTATTGATAACATTTTTAGATTTACTCAAGCAGGATCTGAAGTTTCTGCTTTATTAGGACGTATGCCTTCAGCTGTTGGGTATCAACCAACATTAGCAACTGAAATGGGACAATTACAAGAAAGAATTACTTCAACTGTTAAAGGTTCAATTACTTCTGTCCAAGCTGTTTATGTTCCTGCAGATGATTTAACAGATCCAGCACCTGCCACAACTTTTACTCATTTAGATGCAAAAACAGTTTTAGATCGTAATATAGCAGCTTTAGGAATTTATCCAGCTGTTGATCCATTAGGTTCATCATCAAGAATGCTAGACCCATTGATTATTGGGAATGAGCATTATGAGACTGCTCGTCAAGTGCAATCTATTTTGCAAAGATTTAAAGAATTGCAAGATATTATTGCTATTTTAGGAATGGATGAATTATCTGATGAAGATAAATTAATTGTTCATCGAGCAAGAAGAATAAGAAACTTTTTATCTCAACCATTTGATGTTGCTGAAAAATTTTCAGGAATTCCTGGTAAATTTGTTCCACTAAGTGAAAATATTAGATCTTTTAAAGAAATTTTAGAAGGTAAACATGATAATTTACCTGAAGAAGCATTTTTATATGTAGGAACAATTGATGAAGCTGTTGCAAAAGCTAAAAAGGAAAATAATAAATAATGTCAATGTTTAAATTAACAATATCTACACCTTATGGATTGTTTTATGAAAAAGAAGTTGATATAGTAACTTTAAAAACTTCTGAAGGCTATATTGGATTGCAAAAAAATAGAATTCCATTTATTTCTGCTATCGAAATTTCATCTTTATTTATTAAAGAGAGCGGAGTTACTAAAATAGCAGCTATTGGTGGCGGTATTGTTTTTGTGGAAAAAAATTATATTGATATTTTTACTGATGATATTCAGTGAAAAGAACATTTAGATAAAAATGAAATTCAAGCAACTATTGATAAAGCAAATGAAAAATTACAATTATTAAATTCTAATAATATCGAAAAATATAAAACAGAATTGACACTAAAAAGAGCGTTAAATAAGTTAGAAACTCTTTTAAAATAAAATTATGAATGATCCAATAAAAATATATTCATCATATTTTTTTATTAAAAATAAAAAAAAGAATTTAGCAAAAGAATATTTAGATAGTCTTGATTCAAAAATTTGATTGAAAACTGTCAATCAAATGAAACTATTAGAATCATTTGGTATTAATTTAGATAAAGTTAGTATCAAAAAATTTCAAAATAATATTTGAAAAATAAAAACAAAAGATGCATTTAATAATGTGCGTCTTTTCTTTTTTATTATTGATGATTCAATTTATTATTTATACGGTTTTAACAAAACTACTCAAAAAACTCCTGAAGGTAAAAAAATAATTATTAACAATTTAAAAGATAAATTAGTATTAGCGCACAGTGGTTCTGATTTTTCTGATTATCTTTTAAAAATTGATTGAAAAAATTTCAAAAAATAATAATAAAATTATGATGTTTATGAATCTAAAAAAATATATTACATATAAACAATTAGAATATTTATTAACCTGTCAAAAATATTTTATATGACACAATGATTGCAATCAAAATTTAAAAAATTTAGAACATGATAATGAAGATGATTTATCAAATTCTTTTTGAGAAATTATGAATGATTGAGAAATTGAACAACTAGATAATTATCAACATATTGATATTATTAAAACAGGATATGATTTAGTCCAAAAATTATTTCTTGATCAAATTAAAAAAACATTTAAAAATAAAAACATTTATATTGTTAATGAAAAAAAACAAGAATTAGCTTTTAACAAAACAATAGAAATTTTAAAAGATCCAAGTATTGATATAATTGTTAACCCAATTTTCATTTATGAGGATATGATTGCTAAGTGCGCCATTTATGACAAAACAAATCAATCATTATTTTCTTTACTTCATAGTTCTAAATCAAAATTAAAAAATTATATTAAAGCTTATTTTGATTACAATGTTTGTCAAAAATTAAATATTCCGATTAATAATTACTTATTTTTTACATATGACAAAACAAAAGATTATTACAAAGCAAAAGATTTATCTTTTGTTTCATCTCCATATTGTTGAACCTTAAAAGAAGGTCCTAGTAACAATACTAAAAAAACTTTGCAAGAACAAGCAAAAGAAACAATTATTAATAAATTACTTTCAGGAGAAATTATTACAAAAACAAAAAAAGTATTCAATCCTAAAATAAAGAAAAAAAATACAGAAGAAGTTGTTGAACTTTCCTTATTTTTAGATGATTTCGATTCTTATATTAATAAAATAAGAGAAGCTAAAAATATCAATAATTATCATGAACCAACTACAGAAGATGTAACATTGTGAGGAAGTAATGAAAATTTTGCAAAAATTTTTGATTTTGAAAAATATCAAATTCAACAATATAGCGGAAATGTATTAAATAAAAAAGAACTTTTAGAATTATCATCTAATCAAAAAACATTAGAAGATTTTAAAAAAATGAAGCTATCATTGAAATCAATTTTAAATAATGAAATAATTATTGATTGTGAAAGAGCAAAGGAATATATTGATAAAATCAAAACATCAAAAGTTGTATGATATGATTTTGAAGGTTTTTCAATGCCTTATATTATTTTGCCCCATACTCAACCTTATCAACAATTAGTGTTTCAAGTTTCAATTATTACAACTGATAACGAAAAAATAATATATAAAAACAATCATGTTGTAGATCCTCAAAAAATTTCTATAGATCATTGCATAGAAATTATAGATTTAATTTATCAAGATAATATTGATTACTATGTTGTTTATAATCAAAATTATGAATTATCAAAAATCAAAGATATGGTTAATTTAATAAGATATAAAGATGAAGATCTTTATAATCAATATAAATTAAAATTAAATGAAATTAAGAAAAAAACAATTGATTTAAATGATTTATTTGCATGCAAAGGCAAAGAAAAAATCCCACCAATTTTTATCCCTGATCTTTTAGGTTTTTCATCAATTAAGAAAATTGAAAATTATATTACTCATTCTAAAATTAAATTACCAATTATGATTACTCCTTATAAATCCTTGAAAGTTCAAAATGGACTAATGGCAATGAATAAAGCAATTCAAAGATACTTAATGGTAATAGGCAATAATGAATGAAATAATGAAGCAGAGGAATTAAAGCAATATTGTGAAAATGATGTTAAGGCAATGATTATGGTTTATTTCTTTGTTAAAAATTTAATAAATATGAATACAAAAAAATAATTTTCTTCAAATAAAAAATATTTAAATAAAAAAATTTATTTAAATAAAAAGTGATAAAATCATGTAGGAAGAAAGCGAGATAACAATTATGAAAAAATCCTTGATATTCGGAATAATTAGTGGAGCATCTATATTAACAGCTGCAGCTATTGCTACAGGTGTTAGTTTAAGATTAACATCTAATAATGTGAATAACACTAATAACACACCTAATACCAATAACCCAATTACAAACCAAAATAACAACATATTACAAAATTCAGAGTCAATTTTAAGAAATGTAATTTATGATAAAAATGAATCTTCATTAAATTCAGAAATTGCTAATAAAGTTGACGAATTAAATAAAATATCATTCCCAAATTTTCAAATTACTACTAAAGAATTAGAGTCAATTAGAACATTATCTACAGAAGATATTTATAATAAACTGATTTCAAGTTCATTAACTAAAAGTAATTTATTTAAATATGAAGTTGTTGATTTTAAAAATAACTTAACTAAGAAAACTATTTCATTTAGTATTAAAGTTGTAAATGCAGAGAATGAAAATGAATTTTTAAATACAGATTTATATGAAATTTCTTGATCATTAGAATCTAATAATGAAAAAATTCAAGACATAACTTATGAAGAATTAGTAAAAATGTCAGAGAATGACAAATATTCTTTTGGAAGTTATAATAAAGAAGATTTTATAGATGTAATTTATAAAGAATTATCAAAAGATAAAAATTTTGATGCTAAAGCTGAAATAAATTACTATGATACACAAAGAAAATCATTTATTTCAGAAAATGAATCAAAATGAGCTGATAAAAAAAATATTATTGTAGTAGATACTAAAAAAGGAATTTCATTTGATTTAAAAGAAGATAAATCATTTAGAAAATTTTTATATAGAGGTCGTATTCTTTCAGTAGATAATTATTATGTAGATTCTATTACCATTTCAGGGCAAAATATGTTAGATACTTGATTAACTAAATCAGTTAATAAAACTATTTATACAGGTTACCACTTAGTTTTACCTAATATAACAAAAACAGAACTAGAAGCAGAAAGAATTAATACATATATTGATAGAAAAGAAGCATTAAAAGATTTAGAATTTACAAGAGAACTTTTTGATCCAAATATTTTATGTATAAAACAAGGTAAAGAATATGTAAGTTATTTAAAATATTTCTTAGATGCAAGTAAAGGAATTAAAGAAAATATATTAGAAACCCCTGTTTTAAAATTGCTTGTTGATTCATTAAATTATAATAACAATTTAGGATTCGATTTTGAAAATTATGAATATAACTTTGTTTCTTCAAGATTTTTAGAATTAATTGAAGGAGTATTGAAATTTGAAGGTAATATCTTTCCAATAGTGAATAGAGTTATTGTAGTTACAAATATTGATGTAAAATCAAAATTGGATGGTTCTATTGTTAAAACACAATCATTCCAATTTAATATTAATATTAAAGATATTGATTTATTTTATACAAAAAAATCTATTTTACAACGTATGGGCATAAATATGGTTAATGATGGATCATATGGGTTATCTTATTCATATCCAGATGGACACCCTAAACTTACAGAAATTTCTAATATGTCAAAAATGCAAGAAGATAAATGATTTTTTAATTTATGAATGAATCAACAAAAAAATTATGTAAAATCTAAATTTAATGTTTCAAACCCTAAAATTGAACCAATTATTTATGATAATGAATTTAATCAAAATATTGAGTTTTTATTAGATAAAAGCAAAGATACATTTGAAGATACATTTAGAGCTATATATGGTGTAGATTATAATCAACAAATTGAAAGATTAGTAAACGAAGGTAGAGGCACTGAAGCAGCATTATTAAAAAATATTCAAAAAATTAGAATTTTTGGAAGAATCAATCAAAGAAGAACTACTTATAAAGATGGTGAATCACCAATAACAAAAGTATATAAAGTTTTCCAAGCCACAGGATTACAATTATTTTTAGATAAAGATGAGAAAGTTGGATTTGGAACTAGAGATAAACAATTTGAAGTATATCAAGAGCTTATTCGTTATGAATGATTATATGATGTAAAATTATAAACATTGATTTTCAATAATATAAAAATATAAT
>DBMA01000035.1 GCA_002298905.1 Mycoplasma sp. UBA710 | reverse complement strand
AAAAAATATAAATTATATGATTGATTGAAAAACTCCAAAACTAGTTTTATGTAATACGTGCTTACAATAGATAAAAAAATAATGAATAAAGAAATTATTGAGAGAAATATTTTCTCTTTTTTGTATTGATGGTCTCATAATGATAATTTTTGCTTATTAATAAATAAATTTCGTTTTTTACTTGGGTTGCAAATAATTATGACATTTAAAAATATTTTTAAAAAAGAATTTAGATCTATTTTCTTTTTTCCATATATAGGGTCATAATAAATAATATTTTTTTTATTAGTAATTTTTTCAATAATTATGTAATGAAAATATTGATCATTTTTTATAATTGATACTATAGGATTTTTGATTTTAAGATTTTTAAAAGCTTCACTATTACCTTTTAAAACTTTTGAATGTATACCATATTGTTTTAATAAATCCACAATATTAATTATTGAAATACCATTAAAATCATATTTTGCTGATTTTTTAATTAGAGATATATCTAATCATTTATTATAAAAATATTTATATAATGTTTGAACAACAAAAATTCCACAATCTAATTTTTCTATTTGATTTCTATATTGCATTATTTCCTTGCTAATAAATCAATAAAACCAAATAAAAATAGTATAGAAATATTATACCATAATAATGAATTTAAATTAAAATTAATATATGTCTATAAATGAATCAATAATGAAAAGTGAAAAAATTAAACTTCTAAATTTTATTTGCACTAGCAGAAGCGATTATCAGGAATTAAATCAAAATAAATGGAAACGAGCTATATTTTTAAATTGATTATATTTATTTATTATTTTTGTAGTCATACTAGTATCATTTATACCTCTATTCTATGTTTCTAATGTAGATGAAAATTCAATAATGTCAAGCACAACTATGGCAATTTTAAATATTGTTGTTTTGTTTTTCTTGTCTCTTGACTACTTTTTAAGATGAATAACATATCCTGTGAGAATTAAGCATAACTCAATTAATCCCTTATTTTTCTTTATATTTACAAGTAGTAGCATTATGATGCTTGCTTCAATTTCATCAGCTATTTTATCTTGTTTAGTTTCATTTAGTCCTAATAATGTTGATTTGCTAAAAACTTCTAAAGCTTTATCTGTTCTAAAAATATTTCGTTTTATTTTGCTATTAAACATAATTCCTTCTTTTAAAATTTTGACAGAAATATTTATTCGCAACAGAAAAATTGTTTTTAATTTACTGCTAGTTATTTTCACTCTTATCTTTATTTTTGCTCTAATTATTTTCTCTATTGAATTTACAGAGAATCCAAAAATCAAAAATTATAGTGATGCTTTATATTATTCTTTTGTTACAGTTACTACAGTAGGATTTGGTGATATTATATGTGTAACTGAAGAAGGTAAATTTTTAAGCGTTATTTTAGGAATTTTAGGATCAATAGCTTTTGCAATTCCATTTGGAATTGTTGTAGGTGCTTTCAATGCTAAAATAAAAGAAAAATATAAAAATATGGAACAAATAGATATTTATGCAACTACAACTATTTTTGAAAAAATATTTATTAAATTAGTTGGAAAAAATAAAATTAATTCTAACTTAAAAAAAGATAATTGTTCTGTAATTTTAAAAATTAAATATAAATTTTCTCAACAATCTGATTTATGAATTGAAATATTGAAAATGCTAGGTGAAAATGAAAATATTATAAGTGTTACTAATGATGATATATATACAAATATTAAAATAAAAAATAAAGCAAAAATAAAGCAAAAAGATTTATTTAATTTATTGAAAATTTGTAAAATAGAATTTAATATAACAAATTAATTAATTATTATTTTCTGCTTTAAAACCTTGAACTTTTTTATTTTTATAAAAACCACAGAATTTACATACTCTATGTTGTTCAATTTTTTCTGAACAATTTTTACATGTAATTAAATTTTGTAAACTCAAAGAATCGTGAGTTCTTCTAGCTCTTTTTCGTCTTTTGGATGTTTTTCTTTTTGGAACTATAGCCATATATAAATCTCCATTCTTATCTTAAATAATTATAGTATTTAGATTTTCAATTTTTTCTTTATTAAGATTTGTAATCAAATTATAAAACAATTTTAAATTATTTTTGAGATTCTTCCTTTTTTTCTTCTTCTGATTGAACTTCTATTTCTTTAGAATTTTGTTCTTGAGAAATTTTTATTTCATAAACTATATCAATAATTTCTTGATCTTTCATATTTTCATATCCTGAAATTGATAATGTTTGTGCTATTTCTAATAATTGCTCTCTACTTAAATTTTTTAATCTTTTATAAAATGGGTGAGATTCTTTTAAAAAATCACTTTTTTTTGTATTTTTGTTTTCAAAACCATCAAAATCTTTTGGAGTAAATGGATTAGATTCTTGATTTAATTCGGCTTGTTTTATTAAAATTTCTTTAGTTTCTACTCTAATAAATATATTTCTAATTAAGCTTATATTTCTTGAAATAAAGAATCAGACAATTATATATAAAAATGGCATAATGAATTTTAAAACATATATTCATGACACTTTAAAATATTCTAAAAGATGTTGAGCTTGAACGATATATTGAATTCAACTAAAACTTCCATAGATCATTTGAATAAAAACAAAAATAGTGGCTAAAAAAGAAATGTATTTTAAGGTTTTAAGATTAATACATTTATAAATTGAAAAAGATAAATTAACAACAACAATAGCTGATATTGCAGAATCAATTACATTGTATGCTAGGCCTGTTGATCATGTTACTTCAGGATTTGGATTCATTACTTGGGGAGAAGAAAAAAAATTTAAAATATTTTGCTTATCTAAAATTTGGCCAATAATTGTTGCTATATTTAAAGATAGAATGCATATCATTGCAACTAAAAAAATATAAATTCAAGAAAAAAAGAATTTTTTTTGTTTTTTTTCTCAAAGATATTTTTTAGATTTATTGATATATTTATCAATGTCTATTAAATATAAACCTTTATTTATTTTGAAATTTTTAAGATGATTGTTTTGTGACATACTTTTATTATATTTTAAAATTCATTTAATAATCTATTAAATTCATTTTCTTTCAATTTAAATTTTTCTTCTGTTGATAATTTGTTTTGATCTTGTGTTTTGGTTCCATCAAATAATAATAAATTAATATCTTTTAATCCAATAAATTTTAAAACACTAATTAAATAATCATCAAATGCTGAAAATTCATATCAATTTTTATATGAACCTTGAGCCATAATTAAAAGGACTTTTTTATTAGGATCAACTAATCCAATACTTTTATTTTTTTCTTCATATTTATATTTAAATGTTTTATTGGCAACTAAAACATTATCTAAAAAATTTTTTAATAAAGGCGAGATAGTAAAATTAATCATACCTGTGCTAATAATTATTTTATCTGAATTGTTAATTAAATCAATATATCTTTGACTATCCTCATTTCAAAAATTATCAAAATTATTTAAAGATAAAACTGTTTGTAATTTTTCTTCTTTATTTAAATCTAAAATTATAATTTCATCATTAGGATGATTTAATGAATATTCTTTAATAAATTTTTCTGAAGCATATTCACTAACAGAAAAATCTTTAGATAAATAAGATTGAATAAATAATATTTTACTCATTTTTTTCTTCTTTCTTTGGGGGTTTAGGAATTGCAAATCTCTTATGATTAGTTTTGTAGATTTGTAGTTTTATTTTATCAATTATTTGTTTATTTTTTAATATATTCTTATCATATTGTTCATAGTCATCATAAGAAAAACCTAGTTCTGATTCATCATTTTGTTCTTTTCAAAATCCGGCTGATGGAGATTTATTTAAAATTGAATTTGGTACTCCAATTTTTTTTGCATACATAAAAACTTCTGATTTATATAAATGAACAATTGGAAGCAAATCACAACCACCATCTCCTCATTTAGTGAAATAACCTAAATAATATTCTGCTTTATTGTCAGTCCCTAAAACTAAGTAATTATATTCTTGAGCTAGCGCATATAATGTTGTCATTCTTAACCTAGATTGAATATTACCTTTAACTAAGTTTGATTGAGAATTTAATTTATTTAATAATGATTGGTATTCATCGTGTAAAGGGATTATTTTGTGATCTAGATTAAATTTTTGAACTAATTCTAATCCATCTTGTAAATCAAAATCTCTTTCTTTATTAATTGGCATTAATATACCTAAAGAATAATCTGGAAAAGCTTGCTTTGCTAAATAACCAACTAAAGCAGAATCAACACCCCCACTTATACCAACAACAACACCATTAGCATTAGCTTTTTTAACTTCTTTTTTTATTCAATCTATCAAAACGTCCAAATATTGCATAATTAATTAAATATTTCTTTATATATTTCCATATAATTTTTTACCGGAATAAATTTAATTGATTTTTTGACCTCATCTGCCACTTCTTCCAGATTCTTTTCATTATCTTTTGGAATAAAAATAGTTTTTATTCCTAATCTTAAAGCTGCTAATGATTTTTCTTTTAAACCGCCTATAGGTAAAACTTTTCCTCTTAAAGTAATTTCCCCAGTCATTCCAATATTGTGATATACAGGTTTTTGAGTTAAAGCTGAAATAATAGCAGTTGTAAAAGTAACTCCGGCTGAAGGCCCATCTTTTGGTACAGCTCCTTCTGGTACATGGATTTGAATTGTTGATTCTTCAAAATTAAAATCTATATTAAATTGTTTAGCATTAGATCTAACATAACCTAAAGCAACGGCTGCTGATTCTTGCATTACATCTTTTAATTGTCCTGTAATTTTTACTTCACCTTTACCTGCAAATGTTGTTACTTCAATTGGTAAAGTAGAACCTCCATAAGAAGTATAAGCAAGACCATTAACAACACCAATTCTTGGTTTATTATCTTTATCATCATTTGAGAATTTTTCTACTCCTAAAAATTTTTTAATTTTAGGAATATCAACAACAAATTCATCTTTGATTTCATCTTCTATAATACCTAAAGTAACTTTTCTTGCAATTTTATCTAAAACTCTTTGAAGATTTCTAACTCCTGCTTCCATTGTATAATGTTTGATAAGAAATTCTATTTCTTTATCTCCTATTTTAAATTGATTTTTTGTTAGACCATTTTGTTTAATCACTTTTGCTACTAAATATTTTTTAGCAATATTAATTTTTTCAAATAGTGTATATGAAGATAATTCAATTAATTCAATACGGTCTAATAGTGGTGCAGGAATATCTTCATAATAGTTAGCTGTTGCAATAAATAAAACTTTTGATAAATCATATTCTATTTCTAAAAAATGATCTTGAAAATTAGAATTTTGTTCAGGATCTAAAACTTCCAATAAAGCTGATGAAGGATCGCCCTTAGTGCTTGAAGAACCTAATTTATCAATTTCATCTAGTAAAATAACAGGATTAGAAACACCCGCTTTTTTTATTGCATTAATAATTTTTCCTGGCATCGCTCCAACATAAGTTTTTCTATGACCTCTAATTTCTGCTTCATCATTTACTCCACCTAAAGATATTTTGATAAATTTTCTTCCAATTGCTTCAGCAAGAGATTTAGCTATAGAAGTTTTTCCAACTCCAGGCGGACCTAGCAATGTAATAATAGGAGAATTATTTTCTTGCACTTTATTTTGACCATATTCTTTTACAAAAAGATTTTCATTAATTTCAGTGTTAGGCATATCTGTTAAACGATTATTTTTATATTTATCAGGATGAACTTTTTGATTATTAATCATAACAGCCACAAATTCTATAATTCTTTCTTTAACATCTTTTAATCCATAATGTTGTTCATTAAGTATCTTTTTAACTTTTTTAATATTTAATTCTTCAATTGATGTTCTTCTTCATGGCAATTGTGTTAAAAGGTCAATATAGTTACGAGTAATATTAGCATCTGGAGAAGATGACATCATAGATTTCAATTTTGCTTTTTCTTTTTTTATTGCTAATTTAACTTCCTCTGGATATATCTTGCTTAATTGCTTATCATCTAAAATTTTTTCTATTTTGTCATCTTCTACACTATCTTCACCCAATAAATTTCTAGTTACTTTCAATCTTTCTCTTAATAGAAATTCTTTATTTTGTTTATCTAAAGATTTTTTTAATTCTGTTTCAATTTCGTGATCAACCTCTTTTGTTGCCTCTAAACCTTCTACTAGTTCATCTATTATTGTTCATAATACATCTATTTTTCCATTAATTGTTTTTTGATTAAAAAATATGTAAATAAACTTCATAGGAATTGCAAAAGAAGAAATAACTAAGTTTAAATTGTGCAAATTTAATAAATCTTCTTTAGAAAAATTAGGTAAAGAATTTTTTAAGAATATTTTTTTAAATTGTTCATTTTTTGCAAAAAATTTATGAGAAATTGCATCATATAATTGAGTTCAATTTTTTTCAAATTTTTCTGTTTTTTTAATAACAGAAGATGTTTTGACAAACTTAAAAGATGCAATATAAGCATCATCATTTTTTTCTGCTTCTTCAAAAGTTACTATTTCTACTTTTTGAATTGATTTTAATGTTATTCTTTGATTATTACCAAGATTATCTACCTTAATTATTTCTACTAGTACACCATATTTATGTAAATCATTGATTGAAGAAATTTCTTTTTGTTCTGCATTTTTTTGAGGTATTAACACCATTTGCATTCCAAAAGCTTTTTGTGATATTTCTACAGATTTTTTAGATCTTTCTCTTCCTACTTCTATATAATCAGTAAGACCTTCTAAAATAATAACATCTCTAGTGGGAATAAAAGGATATATTTGACCTTTAATATTACTTTTAGATTTATCCTTTGATTTTTTAGAATCCATAATTGCACCACCTTTATTTAAATAAAAATTATTATAACATAATAATAAAAGAAAATTAGCAACTTTTACATTTAAGTGCTAAATATCAAAATATTATAATTGGTGTATTTTTTCTTTAATATTTTTTAAAGCATCTTTAACTACTTCATTAACTTTTAATTGATAATCTATCTTTTCTATTGAAGACATAACAGTAGAATGATCACGATCTTTAAAAATCTTACCAATTTCTTTGTATGTTAAATTTGTTATATTTCTAATCATTCACATAGAAATATGCCTTGCTAAAACAATTTCTTTTTTTCTTGATTTCCCTTGTATTTCAGATTTTGATAATTTATAATATTTTGCAATAATTTCAATAATTTTTTCTGGAGTTACTGACCTATTTTCTTTTGAAATAGTTGAAAACATTTGTGAAACAATATTATATGTATATTTAATATTTTGAATATTTTTTTGTTTATTTCATTCAATTTTATTAATTGCTCCTTCTAATGTTCTAATTGATGAAGCATGGTTTCGAATAATAAATTTAATTGCTTCAGATTCTCAATCTTTAGGATTGATATCATGTTTTAATAATTTTTGCTCAAATATTTTCATTAAGTCATTAAGAGAAGGACGATGAATTTCTTGAGTTATTCCACCTTGAAATCTTGTAATAAACCTTTCTTCAAACCCTCCCAATAATTCAGGATTTTTATCTGAAGCAATTACAATTTGTTTTTTTTGTTCAATATTGTAGTTAATAATATTAAATAAAATATTTAATGTAGCAGTTTTAGACCCAAATATTTGAATATCATCGAATAATAAAACATCAAAATTTTTATAATATTCTACAATTTCAGCTAATTTATTTTGGTCTGAATTTATTAAAAAAGTTGTGACTTTTTTAATAAATTGATCTGGATTTATATAGCAAACATTGTAATTATTTTCCATTAATTTATTTCCTATTGCATGTAAAAAATGAGTTTTACCCATACCTGAGGAAGAATAAATAAATATTGGGTTATAAATTGTTTCTGTTTGAGAAATAATTTTTTTTCCTAACAAAATTACATCTCTATTAAAATCTGCTTCAATGTAATCTTCTAACAAAAAATTTTTATTTAAATTAGAGTTTTTGTGTAATGAAAGCATTTTATCATTTTTGATATGTGCACCTAGTTCTTCTCTTGATGTAATTATCGATTCTGAATTAATACCAAAAACATATTGAATTGTTTCAATAATATTTTGGTTAAAATTTTTTCTTATGTATTTTGCATCATTAGATGTTGCTAGAATAAAATATACTTTCTTATTATTAGCAGATAAAGCTATTTTGGCGCTTTTATAAAAAGAATTATATG
>DBMA01000038.1 GCA_002298905.1 Mycoplasma sp. UBA710 | reverse complement strand
ATAAATTAACAATAATTATAATAATTTATTGATAAAAATTTAAATATTATTTTTTATTATTTTTGTATAAAATATAGATTTATATGAAATATAAAGATGAAATTTATAAAATAATTAAAACAAAAACTAATAAATCATTTAATGATGACACTATAATTAGAGATCTAGGTTTAGATTCAATTGATATGGTAGAAATGATTGCAGATTTTGAAGATAATTTTAATATTACAATTCCTTCAAGCAAAGTTAATGATGTTAAAACAATTGGTGATTTATTGAATGTTTTAGAAGAAATTTCTAAATAAAATTGATAAAATTAAATATTACATGAGCATAAGGGTGTAGTTCAATTGGTAGAACAGCGGGCTTCAACCCCGCATGTTGTGGGTTCGAGTCCTGTCACCCTTGCCATTTTTTTTATCTTTTTTTGCTTTTGTTGTTAAAATTAATAAAAGCATTAAAAAGTAAAATAAGGAGTAAAAATGGTTGGATTTCTTTTGACAATAATACTTTTTATTATCTCTTTTTTAATGATTATTATTGGCTTCTTAATGGCGCCAGATTCAAATTCATTCACTGGAGCACTTGTTGGCTCTTCTGATTTAAAATTATTTTCGCAGACAAAAGAACAAGGTTGAAAAAAACTACTAAAATGATCAATGATTATTTTAGGGATTATTATTTTTATTGTTACTATTTTTATAAGAATATTTATTAAATAAGAAAATAATATATTTTATGTTTGAAAATTATCAAGGAAAAATTTTAAATTATTTAAATAATAAAAAAAGTGCATCTTTTTTGGATATTGTCAAATTTTTAAATATTAATCCCAAATATAATCGAGCTTTTAGTGATTATCTTTTTCAATTAAAATTAAATGGAACAATTGCGTTTTCTAAAAAAAGAAATCAATATTTTATTCCTAAATTTATTGGTAATTATGATGTTGATTTCAAAATAACTAGCCAAGGAAAATTTTTTGCATTTGCTAAATTAAATGATACATTAGAAGTAAAAGTAATTATTTTCAATAATCACTTGAATGCTCTAAAAGATGATAATATTAATATTAATGTTTATCAAGATATTGATGATCTTGATTTTTATTTTGCGACTGAAATAAAAATTAATTGTCGTAAAAACAAATATATATATGCAGAAATTGATAGTAATTTGAATTTAAAAATTATTTCTAATAACATAAATAATTATCAAATAATTTATGATAAGTCATCATTAGAAAAAAACACTTATGCTCGATTTAAAATAAACAAAATAGAACAGAATAATATTTACTTGTCAATTGATAAAATTCTAGAATCAACTAGCAAACCATATTCTGATATTGATTTATTAGTTGACATATCAGGCGTTAAAACAACATTTTCAGATGAAGTTTTAGAAGAAGCCAAATTAATTCCTAATCAAGTAGAGATAACTAACATGTTTAATCGTGTGGATTTAACATCTAAATTAATTGTTACTATTGATGGAGAAAAAACAAAAGATTTTGATGATGCAATTTTTGTGGAAAAAAATGATGAAGATTATATTTTATATGTTTCAATTGCTGATGTTGCTTATTATGTTCAAGAAGATAGCCAAATTGATATTGAAGCTAGAAATAGAGGATGTTCGATTTATTTGATAGATAAAGTTATTCCGATGCTACCAGAAAAACTATCAAATGGAATTTGCTCTTTAAATCCAAATGAAAATAGATATGCAATTACATTAGAAGCAAAAATTGATAAACAAGGTCGTATAATAAATAAAAAAATTTATCCATCAATTATTAAATCAAAATATCGATTAACTTATAATCAAGTAGCTAATAAAGAAAATGATGAAGCAATAAAAAAAGATGTAGAATTATCAAAAATGTTAATAATAGCATATGAATTGAGTGATATTATTGGTAATAATAAACGTCAAGAAGGTTATATTGATTTTGAAATTGAAGAATCTATTATTGAATTAGATAAAATAACTGGAGAAGCAATTGCTATAAAAAAAAGAGAAAGACTATCTTCAGAAATTCTAATTGAAAATTTCATGATATTTGCTAATGAAGTAGTATCTAAAATGATTGCAGATTTAAAAATCCCCTCAATTTATCGAGTGCATGAAAGTCCTAGTTTAGAAAAAGTACAGAATTTAAATTCATTTATTTCTTCAATTTTTCCAAAAGATCACTATCAACTACAATCATCAAATAATCCAAAAGATTTTCAAAAATTTGTTAATCAAATTAAAGAAAAAAGATTTGATAACTTAGTAAAAATGTTTTTACTTAAAACTATGCAAAAAGCTAAATATTCTTCTAATAATATAGGTCATTTTGGTTTAGCATCTCAATATTATTCTCATTTTACTTCACCTATAAGAAGATATCCTGATTTATTATTGCATAGAATTATTTGAGAAGTAATTTTTAAAAAAAATAAGCATTATTCAGAGAAAAAAAGTCATGAAATTGACCAAATAGCTTTATCATCATCTAATGCCGAAATAATTGCTGTTGATATAGAAAGAAAAGTAATAGATATGAAAAAAGCAGAATATTATGAAAAATTTGTAGATAATAAAGAAATTAATGCAACAATTGTTTCGATTCAAAAATTTGGTTTTTTTGTAGATTTAGGCGACACATCTAATGCTTTAGTTCATATCTCAACTTTAGAAGATTTTGAAAACTATAAAGTTTCAGATGATTATTATTCTTTATACAATGAATCAAAAAATAAAGTTTTTAAAATAGGTCAAAAAGTTACTATAAAAATTGATTCAGTTTCCAAATTAGAAGGAAAGATAAATGCTTTTGTTGTTGAAAAATAATTTTTATTTAGTTAATGAATCCTTTATATGACATTTCCTACATCTAGCTTCATAAATATCGATATCTCCAATTTCGATTGTATTATTACTTTTGGAAGTTCTAAAAGAACAAGAAGCAGCTCTTTTACAAATTAAACAAACAGCTTTTAATTTTTCAATATTATCTGCAATTGCCATCAAATGGGCAACAATAGGGAAAGGTCTTCTTAAATAATCTTGGTCTAGTCCCGAAACAATAATTCTTATTCCCTCGCTTGCAAGTTGATCTAAAAATTCTATCAAAGATATATCAAAAAATTGAATTTCATCAACAACTAATGCTTTATATTCTTTTTTATAAAATAGTTCTTTTATTTCTTCTATAGTAGACACAGAATAAGATTTGATTGAATTTCCATTTCTTGAAATAATATTTGCATTAGAAAAACGGTTATCAATAGAAGGTTTAATAACTAGAGTTGGTATTTCGGCATAAGAAAGAATTCTAATTCTTTTAATAAGTTCTTCACTTTTTCCGCTAAACATTGGCCCTGTTATTACTTCTATAATTCCATCTGAATATTTTCTATACATAATTTATAAAAAATTATATTAATAAATAAATTAATTTTTTAATTTTTATTTT
>DBMA01000040.1 GCA_002298905.1 Mycoplasma sp. UBA710 | reverse complement strand
AAATATTTAAAATCATTTTTTATTAAAATAAAATTTGTTAATTTTTAAAATACTTTATTAAAATTAATGCAATCGACAAAATATAATTGGAGTAAGTATGGCTGTCAAAAGATCAAAAAAAATTAATTTTTCAAAAACTGAATTTAAACCTTTAGTAATTTCAAGTTATTCTTCTCAAGAACAATTGGAAAATAAAAATATTATTGGTTCTGATGAAACGGGAGTAGGAGATTATTTAACTCCTTTAGTTGCAGCGGCAGTTTATGTTCCTCATGAAAATATTGAACAATTAATTGAATTAGGAGTAAAAGATTCTAAAACTTTAAGTGATCAAAAAATTCTAGACTTATTCCCTAAAATGAAAGATTTAATTAAATTTAGAGTTAATCATTTAACACAAAAAGGGTATAACAATTTAGCAAAATATATGAATGCTCATGAGCTAAAAATGTTTTTACATTTAAAATCAATTACTACTTTGGAAAAATTTGACAAAGTTAATGAAGATTTAATATTAATTGATGAATTTGCAAGTATTGATAATATCAATAAATATTATGAAAATTTAATGAAATCAAGATTAAAAACAGATGAAATTCAAAAACCAATTTTACTTGCTCCTAAAGCTGAAAGTATTCATGTAGCAGTTGCTGCTGCTTCAATAGTGGCTAGATATCGTTTCTTAGAACTAATGAAAGAACAAGAAGAAGCAATTGGAATGAAATTTTTATTAGGTACAAATGATGCTGTTGAAAAACAGGCTATTGAATTTTGTGAAAAATTTGGTAGAAAAGCATTATATGAAGTAGCTAAAATTTCTTTTAAAACTACCGAAAAAGTTTATGAAGCATTAGATAAAAAAGGAATCAAATAATTTATATTGCCACATGATAAATTGGAATCAAAATCATGTAAGATAATAAGAAAAAGATTAATGTAGATAAAGCATCAATAATAGTAGTAATTAATGGTGCAGACATAACTGCAGGATCTTTTTTGGTTTTAATAGTAATTGCTAAAATAGCAGCACCAAATGTTTTTGATAAAGTAATAGAAATTAATAGAGAAATAGAAGATATTAAAGAAATTATTAAAATAAATTTATAATGATGAATTAATAAGGCATTATATGCTAAATAATAGATAATTAAACGAACAAAATTTACTATTGATAAAATAGATCCTAATACCGCTCCAACTGAAAACTCTTTTAAAATAATTTTATTCATCTTAGCATCTTTTAATTCGCCCAAAGCACTAGCTCTAGTTAATGTTGAAGTTGATTGAGACCCTGCATTACCACTAGTTGCTGATGTAACAGGAATTAAAGCAATTAAAGCAGAAGAAATTGCTATTCCACTCAATTCAGCTATATTATTTAATGATTCTTCAAATTTTTGATTAAATACTTGAATGATTAATTGAGATAAAGTAGAACCTATCATCAAAATAATTAATCAAAAAATTCTAGATTTCACAATGCTTAATACAGATGTTTTTAAATATGAACTTGTAGGCTGATTTTCATAATTAATACCAGCAGCTTTATAAATATCTTCAGATGCTTCATCTTTAATAATGTCAATAACATCATTAGATGTTAACATACCCATTAAAATATCATTATCATCAACAACTGGTAAAGTTGAATAATCTTCTGAAGAAAAAATATTGGCAGCTTCTGCTTTCAATTGTTTAGTTTTAACAGATTTTACTTGAGTCATTTTATTAGATACTAAATCATCTTTAGGAGAAAATACAATATCTTCTAATGTTGTACTACCTTGCAATTTATTTTTGGAATCCACTACATAGTAAAATTGTCCAATTTCAGATTCTTCCCTCTTTTTCTTAATCAAATCTAATGCTTCTTTATTTGTCATGTTTGATTTTAAAGCAATAATATCAACAGACATGACAGAACCAACTTCTTCATCATCAAATTGCAAAATTTGATTAACTTTAAATCTAGTATTTTTATCAACTGTTAATAAAATAGTTTTTGCCATGTCAGGAGGCAATGCTTCTAAAACGTCAGCAATTTCATCAGTATACAATTCATTAATAAAGTCAGCAATTTCTTGCTTAGTTAAATTTTGAATAATAGATTGTTGCTGTTCTTCATTTAAATAAGAAAATAATTCTGAAGAGGTCTCTGTTTTTAAACATCTAAAAAACAAAGCAACTTCTAAATCATTTAATTCTTCTAATTCAGAAACAATTTCATTAAAAGGAGTTTGTTCTACATATTTTCTAATAGATGATAAATCTTTTTCAATTAATAGTTTCTTAATATCAAATTTTTTAATTGAATTTTCCATTAGCGCTCCTTAAATTTGAAAATATAAATTAGTCATTCAAGAAGAATAATAGTTTTTCTTGGAATTCATTTGTTTTAATTGGAACTAATAATGAATTTTTAGTAATTGAAATTTCTCCTGTTTCTTCTGAAACAATAATTGTTGTTGCATCACAAACCTCTGAAATACCTAATCCCGCTCTATGTCTTGAACCATATTTATTATCAATAGATTTTCTTGTAATTTTATAGTATGTAGCAGCATATAAAATTCTTCCATTTCTTATAATAATTGCCCCATCATGTAATGGTGAATTTTTATTAAAAATAGAAATAATCAAAGATGAAGAAATATTTGCATCTATTTTAACTCCATCTGTTCTTAAATTATCTAAATTATCTTTATTTTCAATAGTAATAATTGCACCAGTTTTAGTTTTTGATAAAAATTCTACTGATTCTCTTAATTGATTAATTAATCTTATTTTGCTACTTGAACCTAAATTTTTACTATTCTTCTTTTTGATTTTTTCAGTAATTAGATTTTTAATTAAATTAATTGACAATGGAATTAGAATGAACAAAAATATAGAGCTAACAAGTATTAATATAGCTAAAATCATTATTTCATTCTTATCCATAATACTATTCTCTTTCCTATTTTATAATTTTAAAATATTCATTTTATTTTAAAAATTATATCATTACTTTAAATTTTAATGATTTTTAAAACAAACAAGAGCACTACTACAACTGCAGCAATAATTAAAATTATTAAAATTGTTGAAAGTATTGCAATAGTATTTTTTTTATGATTACGCTTTTGTTTTTCTTGATGAATAGCTTTATTTAAAGATGTATTATGTTGAATGATATTTAAATCTTTTTCAAAATCTTTAAGATCTTCTTCTAATTCTAAATCATTACTTTTAAGTTCTGGAAAATCTTTATTGCTATTAGTAATTGATTCATATAATGATGTTTTATTATTATTTGAGTCATTAATACTTAATACATTTGTGTCATCACTTTTATAAATAACTACTTCAGTATCATTATTTGAATAATTTAATTCGTTACTATGAGAAGAGAAATCAGATGTTGAAGTATCGAATCTTTGTGATTGTTGATTTGAATAAGATGGATTTAGAGATTCTTTTTGATTCATATTATCAAAATAATTAATTTGAGTTTGACCTAAAATTGGAGTTTTATCCATTTGACGATCCAGTAAGCCTAAATGATTTGTTTCTCCACTATAGAATTCAAAACTTGATGTTTTTGGACTTTCATGAATTATATTTTTTGTTTCATTATATTCTGGATTAATTTGTTCATGTTGAATTTCTTTAGTGGTTTTATCAGCATGCTCATCAATGTCTAATTTATAATTTAATACTAAAGTGTCGCCTTCTTTTTCTTGAATAACTTTATCTATATCTTCTTCAATTTTTTGATTTTGTTCATCAGCATCATCGCTATTTAATAAAACATCTAATTGTGTATATTCATCCACATAATCTTTTTCTTCATGAGATTTATTATTTGTAGATGTCTGACCAAATATTTTACTTGTATCAATACCTTGATAGATCATTTCAAAAATTGTATAAATTGTTCTTACAAATTGTTTTGAATTTATATCTTGAATTTTCATCTTTGCATATTTTTTCAAATTTCTAAAGTATCTAATAGCATCTCTTTGATTTTCAAATTTACGATAACTTTTATGACCTTTTCCAATAACAATTCAAAATTTTCTTATAAAACTTTTTTTATTTACAGGGTCTATTAAAGAATACATTCTTCAAACACAAAAATATGTTTCAAAACTATCATGTTTTGGTAAAACATAAGTCTTATTATTAATAACTACTTCATTTGTTCTAGAATATTTATTCTTATACAAATTTTTATAGTAATTACTTTTTGATTTATTGTTATTTAATTTATTATTAGATCTAATAGGTTTTGAAATATATTTTTTATTACTATTTGATTTGCTAGTAGTTACTGTTTTTTTAGAGCTAGTTCTTTTGTTATTCATATTGTTACTTTCCTTGAGTAAGTTATTTCAAACTTATATTTAATATTGTTTTAAGTTCATTTATTCCATATTTTGAACTTATATATTTTATATTAAATTACATAAATAAATATTATTTTCTAAAAAAAGCATAAAAAAAAATGGCGATCACGGGAGGATTCGAACCTCCGACCACATGCTTAGAAGGCACGTGCTCTGTCCCCTGAGCTACGCGACCACATTAAGAAATTTTACATTATTTTCCTAATTTTTTCATTATTTTAGTAGCAATATTTTCAGAAACTACTTTTAATAATTCTTCTTTTGAAGCATTATAAATATTATTATAGTTTTTAAAATGATTTAACAATCTTTCTTCTGTTTTATTTCCTATTCCTTTAATTGTTGTTAAGAAACCTTCTAATGACGAATCTAATTTCCTTTTGCTATGAAATGATTTGGCATATGCATCCACCTCAATTTGAATTTTTGAAAAAAAATTATAAACATCTCTATCATTTATCAAAATTTTATTTTTATTCTTGTCTACAATATAATTTGTTTTATGATATTGGTCTTTTACTAATCCGATAATAGGTAATTTTATTTTTAAGCTTTCTAATACTTTTTGAGCTTCATTCAATTGTTGGATAGCTCCATCCACAATAATTAAATTTGGTATTTCTTCATTACTACTAAAATATTTAGTTAATCCTTGTTTAATAAATTCAACATCAGATTTTCTTTTTACATCATTAATTTTATATTTTCGATAGTTTTGATAATGAGGTAAAAAATTTTTATAGTAAATAATTACACTAACTATATCTTGATTATTTTCAGAAGAATTATCAATCATAATAAAATCATTGATTGTTAAATTTAAAATATCAAATAAAAATTGTTTTACTTTATCAATTATTTTTGATTTTGATATGTAAGAAGTTAATTTTAATTTTTTATTAATATCTATATTATTTTTTGCATTTTCTAAAGCCTGATAATATTTTCCTTTTTGAGGTATGATAATTTTTTTATTAATAATTAGATCTTCAGCATTTAAGTGAAAATTTGTAACAATAAAATCAGGAATATTACGAACTAAGTAAAATTGATTAATAAATTCAATAATTGTTTGTTCTAAATTTAATTTTATTTCTAAAATAGTTTCTTCTTGCATAAAAAAAGATCCATTTTTGAAATAATGAATCATAATCATTAAATATTTTTCTTCTTGGTGAAAATATAAAACATCAAAATTTTGATTTTCTTCAAATGTAATAGATTGATTTTGATTATTAGATAAAAAATGAATTACTTCATAACATTCTTTTGCCAATTCATATTGTTCATTATTTGAATAATACAACATTTGATTTTTTAATTTATTAATAATTTCTCTGTTACTAGAAGATAATATTTTTTTAGCATAATCGAATTTTTCTTTTCAAAATAAACGTGAATTATTTTGAATTGGTAAACCATTTTCATATAAACATTCATGAATTAAAAAATTTTTAATAATCTTATATCCATAATTTGGAGGTAATGGTCCAAAATAAAAAGTATTAGGAATATTTTTATAAATAAATCTTGTTTTAAATTCTAGTTTATTATTTTTTAATTCAATTACAATATAGGGATATTTTTTATCATCTAAAAACAAAATATTATAATATGGTTTATTTTTTTTAATTAATTCTTGTTCTAATATTAAGGCTTCTTTTTCGTTTTTGCATATTTGATATTCTAATTTAGACGCTTTTTCTAACAGGATGGGTGTTTTATATGAATTTTGTGTCCCATTGAAATATTGTTCAATTCTTTTTTTAATATTTTTTGCTTTACCAATATATAAGATAATGTCATTGGAATCCTTAAATCAATAAACACCACAATTAGTAGATAAAGTTTTTCTATCAATATTAAATTTATTATTTTTCATATCTTAACTGATCAATTTCATTAATGATAATATCTTTTGATATATACTCATACATAATAGATCTTATTTTAGAATTCTTAATAAATACATGAGTTGGTACTCGATCTACTTTATATTCAGAATCTTTTCTAAAAATATTTGCTTCTTCTGCATCAACTTGAATAAAAGAAATATTTTCATGATTAGAATATTCATAAGAAACATTTTCACATATTGGCATCATCATATGACAATCACCACATCAATTTGTAACAAATAATAAATAAATTATTTTGTCAGGATTATTTTTTATAAATGTTTGGGCGTCTTTAAATTTTAATAATTTAAACATTGTTATTCTTCCTCATCATTTTTAAATAAAATATCTTCTGAATTGGTATCAATATTTGTATTTGTTTTTGACTCATTATTAATATCGTAAAGAGATTCATTAGTTTTAATTTCGCTTGTTATTTCACTTGTTATTTCACTAGTATCATCATCATTATTAGAAATTTCATTTGTGTGTCCTAACATTGTTTGTGTTCTTTCATATTCTATTGGTTCTGTTGCAAATAGAGTTTCTTTCTCTTCATGATGAACTTCATTTGTTAAATCATTAGCAAATTGAATTGTTTTTTCAACAGTAGGATCATTTTGAAAAACAATTGTTCTACTATCATATTCACTATCATTTTCTTGATTCATGCTTTTTACTTCATTAATATTTAAATCAATATTGTTGTTGCCTGTATTAGATGATAAATCTACATTAGTTGTATTCATTGAAATTCCATTATCATCAAAATTCACAAAATCTGTAGATGTTTTAAAAATATCTAATTCAAAGTCAAATGTCTTACTATCTTCTGCATTTGATTGAAGTTGATTATCAACAACATCTAACTTAAATTCTTTTGTGTTATTTTTTTCTAAATTTAATTGCAATGTTTTACTTTCAATAAAATCTTGCTTACTTGATTCTGCATTTTTATCAAGAGGATTATCTATAGGAAACATTAAATCTGAATTTGTAATAGAAATAGTTGATGTTTTTGGACTAATATGAGCTGTTATTTCATTATTAGGATTATTAACAATTGAAGAATTATCCTCAAATGATAAATCCATTATTTTTGTTTTATAATCCTCAAATTCTTCTTTTGTAATAATTTCTTTTTTGTTTGTTTTTCCAAGAATTTGGTATTTGATTTTCTGAATAATTGATCCATAGAATAAATAATAAATAAAATATGATATTAATATTAAACCAAATATTATTGAAACAATGTACCCTGTTCATGAAGTAACTAGAGCCATAAATAAGGCAACAACAATTCCATGATTTTGAATTCCTGGTAATGCTGGATTTGAATCCAATTTAGTACCTCTATTATTTGAAAATTCTTCTCATCAACTCCCGAAAAAATTACTAAAAGCTTTTTCTGCCGGGAAAATAGATCTATCTATAACTCATTGTCTTATTGATTCAACAATTAAAGCAATTCCAATTGCAAATAGTAAGTATAGTAGTCAAGAAAAATGCAATTTTCTATTAAATTTTGTTGCAATAAATTTTTCAAATCTAATATTTATTTGCAAAATTTGAGATAAACCATAAATTATAAATCCTATATAAAAGAAATATGAATAATAACCAAATAACATTCCAAATGTATAAGAATTAATTGTTGAAAAACCAGGAATTTGCACAAATGATAATACCATTAAAAATACCATTAAAGCAACCAAAACTATTCCTAAAAATTGTTTAGATTGAAATATTTGATATTGTTTTCTATTTTTAAAAGAAGTTCTCATTTTATTTTTTAATAAGTTCATCTTATTTTTAACTTCTGCTGAAAAACTTTTATCATTATTTGATGTCATAATATAGATTTAATTATAAACAAAATATATCATTTAATATTAAAATTAAGTTATTATTATCATTATTAAATTTAAATAAAATTTAATTATTGATTTATTTTAAAATAAAAAGAAAAGGTTTTATTATGAAATTACTAGTATTAATTATTGATAAATTTCAAGAAATAGAAGTATATGGATTTTTGGGAGCTTTAAATCGTTCGCAAAAATTAGAAAAAATAACTTATTGAAATCCTGATGGTATGACAAAAGTTCAAGGATCTAACAAAATAGGATTTATTGAAACAATTAAAGATGAAATTGACGCAAAAAATTATGATGCTATTTTTGTGCCCGGAGGAGCTGCTTGTATTAATTTAAGAACAAATCAAAAAGCTTTAAATATAATAAAACAATTTGTTGAACTAGATAAATGAGTTTTTGCAATATGTGACGGACCTAATGCTATATATGAAAATCATATTTTGAATGATAAATCATATTCTTCTTTTCCCATAGAAAATATAAATAATATTAGTAGTCAAAAAAGAACAAAAGAATATATTAATATTGATGGAAAATATATTACAGGTAAATGTCCATCTGCTGCTATTGATTTAGGAGTTAAAGTAGTTGAAATACTATATGGAAAAGAATTAGCTAATAAAATTCATTATGGTCTTTATGGTTTAGAAAAATAAAAAAATGGGGTAGATAACGGGGATCGAACCCGCACATGTCGGAGCCACAACCCGATGCGTTAGCCATTTCGCCATATCTACCACATGTGATTTTATTATATTATGAATTTTATTCTTTTTGCAAATATTCTAAAATCTTTTTTGCTATAGCATTTGTGTTATTAGAACCTATTTTTGCTGGAATATGTTCTAGTAATTCAAGTTTAGAATTTGCTAATGGATAACCATTATCTTTAGCATTTAAAAGCATATCTAAATCATTATAACTATCTCCAAAAGTTACTATATGATTTGTATCAATGTGCAAAATCTTTGCAAGTTCTAATAATCCTGTTCATTTAGATTTATCTTTTGGGTTAACATCTAAATAAACTGAATTAGTTAAATAAACACTTGAATCTTGTCCAAATCAATCTTTAAATTGTTGAAAATATTTTTTACAAAATTCTTCACTTCCATTAATAGAAAGTTGAGTTGGAGTTTGACCATTAAATAATGTAGTACTAAATGGATTTTCTTGAATAAATGCTCTAATTTTTTGATCTAATTCAGATGTTAATGGTGTAGGTTTTTCATTTTTATTTTCAGCATCTCCAATTCAATCTGCTTCTGTATGCAACTTAAATGTTACATGATGCTTACGGGCAAAATCCAATATTTTGGGATAGTGATTAGGGTTTACTCCAATTAGATAAATTATTTCATCTTTTTTTACATCATAAACAACACTTCCATTATTACAAACAAAGAAATCTACATAAGGGATCTTCTTTAATAAAGGTTTTGTTCTTGAAACGGATCTACCTGTAGCAATTACAGTATATGAACTTTGTTCTTGTGCACGTTTAAAAGCTTCAATTGTTTCAGGGTGTATTTCTCCTTGATCATTTAATAATGTTCCATCAACATCTGTTGCAAAAATATATTTTTCCATTTTACCCTATTCCTCCTTATGTCAATCTCTATCTCATAATTTTTTAATTTCTTCTTCTACAGAGTTATTCTTGTATATAACATTATATAAAGCTTCTTGGATGGGTAAAGACAAATTGTTTTTTTCTCTAATATTTTCTACTACTTTCAAAGCTGTTAAACCTTCTAATGTAATATTTTTAGTATCTTTTTCTTTTTTAATATAATTCATACCAAATGTAAAATTTCTTGAATTAACATCTGTAGCTGTTAATATTAAATCACCTAAACCTGTTAGACCATATATAGTTTGTTCTTTTCCGCCCATAAATTTATTAAAAGTTGATAATTCTTTCATTCCACGAGTTAAATAAACAGCTAATGTGTTAATTTTGTATCCTAATTGTGTTAGCATACCAGCACCTATTGCTAGAATATTTTTATAAATTCCACCAACTTCTGCTCCAATAACATCAGACTGACAATATAATTTAAAATAATTTGTTTTAAATAATTTTTGAACTTCAATTAAATGATCTATATTGTAACCAATGGCTGCTATTGAAGTTAAGGATTTTTTTATAATTTCAGATGCAAATGAAGGGCCTGATAAAGTTACTACACCTCTTATATTAGAATTAACTTTAACTCTATTAAAAATTTCTTCATGCAAAGGATTGGTAGTATTAGGAAAAAATCCTTTACATCCATTAATAATTAAAGTGGATGATTTAATATTATTTACAATTTCAGAAATTACAGATTCAATAGCTATTGAAGGAAGAGCTAAAACTAAATAATCGGCATTATGAATTGCTTCCTTTAAATTTTTTGTAACACTAAAAGCGTGAAAATTAATTTCTGGAAAATATTTAGAATTCTTACCTATTTTTAAATCATTTAGTTCATTGTCATCTATACCATAAATTAAAATGTCATTTTTATCGTTTGAATCTTTTAAAACATTTGCTAAAGATGTTCCTAATGCACCAGAACCAATAACGGTTATTTTTTTTATTTTCATATAAATTAAATTTTATTTATTATTAAAAATTAAAAGTAGATTTTAAATTATAGAAAAATAGTTAAAAAGTAAACTCTTTCTCATTATGCTCATCAATTACTAAAAACTTATCTCCATTATTAGGATAAAAAGGTTTTAAGACTTCTCTTGCTTTTTCAAAATTATCTTTTACTTCATTAAAAAACTTAATAGAATCTAAAGATACAAAAACTGAGTTAGTAACACCAAATTTTCCAATTTGTTTTTCTTCTCCTACTAATCCTATAATTGCAGCATTAGGTCTATATTTAGCAATTTCACTCAATAATTGACCTGATTTTGATCTTACAACAATATATTTATATTTCCCTGTTGTAGCTTTTTTAGCAATGTTATAAGCAATTTCATCTCTTTTGCTTTTTTCTGAATTTTTTCATACTTCTTCTAATTGCACAGGATAATATAGCTTGTTATAAAATTCTTTTTCTGCTCTTAGATTAATTGTAGACATTACCTTAACAGCTTCAATTGGAAAATCTCCTGATGCTGATTCACCAGATAACATTGTTGAATCTGCTCCAAGTTCTGTTGCTCAATAAACGTCAGTTACTTCTGCTCTTGTAGGTTGAGGAGTTTTTTCCATTGAATCTAACATTTGTGTAGCAACAATAACAGGTTTACCTAATTTTCTACATTTTCTAATAATCATTTTTTCATAATATGGAACATCATAATATGGAATTTCTAAACCTAAATCCCCTCTTGCAATCATAATACCATCAGAAGCTTCAATAATGCTATCAATATTATTAATTCCTGTCTGAGATTCTATTTTTGAAATAATTTTAATTTGTTCTCCATTATTTGATTTTAAAATATTTCTTAATTCATTAACATCTTTTGCTGAATTTACAAATGATGCTGCAATATAATCAATATTTTCTTTAATTCCAAAAATTACATCATTTTTATCTTTTTCTGAAAGAAATGGTAATGAGAATTCTACACCTGGAATATTAATTCTTTTATTTGTTTTTAATAAATGTTGATTTTTAGTAACAATATTAATAAGTCCTTCTTGAACTGATAAGACTTCAGTTACTAATTTCCCATCATCAAAAACTATTCTATCTCCCTTTTTAACATCTTTATCCATACGATATGAAACAGATCATTTATTTTCTGTACCAATTAAATTTTGGAAATCTTCTTCTTTTGTATACACTACTACTTCTGTATTTGACTTAATTAATTGAGCTCCATCTTTCATTTTACCCAATCTAATTTCAGGACCTTTAGTATCTAGCATAATTGAAATAGGAATATTTAATTCTTTTGATACCTTTTTTGCATTATCAAATTTTGCCTTTTGTTCTTCATGAGTACCATGAGAAAAATTAGCTCTTATACATGTCAAACCTGAAATAACTAATTCTTTTAATACTTCATATTTTTCTGATGAAGGCCCAATAGTACCTATTAATTTTGATCTTTTATCTATAAATTGCATCGCTACCCCTAACTTTGTTAAAAAATAACTTTTAATAATTTAGTTTTATTTTTATGTTGTTTTTAATCTATTATATATTATTAATTTTACTTCATTTTTTACATTATATTCAATATATAATATTATTATTAGTTTATTGATTTTAAATTATTCAAAAATGCGATTTTGTTTTGAATACATTAAATTTAGTAATAAGAGCAAAATTTGTGTTAAGTATGAAATTTTATCAAAAAATATGATAAAATAGATATGCATTTCAGAATTTTATAATTTATTTGTTAAATTTATCAAAGTTTGAAATTAAAAAAATAAAAAAAATAAGTAACTTATTTTAAAAGGGGATAAAAAAATGTCTAAGTGAAATGGCAGAAGAGGTTTTGATTATTTTGTAGATAAATATGATTCATATTTAGAAGATTATTCAGAAGATTATTATGATGATCAATCATACTATGATGAATTAAATTCAACAAGATATCAACAACCTATAGATAGATTTAGAAAAAATAATAAATATACAGGAGCACCTAGAGGAAGAGCTGACATAATTGATAATACAAATCATTTATATGGTATTCCTACTCAATCAAGACAAAGATTTCAAGGAACAGTTGAATTTTCAGCTATACCTGGTCAAGGTGGATTAAATCCTAATCAAAGACCTTTAGGAGATCAAACAATGATGGTTTCTAATGCGTCTTTATCTAATTCTTCAAATCCTCATCTTATAAAATTATTAGAAACTCAACAATTGCAATTAGATCAATCACAAATGTATCAAAATGAAATTGATCGTAGAATGAATTCTATTGATGATCAAATGAATGTTCTTGCAAATAAGATAGATAATGTTACAAGAGTAATTAATAATACAAATACTCTAACTTTTAGAAATGACGCTAATACAGCTACAATAGATACAAATATTAAAAATTCAGAAAATATTGCTTCTTCAAACAATTCAAATACACAAGAATTTAATCCTGCAACACAACCTCAAAACAATAACGCAACTTCTTCTTATACAATGCCTGTTGATCATAAACAAACAACTGTTAATATTAATGTAGAAACTCCTAAAGAAGATTCTAATAAAACTGTAGAAATAAAAAAGTCTGAAGCAAAAATAGAAGACACTAAAGTTGAAAAAAAGAAAAAGAAAAATTCTAGTCTAGTAATTTTTGGATTTGTTCTTTGAGCTTTAATTATTGTTGCAATTATAGTTGTTTCTATACTATTATTTATGGGTATTATTAAATTCTAATATTAAATTTTTATATTAAGTCATGATTAATGTAATTTTATATATGCCTGAAATACCTCCAAATACTGGTAATATAATTAGAACATGTTATGCAACTGGAGCTAAATTACATATAATCAAACCTATATCTTTTGATTTATTTCATCCAAATATAAAAAGATCATCAGCTGGTAGAAACTTGAATGATATTGATTTTGAAATTCATGAATGTTATAATGATTTTATTAAAAAATATGGCAATAAAAAAATATATTACATATCTAGATATGGTTTAAAAAATTATTCGGAAATAAATTATTCACAAGAAGATGATATTTGAATAATGTTTGGAACCGAATCAACAGGAATACCTAAAAAAATACTTCAAAAATCAATTGAAACTTGTTTGAGAATTCCTATGAAAAAAGAATGCAGATCTTTAAATCTTGCAAATTCTGTTAATTTAATTGTTTATGAAATATTAAGACAAAAAAATTTTGAAGGTTTATCAAAATTCGAACATCAAAAAGGTAAAAATTTTATATTAGAGTTAGAAAATGAAGAATAATTTGTTATCCAAAAATCAATTTTTGCATATTAAAAAACTAATGCAAAAAAAATATCGTTATCAATATCAAGAATTTATTATTGAAGGATTGCATTTAATAGAAGAGGCAATAAAATATCCAAAAATAATTAAATACATCATAACTTCAGATAAAAATTTTAAACATGATAATATTTCTATATTTATTACATCATATGATAATATTTGTAAATTATCAACAACAAAGACTCCACAACCATATATTGCCATTTGTAATTTTATTCAAAATAATTGTTCATACAAAAATGATTTTATTTTATTGTTAGATAATATTAGCGATCCTGGAAATTTGGGTACTATTATTAGAACAGCATACTCTTTTGGGGTAAAAGATATTATAGTAAAAGGTGTAGATATTTATAATCCAAAAATTTTAAGAGCAACGCAAGGGGCAATTTTCAATATTAATATCATTAATAATATGAATCTAGATGATGCAATAATAAAATTAAAAAATGATGGTTTTAAAATTATTGGTTCTTTATTGAAAAATTCTGTTAATTATAATAACTTAAAAATAAATGACCAAAAATTAGTTTTAATTTTGGGCAATGAATCAAAAGGAATAAATCAAAAATTAATTAATTTATTAGATTATAAAATTCATATTCCAATTAAATTCGAATCATTAAATGTTGCTATTGCATGTGGTATTTTATTATCTAAATATTTAAAGTAAATATTTTATAATTTAATATATGCCAGTTTCAATAACAAATAAACATGTTTTTTTTGATAATCAAAATAATGCTTTAATCTTATTTAAAGATATTTATGATGAATCATATTCTATTCATACATATGGTGATTTTATTTTAATTTTTAGTAAAAATAAAGTGGTAGGAATTAATATTTTAAATTATCATAAATATTTTGATTTGAAAGAGGGATATCACATTTTAACACAAGAAATTAAAAATAAATTATTACAAAAATTTGATAAATATTTAACTGAAGAAGATTTTAATTATTTTTATCAAATTGGGAAAGTTATTAATATTCAACAACATGAACATAATAATAAATTAAAAGTATTAACTGTTTTATTCAACAATAATATTCAAAAGAAAATTATTACTAATGTTTCTTCGATTAATTTAAATCAAAATTATTTATTTGCAACAAATGGTACTATTACATTTAGTGGACAAAAAATTTTAGATACCCAAGTATTTAAAATTAAATCTGAAGGAATGATTGTATCTTATAAAACTATTGGCATTGATAAAGATGGTTTAGTTGATTGTAGTAATTTGTCTCTTCAAGATACATACTTTTTTTAATGTGAGGGTCAATAATGAATAAGATAGAAAAATTAATAGATAATTTAAAAAAACGTGGAATTATTAACAACATTACTAATGAAGATAAGATAAAGAACTTAAAAGAAGGCGATGGAATTTATATTGGATTTGATCCTACAGCTGACTCTTTACATTTAGGTAATTATATTCCTATTACGATTTTAAGAAGATTTTCTAAAGTTGGTTTAAAATCATATGCAGTTCTTGGAGGGGCCACAGGAATGATTGGTGATCCTTCTTTTAAAGAAGATGAAAGAAAATTATTAGATGAAGAAACATTAAATAGAAATAAAAAATCTATAAAAGAACAGCTTGAATCATTTGGCTTAGAAGTAATAGATAATTATAATATTTATAAAAATATGAATATTATAGATTTTTTGCGAGATATTGGTAAATACATAAATGTAAATTATATGATTAATAAGGATGCTATAGCATCTAGGTTAGAAAAAGGAATTTCTTTTACGGAATTTACATATACTTTATTACAAGGATATGATTTTTCTTATTTATATAAGCATAAAAATATTAAAATTCAAGCTGGCGGTTCAGACCAGTGAGGAAATATTACAACAGGATTAGAATTTATAAGAAAATTTTATGGTGAAAATAATGCATTGGGAATCACATTAAATTTACTACTAAATTCAGAAGGAAAAAAATTTGGTAAAAGTGTTGAAGGTGCTATTTGACTAAGCAAATACAAAACATCTCCATATAGTATGTACCAATTTTTTATTAACCAAAAAGATGAAGATGTAGAAAAACTTTTAAACTGATATACATTTTTAGATGATGAAGAGATTGAAAAAATAATGTTTTATCATAAAAAAGACCCTAAGAAAAAACTAGCTCAAAAACTTCTTGCTCTTGAGGTTGTGCAGAATATTCACGGAAAAACGCAAGCAGCTAATGCAAAAGAAATAACAGAAATTCTTTTTGATTCATCAAAATCAATAACAGATATTACAATGGAACAACTTGAACTTATTTTAAATGATTTACCTTTATTTGATAATAAACAACAAAAAAGAAAAATTATAGATTTGTTGATTGATTCAAAAATTTGTTCTTCAAAAAGAGAAGCAAGAGAAATGCTTGCTAGTGGTTCGATTCAAGTTGATGGTATAATAAAAAAAGATGAAAATGAAGAAATTTTTCCGAGATTTTTTAATTATCAATACCTAATAATTAAAAAAGGAAAGAAAAATTATTATATTATTAAGTTTTAATATTATAAATATGAAAGAATTAATTAAAAAAATAACAAATCAAAAATTTGAATCAGTAATTAATGGATATAGTCCTGTAAATGTAGATATTTTTTTAGATTCAATTATTAATGATCTAGAAGAAATTCAAAATAAATTTAATGAGATTAAAAAACAAAATGAAGAATTAAAAAATAAAATTAAAATTTTAGAAGAAACCAACATTTCAATAGCTACTAAAAATTCAACTAATGAAAAAAAAGAAATAATTACAAATATAGAGAAAGATTCAATTAGTCCAAAAAAAGATGAAATTTAAATATAATATAAATACTAACTTTATTTTAAAAGAGGTGTATTACAAATAAAATATTAAAATATTTTAAATTTTCAATAAAAGATATAGCATATATGTCAATACTTTTAGCCTTATATAATGTCATTAAGTTTTCTTGCTATATGATATTTAAAGGACCTTTAAATTTTAATGTGGAATTATTATTCTGAATATTTAATGGAATATTGTTTGGTTCATTTAAAGGGGCTGTATTTTCTATTTTGTGTGATACTATTTTTTGTTTTATTACTACAGGTATAGGTTATTGAATGATAGAATATGCAATAGTTGCTCCTTTAGTGAGTATTATTTCTTCTCTCTTTATGAGTTTATATAGAAACAATAAACAATCTATTTATATTGCTATTTTCACTATATCAATTGCTCTTATTGGTGCATTAATAATTTTTATATTCCAATTATTTAGTGATCAATTTAGATATGAAGGAGTACAAAAAAATAATATTGTTCCTGTTGCAATTTATATATTAATTATTTTTTTAAGTTTATCGACATTAAGTTATTTAATCTATAGTTTAATTAAATATTATTTAACAAAAGATTGAAGTTATATTAAAAAAATATACATATTATCATTAATTATTCTAATTATTGTTATTTTTCGATGATTATGAGGTCCTTATGCTTATTTAAAATATTCTCAAAGATTTTATTCAAAAAATATAAACTTTGCCAAACAATATCCTTTATCATTATTTGGTATTGTTTCAAAAACTTATTTAACAATCCCTATAGCTTTTACGATTTCTATTCCTACAATTAGAATCATTGAAAAATACAAAAATTATGAACAATTAGATAACAAATTTATATAAATATAAATTAGTAATTGCCAACATAATTAATAATAATATTTTTTGGTTTTTTATCCACTAAAAATATGCAATGCATTTCAATTTTATTTTTTATCAACTTAATTGTTTCGCTAATATTTAATTTGGAAGATATTTTTACTTCAATTACAAAGAAAATATTATTTTCTTTCTCTCTAATCAAAATTTCTGTTTTAGAATCATTAATTTTTATTCCTTCAATAGTTTTTGATAATGAATTTATTACATCTTCAAATGTTTTTTTATCAATTATTAATGATACTTTTTGATTAGAATGAAGAACCAAACTATTAACCATTATTATTTTTTCCTTTTCCTATATATTTTCCTTCTTCAGTAGACACTATAATTACATCTCCTTGTTTAATAAACATAGGAACTTCTAATTCATATCCTGTTACTAAAACAACTTTTTTTTGTGGATTAGTTGTTGTATTGCCCTTTACAGCATCAAAAGCTTCAGCAACTTTGATTTCAATATTTAAAGGAATTTCAATATCTAATATTTCATCTTCGAATTTTCTTACTTTAACTTTTGATCCTTCAACTAAAAAGTTTAATTCTCATTCCAAACGTTTTAATGGGATTTCAATTTGTTCAAATGTTGTTTCATCCATTAATATAGCATTTTGTCCATCATTATATAAATAATTCATAGCAATAGATTCAATATGAGCTTTTCGAACTTTATCTCCACCTGTAAAAGATTTTATTGTTGTTGTTCCATTTCTTAAATCTTTTACTTTTGCTTTAACATTGGCTTGTCCTCTTCCTTGTTTAGAATGTTGAGCTGTTAATACTACAAATAAATTACCATCTAATTGAAAAGTAATTCCTGGTTTAAAATCATTAACACTTATCATATATATACCTACTTTCTTGATAATACTTTGCTACCTGTTGAAGTAACTAAAACATCATCTTCAATTCTTGCTCCACCTAATTTTTCAATATAAATTCCTGGTTCAACTGTTATAATCATTCCTGGTTCTAATATAATATCTGAAGTTGCAGATACATATGGAAACTCATGAACATCTATCCCTAATCCATGACCTGTTGAATGAACAAAGAATTCTTCATAACCTTTAGATTTGATATAAGATCTACAAATAGAATCTATTTCACTAGCTTTAATACCTGGTTTAACAGCTTCTCTTCCTAATCTTGCAGCTTCTTCTACAATTTCTAAAATTTCTTTATATTTCTCATTTCCTTGATCTTCATAAATAAAAGTTCTTGTAATATCTGCACAATATCCGTTATATTTAGCTCCAAAATCAATTGTAATCATATCTCCTTTTTTTAACGTTTTATTTGAAGAATGATGATGAGGTTCAGCTGTTGAATCATTAAAAGCAACTATTGAATCAAATGCTTCTTTTTCGGCCCCTTTTCTTACCATAATATATTCCAATTTATGTTGCAACTCTTTTTCTGTTACTCCTTCTTTAAGATAAGATTTTAGAATATCAAAAGACTCTAAAGAAATATCAATTGCTTTTTGAATGTAATTTATTTCTTCATTTGATTTAATTATTCTAAATTTTTGGGCATTGACAGTTGTGACAGAAGTTTTAGATTCTTGAAAAATTTTTTTTAAAAAATCTCTTTTTTCAATTGTTAAATAATCTTCTTCAATTGCTATTTTTTTGAATTTTTTATCTTTTAATCATTTCTGAAAAGAATCTTTTTTTAAAAGATTTACTTTAACATTTTTAGCATTATTTTTGGCATATTCAACATATCTACCATCAACAAATAATGTTGCTTCTTTATTAGATTCTATTATTAGTCAACCATCTGATGTGCTAATGCCTGTATATCACTTTCTAGTTTGTTGAGACTCTGAAATTATTGCATCAGCTTTTTTTTCCTTCAAAACATCAAATAATTTTTGAGGAATCATTTATTTTTTCTCCTTATGAGAAGTATGTTTATTGCATTTGTGACAATGTTTTTTTAAATCTATTTTTTCTACTGTATTTTTTTTATTTTTTTTAGTAATATAGTTTTCCATTTTGCATTCTTCGCATCTTAAGGTAATTCCTGTTGCTGGCATAATAATCAACTCCTTTAAAATTCAATTCTATGATATATATTTAATTTACATAAATTATAAAATATTAATAGTAAAAATAATTTAAAAACTACCATTAATTAGTAATTTATTTAAATATAAAAACATACCTATTTTTACTATTGTTCTTGTTCCAAAAGGGCACCATAAAAGTTTAAATTTTCTTATTGTTTGAAATTGTCCTTCTAATATAATAAATTTTCTTTTTTCTTTTGAAGTATTCTTTTTTAAATGCATTAATAAAGCCATTAAATATCCATTTAAATAAATATCTTTATTAATCAACAATTTATTTATAATTTTCATCATAACCTTTATTCTTTGTTCATTAAAAGGTTGAGTTGAACTTGCTCCTTCTCTATGATTTAAATAATAACCATATTCTTTTTTGATGTAATAAAAACTATTTGAAATATCAATAAATTTATTTCAAAGAATAATATCTTGATACGAAACTTTTTCTTCTAAATCATCCAATTGGACAAATAGATCAGTTTTAAAAAATTTGCACAACGGAATTAAAGAAGGAAATCTCATATATTTTTTTTTAATTTTTTCATTACCTTTTCCTGGAATTAAATACCCTTTATGTATTTTAAATTCTTTTTTAATTTCATAAAAACCTGTAAAAATTAAATCATAATTATAATTGATATGTTTTTTTAATTCTATGAATAAATTTTCCTTATAATAATCATCAGCATCCAATATAGTTACATATTTAGAATTTAAGTTCAAATTATTTTTTGCAAAATTAATTACAGAACCTCAATTTCCATTATCTTTTTTATAATAGTAAAAATTATTTAAATTATTATTATCAATAAATTCTTTCACAATTTTTTTTGATTCATCTTGTGATCCGTCATCAATTATAAATACATCACAAAATTCCTCTTGATTTTTTTGTTTTAAAATAGATGTTAAAGCAATTAAAATATATTTTTCCATATTATAGCAAGGGATAATAATTGTTAAGGGTTTCATAATTATTTTTAATTATATAAATTTTAATTAAATTCAGTTCAATTATAAAATTTTAAAAATATATTGTTATCTTTTATGATTGGTTTTTTAATATTAATTAAAAGCAATATGTAAATTAAACTTGACAATAAAATTAATAAATTTGAATCTAAATTAAAATTAATACTTAATTTAATGTATTGAAACATATTAATTAAAATATCTAAAAGCAAATAATAATTATCTAAAATTGGTTTCATTCAAAAAAAGAAGAAAGTAAGAACATATGAAAATGATATTATAGGTGTAAAAATAATATTTATTAATCAAGATAGAAAGTTTATTTCTTTATTTAAATAAATATTAAATATAGTAGACAATAATCAAATAAAAATCGTAAATTTAATTTTTTTATATTTTTGACTTGTTGATGAATTCAATAATATTATTGCAAAAGAAATTGAAAAAGTAAAAATAAAAGATAGTGAATATATAACATAAGGGTTAATAAAAAAGAATATAGACATTGTAAATGATAATAAATTTAATGTATGAAATTTTTTATTAAAAATCTTTTTATTTACAAAACATAAAAAACTAAAAATAAAAGCTCTCATTGCTGGGATTGGCATATCTAAAAGTAAAATATAGAAAAATATAGAAAAATAAATAAGAAAATAAAAATATTTATTATGAATTCTTATACATTTAAAAATTCTTTCTAAAATAAATATAATGATATTAATATGAAATCCTGATATTGTAAATAAGTGAATTAAAGAAATATTTTGAAGTTTATCTAAAATAATATTATTTTTAGGATATCTTTTTCCTAATAAAATAAGAGGAACATATCTGGAATAATATGCTCCATCTTCAGATAAATAATTAAATATAACTTCATTTATAGAATATTTATGTCCAATAACTTGTATTAATGATGCTTCAACAAGATAATTAACATTTTTAGATTTTAAATATTTATAAAAGTTATTATTTTCTAAATTGATTTTAACAACATTAGTACTTTTAATTTTTACAATATCATAATTATTAATTATTTGATTTGTTCTTATAAAAATTTTTTGATTTTTATAATCTACAATGATTCCGTTATTTATTTTTTCTGATACCAATAGATTGGCATTTATTTCTTGAATAGAATTAATACTATCTATGCAAAGAAATAAAATAAAAAACAAAAATAAGATAGGTATAATGCATAAAAAAATTTTTCAAGATAAATAAAGAATAAATAATGAATTGAAAATAATCAAAAATATTCAAATAATTGTTTGATTTTTAATACATAAAAATAAAAAAATAAATTCCAAAATAATTAAAGTTAAAATTATGAAAGATCAATTATATCTTTTAATTGAGTTAATGTAATGGGTCCAATACCTTTTAATGCTAAAATTTCTTCTCAAGTTGTTGTTTCTTTTTGTCTTCTATGATTAATTATTATTTGAGCAACTGAATTTTTAACTCCTAAATTTACTAATTGTTCAACTGAACTTAAATTTTTTCATTTAATTTTTTTTATTGTTCCAACCTTATATGGAACTATGATATCGTAATCATAATCAATTATTTTTTCTAAATCAATAGAATTTAAATCTGCATTAGTTAGAACATTTGTTTGAAATAATATTTCTCTAATCTTTTTTGGTTTATTAAATTCATAAATTCCAGGATTATTTATAGCTCCTTCAACATTAACTTGATAATGTAAATCTATGGAGTAATTTTTTTTATTACTTTGAATAATTTGATATATTGAATATGAAATAACACTTATAACTGATAATGTTATAAATGATATTACAATTATTTTTTTTCTTATTTTAATAGATATCTCCTTTTAAAAGAAAATATCATATCCAAACATTAAATTTAGTATTCTAAATTATATCATTTAAAGCGTTTTATTTTTGTATTTAATAATAGGATTTATTCTTATAAAAAATAAATTTTTAAAAAATAAAAATATTGTCATGCCTACAAAAGGAGAGATAAGCAAGGTAATAATTATTCCTATAATACTTAAATATAAAGTGGTTAATGGTATAAACATTATTTGCTCATTGTAGTCAAGAAATTTATATATTCACAAATTTTTTCCAGGATACAAAGTGTCATCTGAAAAATAAAAATTAAAATATATTATTAATGATAAAACAATAAAAAATGTTATGTATAATGAATTAATTCATAATATTTTTCAATCAAGTATTATTCTATTTCTCACAATAAACAAGAAAATCAATGATGTTACCGGAATAATAAAATGAACAAATAATGTTTTTAATGATTCGTAAAAATTATACATAAAAGATTCAAAACTAAATACAAACATAGAAAATAAACATAACAACATATAGCTTGATGAACAAAAAAACATATTTTGAATTATTTTATTTTGATAAAAAAAACCATATAAAATCCCTGATATTACAAAATATAAATTTATATGAAATGTATAAAAAACTAGTTGATATCAATCTCCTAATGTTTTTCTTAATGCATCTTGTTCTATAAAACCTGAAACACCGCTAGATCCTTTTTTAGCAATTCCATCATAAAAAATAAAAAAAAGAAGAATAATAAAATAGATAAATGAGAATAAAAAAATTACTCTATTAATAATAATATCTTTTTTATTTAAATCCATATTAATTAAATCTATATTATTTCCTTTACATTTTGTCAATTAATATTATCAAATATTTTTAAAGCTTCTTCAGACATTAAAATTTTATATGTTAATTTATTAATATTATCTTTTTGAAAATGAGAAATTTTTTCAATAGAAAAAATTCCATTAATAGATTTTAATTTTTGTAAATATATATCTAAATCATGTTCTTGATTTATTTCAAAAGTTATATCTCTTTCTTTTAATGGGGATGAATCAAATTCCACAAATTTATTTTTTGGTGAATATATTGCATTTAACAAAATTTCAGCAAAAATAATATCTTTATCCAAAGATATTTTTAAAGGGTTTATTTTTCCAATCCATCCAACTAATTTTCCTGATAAATATAGCCCGGCATTATAATTTGGGTGAAAATCATCATTACTTAATGGAAGTATTTGAAATTGTTGATTACTTATTGTTTCAATATCCATTTTTATATCATTATATGATTTAATTGTTGAAGCTATTATTAAAGATTCTTGATCATTTACCATTCCTTTATCAAATAAAGATAAAGATTTAATATTTTTTTTAAAATTATATTCAAATACATCAATTATAGGAAGAGCAATAGAATTTCTTATTGAATTATGATCTTCTGAAATATAAGTTTTTAATTTTTTTACATCTTTAAATCCAAAAGGATTAAATCAATTTCTATTTTCATTAATTAGTGTGTATGTCATTACTTGTGTATAAGATAAATATGTTACTTTTTCTTCTAATAAATTAAATGCAGATGTATACAAAGTTAATTGTGATATAGGTTGAGGAGAAAAATTATTTAATCCATAAAATCTAAAAATTTCTTCCACAATATGTTGCATATTTTTTATGTCATGTCTAATAATAGGAACATAAATTTTATTTTTGATAAATTTGAAATTTAAAATTTCCAAGGATTTTAAAGCTTTTTTATAATTTGTTTTCTCTATAATATTAAATCCTGCATAATCATTTACATATATTTCATCAAATAAAAAATTTAATTCTGAATCATCAATTTCATTAATAAGTTGCGATGTTTCAATAAAATATTGATTAATAAAATTAAAAGCTAATAAAATCATCCCTTTAGAAATAATACGAGAATTATTAATAGAACTATATGTAACTAATTTGGAATTTTTAGAATTTTCTCTTACAATTTTTTCGTTAATTTGTGAAAACTCAAAAAGTATTTTTCTAGAATCATTAGAAGGTAAAAAGTTTTTTATTGTATCAACACCTAATATAGAAATATTTTGCTTTGTATCATTCAAATATCAAATATCTTTTTCTTTTTTAATGGAAATATTATTACATATTTTAGAAGAATCAAAAACTCTTAAAGATACTCCTGTGTAAATTAATGCTAGATTTGCAAAATTTATAAATTTATTTTCATCAATTTTAATATTAGATTTTAATAAAAGAAAAATATCTCTAATATCAATATTAAATTCTTTTATTTCAACTTCTACTCCATTTAAATAATTATCATTATCTGTATCCATAGAAATTTTACTTAAAAAATGTTTTTTGTCTTGGCATGATATTTGATGTGGTTCAGTATGAAAATATGCTGATAATTCTTTGGCAAAAGAATAATATGATTGAGCATCTGAACGATTGGATAAAATAGAAACTTCAATAATATTATCATGTAAATGGAACAAATCAATTGGATCTTTATTTAAATCTACTTTATCTAAAATTAAAATATTTTCATCCATAAATTTAGTCAATAAATTAGAATTAAATCCTAATTCTGAATATGAAATTAGCATACCTTCAGATACTATGTTAGCCATTTTTTTAGATTCAATTTTATTTCCATTTAATTTAGATCCAGGAACAAAAGCCATTACATAATCATTATCTTTTACATTTTTAGCGGCTGTTTGAATTATTCTATGTTTATCATTAAATTGAACCTCACATACAGTTAATTTTTCTGATTCAGTATTTGGATATGTTTTCATGACATGTCCAAATTTAATATTTTCTACAAAATTAAAATTAAAAACATTTTCTACTTCAAAGCCAATAGAATTAATTGCTTTTACTATATCATCTGTTGTAATTTTACTATCAATATTTGCTAATTCTCTTAATTTGTATTCTGAAAAAAACATATTATATTCCTCTTAATTGTTTATATTATCTAAATTGCTTAATCATCCTTAAATCATTATTGAAAAATTCTCTAATATCTTTAATGCCATATTTAATCATTGCTAATCTTTCAATACCAATTCCACCAGCTATTCCTCTATATTTATGAGGTTCTTTGTATCCTGCTAATTTTAAAACTTCTTCATTTATCATTCCTGCACCTAGTACTTCTATTCATTTATTTTTGTATAAAATATCTATTTCCATTGAAGGTTCAGTAAAAGGGAAAAATGATGATCTAATTCTTATCTCGATTTCTTCTTCAAAAACATAAGATAATAATGATTTAATTGTTCATATAAGAGATTGAATATTGTGTTTTCCTACTGAAGCGAAATCTACTTGTGTAAATTGATGTGAATGAGTTTGATCATCTTCATCATTACGATAAACTTTTCCAATTGTAAAGTAAGAAAATTCACAATTTTGATATCTTTCTAGCATTCTTGCTGTTATTCCTGTATTATGTGTTCTTAACAAAATGTTATTATCTAAATACAATGTATCTTGCATATCTCTTGCTGGATGATTTTTAGGTATATTTAATTGTTCAAAATTATAATAATCATTTTCTAACTCTAGTGATTTTTCTTCAAAATAATTGTTTTGAATAAATCATTCTCTTATTCTATTTGATATTAAAAATATAGGATGAAAATGTGCAAATTTAGCAGAATATTCATAAATATTATTTTTGTCATTTAAAATTTTGTTATTAATTTCATTTAATTTTATTTCTTTAATTTTTTCATCTAAAAGATTATTTATATCATTTTTTAATATTGATAATTGTTTACCTAATTCCGCTTTTTCATTTGCATTTGCATTTTTTATTTTTTGTTGCAAAGCAAAAATAGGACCTTTATTAGAAAAGATTTGACTTTTTATCAATTTATATTCTTCAAAATTTTTTAAGTTTTTAATTAAATTTTTATAGTCCATATGTAATAAATATTATATATATTAATAATATATATATTTTTTTAATTTATATTTTTTTGTATCATATTGAATATCATATTTTTCAACATGTGATCAAAAATCTGATGAATGATTATTATAAAGATTGTGTGATAATTCGTGAATCACAACATAATCAATTATATCTGGAGAAAAGGATGCTAAATTAGTGGAATAATAAATGATTTTTTTTTGAATGTGATTTGTTGCTCAAGCGGTATTTTTATTTCTTATTTTAATTTCATGTTTTGGGATATTCATTAATTGTTCGAAATATCTCTGTGATTTAATTAAATATGGCAATAAAATTTTTATTCTATATTTGTTTATTTGTTCAGTTATTTTGTCTTCACCTAAAAAATTTAATTTGATGATTCCATTATTTGTAATTATTATTTTTTGGCTTTCCAAATCCAAATCATAATATATCTTGATGCCTAATAAATAAAATCATTTTTCATGAAAATTAATTCAATTTTTGCTATTTTTCTCTATGGCATATTTATGAAATTTTTCTAAATTATAATTTAAAAAATCTATCAATAATTTGTCATCTGCTCTTGGGGGTATAGAAACTTCTATTTCATTTTTAGAATTAATTCTAATATTTAAATTTTTTTTACTTTTTCTTTTTAAATAAAATGATATATTTTTATAACTATTCAATCCTTCTTTAAATTGTGAAAGTTTTTTCATTATATTCCTTGGTAAAAGAAAGTAATAATTCTTTATCTTTTTTATCATTTGTTTGATGTTCTTTTAATTTTTCAAACATTGTTTCTATTTCATTTTTGGAAATTTTTGGAATTAAAGCTGTCATAATACCTTCTAATGTTTGGTTAAGCTCATTTGATCTTATAACAATGGCATGACTTGGAACATTATTAATATTAATTTCTTTACATGATATTGAATCAAAAATAATTAAAGATACTGTTGGTAATTTAATATTTGTCATTTTAACAATATGATCAATATGTTTATTATTTTGCATTATAGGAGACTTAATCATATATTTATTATTTCCAACTTCTTTAACTCATTCTTTTTCATTACCAGTTCCATATATTCTTTTGGCATTAATATTTTTTACTTCTATACAAATTAAAGCTCTAGTTGTTAATAAAATGCCATCAACTTCAAATATTTTATTTTTTTCATATTTATACATGCTTGAAGGAATATATAAAGCATCATTAATGTTAGCTCATAAACCAAGTTTTTCATTTATCATCATCTCTGTCATTTTGCCTTTTTTAGATAATTCATTTTCTTTTGATTTCTTTTTAAATCAAAAAAACAAGATTGCAAATAGTAATGCAAACATTATTATTAATGAAAAAACAACACCAAAAATATATAATTCCATAATTTAAAAAATTTTAGCAATTTTTAAAATTTTTAATATAATTTTTTTATTAATTCTTAAAAAATGTATAGTATATTATTTATTTTTAAAATAAAATAATAAGTTATTTCAAAAAAATATAAATTACAGTTAATAGAAAGGCAAAAATATAAATGGCTAACATTAAATCAAAAATAAAAAGAATAAAAACTAATGAAAAATCTAGACAATATAATGCTGCAATGAAATCTAGAGTAAGAAAAGCTATTAAGAAAGCTAAAGTTGCTATTATTAATAAAGATCCTAAAGCTAATGAATTAATTTCTTATGCTCACAAAATTATAGATACTTCTGTTTCTAAAGGTGTTTTTCATAAAAATAATGGGGCTAGAAAAGCTTCAAGACTAGATATTTATGCAAAGAAAAACATTAATGTCTAAAATTTTTTATATTCTGTAAAATTTATATTCATTTTTTGAATTCCTGTAATATTGTAAATTCCTACCGAAGAACCATCAGCAATTAAACTTATTGAGTTTGCTCCTGAAAAAGTAGATAAAAATATTTTTAAATTAATTAAATTTGAAGTTTCATTATAATCTTGTTTTATATTTAAAGAGATTCTTTTCCCTTTATTAATTATTTTTTCAAAATAATTTTTAGCTATGTTTTTTTGAGATTCTTCTATCTTGTCTATAATGTTGCCATAATTATTTTCATCAAATTTAATTAAATTACCAATTTGAGAAGATATTCCTCCAACATATTCTTCATCAATTACTGTTCCATTAATTGTAATATCACATATATTTGAACTTCAATTTATATGTTTGTCAGTAGGTAAATCAATTGATGATTTAGATTTTTCTTCATCAGATAATGTATAAAAATCTGAAGTATTATTGTTTTGAATATCATCTATATTAAAATGAAAATAGTTTATTGGTGTATCTATCAATATCGCTTTAGGTAACAAATATAAGTCTGTTGCATTAATATTTTTAATAATGAAATTATCATAATTTTGTCCTTGATTCCCAAATAACATTTTTTTGATTTTATTATGATCGATAGTAATATTGCAAATTGTTTTTCCTTGTTTGTTGTTTCAAACACCTCAAGAGCTTTCAAAAGAAATAATATCATTTTGCTCAAATAATACAGAAGAATCACTAACATCAATAGGAACAAAAAAATTTTCATCTGATATGTTATGATTAATGATCATATTTTTCATATAATCATTTGTAATTTCTTTAAATAAAAATTGCTTAATTTTAGATATAGATCAAATTTGAGATAATTTTTCATATTCAAAATTCAATGACAATAAATAATATTTTTGTATTGATTCATCAAATAATGAATAATAATAAATATTAGCTTCAGTTCCAACATATTGAATTTTATAGCCATCTTGATTTACTATAATATCTCCTAAATTAAAAATATAATTATTGTTTCCGTTAAAAAAGAATGTATTTTCATTTTGAAAACCTTTTCTTCAAGATATATCTACTTTAAAATCATTATCATTAATTATTGGCGGTTGAGTATTATTATTATTATTATTATTTTCTGGTGGAACTATTTCTTCATTATTGGGAGTATCTTTATAATTATTGGATGATGAAGAACATGAAATTGAAAATATTGGTAGTAATAAAATTGGGCTAGAAAAAATAGCCAAATGCTTTTTCTTTATATTCATAAATAATTTCCTTTAAATTTTTTTAATAATTTATTATATTCTGTTTAAATTTAGATTTTGATTGTGTTATTAAGAAATTTGGGTTAAATAAATTATATCAAATTTTTCAGTAAAATGTAATGAATCATTAAAATTAAAAGGTATTTTATGAATAAAAAGAAAAAAATAATCATTATTGTTTTAATTATATTGTTATTAAGATCTAAAAATTTGAGTTAAATAATTACAACAAATTTTGTAGTAAAATATTAGTAAATTATTGAAATTAAGAGGTATTTTATGAATAAAAAGAAAAAAATAATCGTTACTCTTGTTTTAATTTTGATTGGTTGATTGGTTATATGAATTCCTGTCACAGCTTTTACATTACCTTTCCCTATAGTAAAAGAGAAAGTGCAAAGCACACCTCATAATGTTACTTTAAATGTCAATAATAATGAAAATAACAAATAATAATTATCTATTATTAATATTTGTTTAATTATTTAATTATAATAATGTATTAATATGACAAAAAAAACTAATAAAAATAAAAAAAATAATACAAAAATTATTTTTGTTACTGGTGGAGTAATTTCAGGAATAGGTAAGGGTATTACTGCTTCTTCTATAGGTAATATATTAAAAGCTAGAGGTTTTAAAATATTTATGCAAAAATTAGATTGCTATTTAAACATTGACCCTGGTGTTCTTTCACCTTATGAACATGGTGAAGTTTACGTGACAGAAGATGGAGGAGAAACTGATCTTGATTTAGGTCATTATGAAAGATTTATAGATGAAACATTAACAAAAGAATCTAATTATACTACTGGTAAAATTTATCAAAGAATATTTGAAAATGAGCGCAAAGGAAAGTATAATGGCAAAACAGTGCAGATGGTTCCTCATTTTACAAATGAAATAATGAATATTATTAACTTTACTATTGAAAAAAATAAGCCTGACTTTTTAATAGTGGAAATAGGTGGAACTATAGGAGATATTGAATCTTCTCCTTTTATTAAGGCAATTAGTGAATATAGTTTTAGAAATCCAAATACATGTTATTTTATTCATGTTACTTATGTTCCTTGATTAAGTGCTTCCAAAGAATTTAAAACTAAGCCTACACAAAATTCTATTTCCATGCTTTTATCTGGAGGCATTAACCCTAATATGATTTTGTTAAGATCTCAAAATCCAATAAATGAAGCTATTATTGATAAGATATCTAACTTAAGTTATATTAAGAAAGAATGTGTTATCTCAGTTTATGATTTTGATTCAGTTTATAGAATTCCTTTATATTTAGAATCACAAGGAGTTTGTGAACGGATTTTAGAATTTTTCTCAATTAAGCCAAGAAAATCAAATTTTAAAGAATGAGAACAATTTATTAATAAATTAGTAGAACCTAAAAAAAATGATATTAACATAGCAATGATTGGTAAATATATAGAATTAGAAGATGCTTATAAATCAATTAAAGAGGCTTTATTTATTAGTGGTATTTATGAAAACGCTAATATTAATTTTGATTGAATATCAGCGGAAAGCATAGAAGAAAAAAATATTGCATTAAAATTAAGAGATATTGATGGTGTTGTAATACTTCCAGGATTTGGAAAAAGAGGTTTTGAGGGGAAAGTAACAGCTGTTAATTACACAAGAAAAAATAACATTCCAACTTTAGGTATTTGTTTTGGAATGCAAGCAATGACAGTGAATCAAGCAAGATTAAAAGGAATTAAAGATGCAACTTCTAGTGAAATTAGCAATAAGGGTACATTTGTACTAGATATTATTGTTGGAAAAGATAAAGAAAATATTGGTGGAACACTAAGATTAGGTGCTGATTATATTTGTTTAAAAGATAATTCACAAATAAAAAGAATATATGAAGAAAGTGAAATTAGTGAAAGAAGCCGCCATCGTTATGAAGTAAATCCTAAATATATAAATAAAATTGAAGATAAAGAATTTAAATTTACAGGTTATAACAAATCTAAAAATTTAATTGAAGTTTGTGAATTAGATAACCATCCTTTTTATATTGGTGTTCAATATCATCCAGAATTTAATGCAAAGCCTTTAAGACCTTCAAAATTATTTAGTGCTTTTATTAAAAGTATCATAAAAATTAAAAATTAATCCTAATTGGATTAAATTAATAATAATTAAGTTTCTATTTACTAATATTTTTGCAATTAGAAATCAATATCTTTAACGTATTTTGCATTCTCTTCAATAAATTCACGTCTAGGTTCTACATCATCACCCATTAAAATAGTAAATACTTGATCAGCGATTGCAGCATCTTCAATTTGTACTTGCAACATTTTTCTTGCATTTGGATCCATTGTTGTTTCTCAAAGTTGTTCTGGATTCATTTCTCCTAATCCTTTGTATCTTTGAATAGAGATTTTTTGATTAGGATTTTGATCTTCAATTCTTTTTACAATTTCATCTTTTTGCTCATCATTATAAGCATATTCAAATGTTTTTCCGTAGCTAATTTTAAATAATGGAGGTTGAGCTATATAAACAAAGCCATATTCAATTAATGGTTTTAAATAACGATAAAAGAATGTTAATAATAATGTTCTAATGTGTGAGCCATCCACATCAGCGTCAGTCATGATAATAATTTTATGATATCTTAATTTATTAACATTAATTTCTGCTCCAACTCCAGTTCCTAATGCAGTAATAATTGAAGCAATTTCTGCATTTTCAAAAACTTTATCAATTCTTGCTTTTTCGGCATTAATAACTTTACCTCTTAAAGGTAAAATAGCTTGAGTTTCACGATCACGCCCCATCTTTGCTGAACCACCAGCTGAATTCCCTTCGACAATATATAATTCAGAAATTTCAGCATTTTTTGATGAGCAATCTGCTAATTTTCCAGGTAAGGCATTACCATCAAATAAAGATTTTTTTCTTGTTGTTTCTCTTGCTGTAGTTGCTGCAAAACGGGCTCTTTGAGCAAGAATTGCTTTTTCAACTATTTGTTTTGCTTGTTCAGGATTTTCTGCTAAAAATCTTTCTAAGGTTTGAGATAAAGTTTTATTAACGGCAAAACGTGCATCTTTGTTACCTAATTTAGATTTTGTTTGACCTTCAAAAATAGGATCTACATGTTTTACTGAGATAATAGCTGTTAAACCTTCTTTTACATCTTCACGAGTTAATTTTTCTTCTTCAGTTTTAAATAATTTAAACTGACCTGCATAATTATTTAATATTCTAATTAATGCATCTGTAAAACCTTGTTCATGTGTTCCACCTTCAATAGTAGAAATATTGTTTGCATATGAAACTACATTAGGTTGATAACCTTTATTATATTGCATTGCTACTTCAACTAAAACATTACCTGCATCACCTTTAACTGATCCTTCAGCATAAATAATCTCATCATGAATTAGTAATTTACCACGATTTAATTCACGAACATACTCTACAATACCACCTTCAAAAAAGAATTCTTTTTTTATTGGTTTTTCATTTCTATGATCTGTAACAATGATAGTAATTCCTTTATTTAAATATGCTATTTGTTTAGCTCTATCAGCAATTACAACAAAATCAAATTCATTTGGTTCCATAATTGTAAAATCAGGGCAAAAAGAAATTTTGGTACCAGTATCATTAGATTCTATTTCTTCAATAACTCTAATTTGATCTACTCTTTTTCCTCCATTTTGAAATTCCATGAAGTGTAATTTACCACTTCTTTTTACTCATACTTTTAAATGCTTGCTTAAGGCGTTAACAACTGATGCTCCAACTCCATGCAATCCTCCAGAAACTTTATAAGTTTCTGAATCAAATTTTCCTCCTGCATGCAATACAGTTAAAACAGTCTCTACTGTTGAAAGACCTGTTTTAGAATGAATATCTGTTGGTATTCCTCTTCCATTATCACTTATTGTTACATAACCATCATTTTCTAAATCAATTGTTACTATAGAAGCAAAACCGGCCATTGCCTCATCAATTGAATTGTCAACAATTTCTCATACTAAATGATGCAATCCTTTTTTGCTTGTAGTTCCTATATACATACCAGGTCTTTTTCTAACAGGTTCTAATCCTTCTAAAACTTGAATACTATTTGCTGAATATTGATCTGACATACATCCTCTTTTAATTTAAAAAATAAATTTTATATATATTTAAATATATATA
>DBMA01000023.1 GCA_002298905.1 Mycoplasma sp. UBA710 | reverse complement strand
GAAAAAAAATATTAATACAAATCAACCCACATTTTGAAAAATATTAATTCTATTTATCAAAGTTTCTCTTTTAGCTTTTGGTGGGGGTAATGCTTTATTTCCAATGATTAAAAATTATTGTGTAGATAAATATCATTGAATTAGTAATGAAGATATAGATGATATCTTAGTAATAACAAACGCTATTCCTGGTGCAAGCGCTATTGAAGGAATGACTTATATATCTTTTCTATTATTAAAATCAAAATGAAAAGCTTACTTGGTAATGATGTTATCCATGATTCCTCATACAATATTATTTTTTATTCTTTTTTATTTAGGAACAACTTTTATTCCAATACAATATTTAAAGATAATTTATGCAGCAGTAATTCCTGTTATTATTATTTTACTTATAGATATGTCTATTAGATATATTAAAAGAAATAAAAATGAATTAAATTTTTTTATTCATTGATTTATTTTTGTAATTACTCTTTTATTTACTGTATTTGTTCCTGTTCCTTGATCTATTCCTATTTTTATCATTGCATTTTTTATTATTTGTCTCATTATAGTACAAACAATTAAAAAGAAAAAGGATATGAATAAATAAAGATGCTTGGAACATTATTAGGTGTAGTTGTTGTTATTTTAGGCTGTTTAGTTATTTCTATAGTTGTTTTTGGTGGGGCACAAATTTTTATTCCTTATTTTAAAATTTTGCTTGTAAATATATTGGGTGTTGAGCAAGATGTGTGAAATTCTGTTTTATCAATTACTAATGCTACTCCTGGAGTTTTTGGCCTAAAACTTGCATTTGTCTCAGGTTTTTTAGCTGCTAATGGTAATTGATGAGGTTGATTAGTAATGATAGCAACTTATATTGTTTTCATCATGATACCCATCAGTTTAATATTATTAATCTTTAACAAATATAAAAAAATTAAAGAAACAAAATTTATGATTGGTTTTTCTAAAATAATGAAACCTATTATTGGAGGAATTCTTTGTTCTATTATCATTAATTTATTTATAAGTATTTTGTTACCTTTTATAGGATTTAATGATTTAAGTGATAATATCCATAACTTGGATAAATACTTATATTTTAAAACCGATCAATTCTTTACAGGTTGAAGATATTGAATGATATTGGCTTGAACTTTGATCTCTATTCCTACAGAATATTGAATAATGAAAAAATATCAAATTAACACTATATACATAATTATTATTAATATTATTTTATGTTTAATTATTTTTGAACCATGATTATAAATTATTTATAATAATTACATATGAAAAATTTTACTTTAGCATCTGTGGAATCTTTTACTGGGGGTTTATTTGCAGCTACTATTGTAGAAAAACCTGGTTCTAGCAAGTATTTTAAAGGTTCTATTGTAACTTATCATAATGATATAAAAGACAAATTAGGTGTGAATGTAGAAAATGGCGTTATTAATTCAAATGCTGCTTTAGAAATGGCTAAAAGAGGAAAAGAATTCTTTAATGTAGATTATTGTATTGCTTTTACAGGTAATGCCGGACCAACTGCAATGGAAGATAAACCTGTTGGTTTATTTTATATTGCAATTAATAATCAAGTATATGAATTTTTTTATCCTAATTTATCAAGAAATGAAATAAGAAAAAAAGCTGTAGAAATTGCTATAAAAAAATTAAATTTATGTAAAATATTTGTGTAAATCACAAATATATGAAAACAAATGTGAAGAAATTTTGAAAAATATTGGTGCCAGTTGTTGGTGTTGGTGTTGTTTCTTGCAGTGTTGTATTCTTGAGTGGATGTCTTGTTAAAACCCCTTTAGTATCTTTGGGTGGTTCAACTGCTGTTTTACCATTAATAAATGCATTAAGTCCATATATTAACTTTATTGACGTAGTTACTTCTGCCGGTGGTTCAGGTGTTGGTATTAATTCAATAATTAATGGAACTAAAGAAATAGGAATGGCGTCTACAAAGCCAGATATATTAAATTTAGGTGCTAATAATAATAAATATCAAGTTTGAGATGAAAAAAAAGTAAAAACTGTAACTATTGCATGAGATGGTATTGTTCTTATTTATAAACCATCATCAATATCTATAAATACAGATTTAATTATCAATGAAGAAAATTTAGCAAAAATATACTATACTTTTTCAGGAAAAAAACAATTTAAATTAGGAGAATTATTAAATAATAATGATGAAACAATTATTACTCCATATGCTAGAAATGGAGGGAGTAGTGTATCTGGAACTACTGATGCCTTTTTTAAGGATTCTCACTTAAATTATAAAGATACTAATTATTGACAAAATTTAACAGAAAATGTAAAAAATAGCATTAATGATGCAATTGTTAATGGTAGTTATGGTACCAATGTAATACAAACTGCTGAATCTAATTCTCAAGCTTGAAATGTTGCTAAAAATGGACCAGAAGGTTCTTTAGTATATTTATCTGCAGGATTTGTAATTAATAATATTGACGAAATTCGTAAATATGGTTTTAAAGTCGCTTTGTATAATGATAAACAAATATCGCCTGAACCTGTATCGCCTTTAAATCCGGAAGTGATTGCCAAAACATACAATTGATATAGACCACTTAATTTAATTTATTCAATGATTTATATTAAAAATATTCCAGAAATTCCTAGAATGATTGCTTGAATTTTATTTAATGAACAAGCAAAAAATATTATTAAAAATGAAGGATATGTACCATTAGAATATGAAAATTTAAAAAGTATGGGTTGAAAGGGAGATTTAAATGATATGAGCTTTTTAACCAATGATAGTAGTGATGATGGTACTTATGATATTAAGTTACAATACTCAGGAGCTAAATAAAATGATTAATAAAAATCCTTTTAAAAATATTCATATTAACAATATTGCAAAATGAGTTTCATTTGGATTTGCTTTATCCATTATTTCTTTATTCATAACCTTGGTAATTTTTATTTTTTCATATGCAATTAAAGGATTTCAATCTTTTGGATTTATCAATATTTTATTTCAAGGAGATTTTTCTTCTGCTAATAATCAATATTCTTTTTGAATTCCTTTTAGTATAACTATATTAACATCACTAATAGCAATTATTATTGCCATTCCATTAGGAATAAAATCAGCATTATTTATTAAATATCGTTTACATAAAAAATATCGAAAAATACTAATAGTAATATTTCAGGTTTTAAGCGGTATTCCTTCAGTTATTTTTGGTTTATTTGCTTTTGAATCTCTAGGAAAAGTTTGATTATCTTTGTTTAACATTAATCCTAATTCGATATTTAATGGATCGGTGATGCTTTGTTTTATGATAGCACCTACAATTGTAACTACAACATTAGATTCTTTAAATAATGTTGATACTAACTTAATACAAAATCCACTAGCACTAGGTAATACAAAATCTCGAGCAATATATAAAGTAATATTAAAGGCTGCTAGACCAGGCATTATAGTTGGAGTTATTTTAGCCTTTTCTCGAGCTATAGGGGAATCTATGGCTATTTCTATGATTCTGCAAGCTCAACCATCAAAAGAAATATATCACGATGGTTTGTTTGGTTTTTTAAACTCTTCTTCACAGACATTAGGTGCTTATATTTCTTCTACAATGTTTGCAGATAAAGATCCTGAAACAATTAGACCTTTACTATATTCATTTGGATTTATTATGTTAATTATTTCTATGATATTAAATATGTTTATTTTGACTTTTTCAAGAAAAAAACATAATAAAAAAAATAGTAAATTTGTTGTTTTTGAGCAAAAGATTTATGATTTATTAGTTTGAACACCTCGTCAATTAAATGTCTTATGAGAAAAAATTATTTTTCAGAGTAAATATCAAGTGTCTATAAAAAATTTAGAAAATGTTCATTCTTATATTAGTGATAGAAATATTAATTATCATTTTAAACATTCATACACAATTTGGAAAATTGGTGGAGAAATTTTATCTATTTTACTTTGTTTATCATTTGTTGTATGAATCATAGGGGATATTTTGATTCGAGGAATTATAGGAATTGAATATGATCCTAATCTCTTTTTTTTATATGCAAAAGATTCCACATTTCAATCATTAGTAAATACTTTCATAATAATTTTCTTATGCATTATTATTGGATTTCCTTTTGCATTAATTATTGCTATTTATTTAAATGAATATTCAAAAAATAAAAAAATTAAAAAAATTATTATATTTTTCTTAGATTCATTAGGAACCACTCCATCTATTATTTTTGGAATGTTTGGTTTATTAATGTTTATTCAAACATTTGGGTGAACATCTAATGGTAAATTGGGTAATTCACTTATTGCAGGTAGTTTAACATTAATTATTGTAATCTTGCCATCTTTTATTAGATTGTTAGAGCAATCATTAAAAAATGTTCCATATGAAATTAGAACTAATTCTTTTGCTCTAGGCAACAGCAAATTTCAAACAATTAGAAAACTTGTTTTACCTATGGCTTTAGTTCCTATAATAACTTCCATTATTTCCACAATAGGTAGAATATTATCTGAAACAGCACCTTTATATTTAACTGCAGGTCTTTCTTCATCAAAATACTCTTTATTAAATAGACCTGGTACAACTTTAACAACCCAAATATATGCTCAAATTTTTTCTTCTTCATCTAATGCAATCGATATTCAATATCAAGCTGCTTTTATGACCATTATTTTTATACTATTTTTAATTTTAATTGGATATGTTGTTATTCCTAAATGAACTAATATTAAACATTGAATTATTTTTTATATAAATAAAATAAGAAAAAAAACTAATGAATAAACTTATTTGTTTGTATCATTTTCATAACTTTCTTTTAAATATTCTTTTTGCCAAGGTGTCAAAAGTTCCATATTCAAATATAATGTTTTCTTATTAGAATTTTCGACTCAGTTACCATTTAAATCAAAATATCCTGATTTATCGTCATACAATTTATGAGCATTTCTGTCAATTCTTAAACAATTATAAGGATCTATAGATTTTAAAATAGCTTTTTTATCTTTTTTTTCTACCAAAGATGCAAAAGATATAATATGGGCACTTTCAATTAAGCTTTGAGACATTCCTTTAAGTAATGAATTAGGTGATAAATATTTTTTATTTATACAATAATCTACATTTCATTTATAGAAAGATCTCAATTTTTCTTTGAATTTTTTTTCATTCTATATCTTGCGAAAATGTTTTATTTAGATAACCATCAATAAATAATTCAAAATTTTCATTTTTTGCTTTAAATTTTTCATCTTCTAAACAATTGGTATTTAATTTTAAATTCGAAAATAATGAAGAAGAATATTCTTCATATTGTTGAAGGATATTTTCAATTTTATCTCTATCAGGGTCATTATATTGATCAAATATTTCTTTAAAAGATATATTATTTTTCTTAATTAAATATTTATTTAAAAATTCTTGTAAATCTACATTTATAACATTCATATTATTATAGTTTTTTGTTTTATTCTGTTTTTTGGCCGCAAATATTTTTAAAGGATTTAAAAAATTACACCTAAAAAATTCAGGATTAATACAAATTAGAGGTGTGTTTTCATTATTAGATTCAGCACCAGTTGGATTAGAACCACTCAAACATGAAAACATATTTCTAACTGTTGTAGTCATTTTTTGAAAATGAATATTAATTTTTTTTAAATTATCTTCATCTAAATCTTGATGTGTTATTTCTATAATATTTTCTGCGTTTTCATTAGATAGAATGTCTAAATAATTTTTTCTAAACATTTTAAATAAATCTTTTTCGTAATATTTTGTTTTTAACATTCTAAAATCTGTTAAACGAAAATTGGCTTGTTCTAATTCTAAATATTCATCAATATAAACTTGTTTTGATAAATCAAAAATATAATAAGCATTGCCTTTTATTTTTAAACCTTTACATGATTTTTTAATATAACTTTTTGTAGCAAAGGGGATTTTTAATTTTAAATAGATATTTTTGTTTGTCATAATTATAATTTTATAAAATTAAGCTATCAAATATTTTTTCTAATACATTAATTACAATAGAATTGCCTGCTAAATAAATTATCTTTTGTTCTGATAAATTAATTTTCTTAATTTTTTTGTAATCAGATGATTTAAAACCCATATATTTTAAAGATTCTTCAGCTGATAATCTTCTAATTTTATTATTATCTAAAATTTTTATTCTACTATGAGCTCCAGAAGCTGTCAAGGTGGGTCCTGTATAATTAGGATCATAAATATATGACTCTGAAGAAAATGATGAATAATCTACTAATTTAGATTTACATAAATTAGATTTAGTTTTGACAAAAGATGATCTTTGATATTTATTTAATTCAGGCATTCATAAGGATTCATCCTTTATATTTTTAGATAAAATATGTTTAATTGTTTTTTTATTTTTCAAATCAATGTTTTCTAAATTAGAAAATTGAAAATTTGTTTTCTTTTTTCATGATTTTAAAACTGACAATCCATATGCTCTTTTTCTATTTTGGGGAGAACCAAAATTTGAAGCATTTAAATAATATATTTTAGTTTCATAACCTAATTCTTCTAACTTATTGATTCATTGATTTAAATTAGATAGATTTTTTTGTTTCCTATTTCTGAAACATTTTCTAACAATAAATATTTGGGTTTTTCATTGTTTTTTCAGTTCAAATGCATTTCAGTAATAATTCTTTCCACTTCTCATAGCAGACCGCTTCTTGTACCAGAATTTTTATTCATTCCTTTTTGTTTTCCTTGATTAGATAAATCTTGACAAGGAAACGAATAAGTAAAAATGTCTATATTTTTTGCAATATCTAAATATGATGTTTGAGTAATATCAAATGTATTGTTGTATTTATACATAGAAGCGGCTAAATACTCAAATCATTTATCAATTATTTTATTTTTGTTATTAATGCTTATAGGTCTCTTGGAATCTAAACTTAAATTTGTTTCTTTTAATTTTGTTTTAATTTCTTTTAGTTGATTTAAATTTATATTGTCAATATTATTATTACCATGAATTTCTATATAAGCACTAATAGCAGGAATAAATCATTCTATAATTCCTACTACTTCTATGTCTCAATGCTTTTTTTTACTGATATTATTTAAAGCACGATGTTGAGAGCCAATTCCAGCAAAGGCTTCAAATAATTTAATTTTTTTATTCATTATCTCATTTTAACAAAATCAAAAATCAAAACATAATAAAATTAAATTATGTTTAAGATTTTGTATAAAAAACCTAATATTAGTTCTTTTAAAATAATAAAAGAATTCCAAAAAGAAAATAATATTAAAAAAATTGGTCATACTGGTACACTTGATCCATTAGCTCAAGGTCTTTTATTAATTGCTACAGATGATGATACAAAACTAATACCTTATATTAAAAATAAAGATAAGCAATATAAAGTTGAAATGAAATTAGGATTTATTTCTGAAACATATGATGCAGAAGGTCCTATTCAATTTATTTCTCATTATCAACCTTCAAATAAAGAAGTAATAGATATATTAAATAGTTTTGTTGGTAATATCCAACAAATTCCTCCTATTTTTAGTGCTAAAAAAATAAATGGTGTTCGTTCTTATGATTTAGCTAGAAAAAATAAATCCATTGCTTTACAACCAATACAAATTCAAATATATAATATTGAAAATATTGAATATAAATATCCAATAATAAAATTTATAACAAAAGTTTCTAATGGCACATATATTAGAACATTAGTGAATGATATAGGTAAAAAATTAAATACAGGTGCTTATATGACTTTTTTAGAAAGAACTCAAATTCATAATTTAAGTATCAATGATTCTATAAGTGCTGCTCAACTAACAGAATTACCAATCATTCAAATAACAAATTTAGATATTATAAAAAAACTTTTTCATGGATTAAATCATGATTTTAATTTAAATAATAATAGTTATTTGTTAGAATATAAAAGCAAGATAATTGGAATAATTGATATTCAAAATAACAATATCAAATCTAGAAAATTATTCGGAAATACAATAAAAGAAATTTTGAAAGGGAATTAATTTTATGTATAAAATGGTTGTATTTGATATTGATGGAACATTAGTTCCACATTTATCTAATGAATTTTCTGAAGAAATAATTGACATGTTTAAACAATTAAAAGAAAATAATATTATTGTTTCCTTGGCAACAGGTAGAGATTGAGTTTCTATCAAGGATTTATATCAAAATCCTTATATTGATTATTATATAGGAGCTAATGGGTCTTTTATTTATGATTTAAAAAATAAAAAATATATTTTTAATTCATCTATTAAATGAGAAGAATTTGAATTACTTAATGAACAAGTATTAATGCCAAATTTAAATAATATTAAAAGTGTTATATTATCTGATGATAGTCATGTTTTTGTTTTGGAAAATAAAATTAGAACTAAACCTTGATTTTGACATGCATTTAAACATAAATTTTGTTCTTATGAAAATGCTAAAAAAGAATTAAATAAAAATAATTTTCATTTAATAACAGTAGAATTTAAATATGGAACTGATGTTGTAGAAAAATGTATTGATTTTTTTGATAAACAACATACCAAAATTCACGTGCAAGCTTCTTGACCAAAAGGTTTATTTATAGCTAATAAAGGAGTAACTAAAGCTCATTCAATTGCTAAATTATGTGAATTTTTAAATATAAATTTAAAAAGTGTTATTGCTTTTGGTGATGGTGAAAATGATTTTGAAATGATCAAAGAAGTAGGACTTGGAGTTGCTATGGGTAATGCAATTGATGAATTAAAAAATATTGCTGATGATATTACTATTGATGTTTATAATTATGGAACTAAATTTTATTTAAAAAAAATAGGTGTTATTTAATTAATAATTATGAATGTTTATAAATTTGATATTAAACATGATATTAAAAATAATGAAGATTTAAAAAATGGAACAATTTTAATTTTGGGTAAATTTAATATTTTTCACAAAGGTCACTTAGAGTTAATAAATTATGCTTTTTCTATTAAAAATGAAAAACAGAAAATTGGCATTTTAATTATTAATGAAGAAAAGAATAATTTTCAATCATTGCCATCAAAGTTACAAATTTGTAGTTCTTTAAAAATTGATTTTGCCATAATATCTCAATTTAATTTTGAATTCAAATCAATAGAGGGTAAAGATTTTATTAAATACTTAGATAAAAATTTCTTTGTTCAAGAATATATATCGGGTGAAGATTTTTTCTTTGGTAAAGATAGGAAATATCAAGCTAAAGATATAACAAATATTAGTAAAGCTAAATTAAAAATGCTTCCATTAAAAACAATTCGAAATGTAAAAATATCTTCTTCTAATATCAAAGAAATGCATGAATTAGGTGAATATAATTTAATATCTGAACTAGTTATAGCACCACTTTCTTTTGATGTAAATATTCAAGATACTTTATTATTTTGAAATAGTTCTATTACAAAACCTCATTATGGAAATTATTATTTTAAATTATTAATAGATGATTATTGATATCATGGAATAATAAATTTTTCTATAACTCAAAATATTAATTATCAATTAATAGATAAAAATATAGATAATCTAATAATATTGGACCAAAGCACACAAATTCAAATATTAAATATAGAAAGAATTATTATTAATTCCCGTTTTGATAATATTACAAAAGATGATGTGGAAAAAACTAAAAAATATTTTATTTCATATTCTAATAATTTGGAAAATAAATTATTAAAATAATAATTGATGTAAATTATTGTCAATTTTTTTCATAAATTAGAATTAATTTAGTTATATCTTTATTTACTATTTCTTTATTTTTATTATTCAAAATAAAGAGAGAATTATTGCAAAATTTAATAGAATAAATCTTTGAATTATATTCAAATAAAAAATATGCATCTTTTAATAATTTGTGTTTTTTTGATGTTAAAACACTTAATCCTTGAAATGTGATGTTATATTCAGAAGATATTTTTTCATTTATTTTTCAATAGTATTCTAATTTAGATTTGGATTCATTCAATAAATGTGGATCGAAAATTTTAACTCATCATTCATTTGGATCATAAAAATTATCTTTTTTATGAATATAATATATTGAAAATATTATATTTTGCAAATATAATTGACTAACCACATATAAAATTCAAGATATTATAGGAATAGCCATAAATTGTGAAGAGAAAGAATGCTTAAAAATTGAATTAGAAAATGAAGGTAAAACTATTATTATTACAAATTCAATTATTAAAAGAAAATTATAAAGAAATACACAATTGAAATTATTTTTATGAAAATATAAATAGCTTAGAATTAATGTAAGAATTATATTTAATATTCCTAAAATAGATTTAACATATATTTCAATTACGTCTTGATTTATGTTTAATTCAGGATTATTAATGTTCATATAAAGCACAACATTATATGATCCTATATAGGTCAATAGAAAAATAAAACAAATTATTTCACTAATTCAAAATAAATTTTTAAATGATTTTATATTTTGTCCTCAATAAGCACAAAAGTACTCTTTTGTACTTGTTGCATAAATTACAGGATTTTTATTATTTTTGAACATACTTTCTCAACTCACACTTCATAAAAGCTACTGCTGGATTTGAAAATATTCTTGCTTTTGTTCCATCTCCAAAGATTGCTGTTGCCTTTGCTCCATATTCAACATTAGATTTAATTAAAATTTGATTAGAACTATCAAGATTTAAATTTATAGAATTCAAATCCATATAATAACCTTTAGATGTTATTAAATTGTAGTAATCATCATATAAAATTTTATTCTTATTATAATCAAAATCTATTTTTTGTATTAAATCTTGTAAAACATCATTTAAATATGTCCCAATACCCAATCCTGCGCCAAAACCAAAACCTCCTGTTAATCCAAAACCAGATGCAACAAGTGTACCTATAACTGATGTTGATAAACTTATTGCTTTATCCAATCAATTAGTATTATTAGAACCATTAGTAAATCATTTTCATCATTCTTGCCCACTATCTGAATTATCTGGTAATAAAATATCTAATTCTTTATTGTTTAAATTATTTGAAATTAAATTATTATTGATAAATATTGAATTTTGCCTTCATTTTGCATATCCTACAGGTGGATCTAATATCTCAATTAATGGTATATATTGCAATTTTTTTATAGATGCATTTACTAAATCAAATGATTCATCTTGCAAATCCATTTTTAAAGAATCTAATATATCTTTTTTACTTAAGTTATATTGTATTTCTACGATAGAATTAGCTTTATTTCAAACTCCTCATGATGATTGAAAAGATGCCAATCCTTCTCTTAACACTTTAGATTTATTACCATTCAAAGCTATATTACAATCTAATTCAATAATTGCTGATACATCATTTAATCAATTAGAAGTTATAACATTTGATATATTACTATTAACTTCAGATTTATTTAATAAATTTAAGTTTAGAGAAGGATCATAATTTATCTTTATAAAATATCACTTATTTACATTATAGTTATATAAATCTAAATGGAATTCTCCTAATGTACTTTGACTATCAAACTTAATTTGAAAATCATTACTTTGAAATAAAATTTCATTATTTTGTCATATAGTTTGATTATTGCTATCTAAAAAATTATATTCATTTTGTGAAAAAGAATGAATATACTCATAAGTAAATTGAAAATTATTATCATTATATATTCGAAAACTTAATGATGAGCAAATTGGAGCAATGGATATTATTGGTAAAAAACCAATATTAAATAGATTTATTTTTTTCAAAAAATTCATATATACTCTTTTTTTCTTTAGTAATTTCCTAATTTAACTTTAAAAATTATACATCTGTATATTTAGATATTATTGAAATTTAGATATATATTTTTTAATTTCTTCTACTTTGTTTATTTGTTCTCAGGGCAAATTTAAATCTGTACGACCAAAATGTCCATAAAAAGATGTTTGATAATATATTGGTTTTTTTAGATCTAAATCTCTAATAATGCTTGATGGGCTTAAATCAAAAACGTTATTAATAACTTCTATAATTTGTTCATCTGTATATGAGGATGAACCAAAAGTTTCAATATCTATAGAAATTGGTTTACTTAACCCAATTGCATAAGATAATTGTATTTCTATTTCTTTAGCAATTCCGGATGCAACTAAATTTTTTGCAATTCATCTTGCAGCATAAGCTGCAGAACGATCTACTTTTGTATAATCTTTCCCGCTAAAAGCTCCTCCACCATGACGCGTTGCTCCACCATATGTATCAATAATAATTTTTCTTCCTGTTAAACCTGTATCTCCTATAGGTCCACCTATTACAAATTTACCTGATGGATTAATATGCACAATATATTCATAGTTAATATTAGGAAAATATTTTTTAATAGTTGGTTGAATAACTTTTTCAATAATTTTTGTTCTAAATTTATCTAGTTGAATATGTTCACTATGTTGAATTGACATTACAACTGTATGTATTTTAATATTTTTAGCATCACGATAATCTATAGTTACTTGTGATTTCATATCAGATTTAATATCTTTATCACCTAATACTCTTAATTCCTCACAAGTTTTTACTAAATCGTGGGCAATTATAATAGGTAAGGGCATAAATGAATCAGTTTCATTTGTGGCATATCCAAACATTATCCCTTGATCTCCTGCACCAATTTCTTGTGAATCTATTTTATCTACAGCTTGACTAATATCAGGAGATTGAGCATGTACATTAGATAAAATAGAAAAATCATTTTCATTATATCCTAAATCCAAAAGCACTCCTCAAGCTAATTGAACCACATCAACATAAGTAGATGTAGTTAACTCACCTCCTATGACTATTAAACGATTGGTTGCCATTACTTCAATTGCTACTCGAGCATTGGCGTCTTGAACTAAAATAGCATCTAAAATTTTATCTGCTATTTGATCACACATTTTGTCTGGATGGCCTTTACCTACCGATTCTGATGTAAATAATCCTTTTAATCTCATACACAACCTATAATATTTAATGTAAATATTATATTATGTATTTTTTAATTTTTTAAATCTAATCCAGCAAATCAGATAATATAATTTCTTGCATAAATTCACATAATTGAGTGTTTAAATAAAATAAAACAAATAATCTTTTATTTATCATTGCATTTTTGTATATATGCAGCAATACCTATCATGGCTCCATTGTCAGTTGAATATTTTAAAGAAGGTAAAAGAGCATTTGGATGTAGCTTCATAAATTCTTCTCTTAAATATGTATTTGCACTAACCCCTCCAGATAGAATAATAGATTGAGGTTGATATTTAGAAATAGCTAATTTTACTTTAGAAATAATGAAATCTACTATTTGCTTTTGAAAAACATATGCTAATTCTATTTTATTAATAGATTCTGATTTAGATAAATTCATAATTTGTGTTTTATACCCACTAAAAGAAAAGTCTAATTCGTGTTCTAATTTAGGATTAAATAATTTAATATTAGTATTTATGTTATTTCTATTATTTTGAAATACCTGGTCTATTACAGGCCCTCCAGGAAATTGATTAAATAAAACTCTAGCTACTTTATCATAAACTTCGCCGGCAGCATCATCTTGAGTTTGTCCTATAAGAGTAATATCTTGAGGATTATTTAATAAATATAAATTTGTATGACCTCCTGAAACAACAAGAGCTATAGAAGGATAATGTATATTTTGATTGGTATCTAATAAAACAGAAAAAATATGTCCATATAAATGATTAATGGGTATTAATTCTTTATTTAAATATTTACTCAAAGCATGGGAAAACAAATATCCCATTTGCAAAGACCCTATTAAGCCGGGTTTTTCTGTGTAAGCAATTGCATCTATAGTATTTAAATCAAATTCTTTTTTGATTTCTTCTAGCAAAATATAATAGTTTTGAAAATGTTCTCTAGATGCAATTTCAGGAATGGTTCCTCCATATTTTTTATGCACATCTATTTGAGAAATCTTATGAAAAAACAAAACTTTGTGATTTTCTATTAAAGCAATAGATGTATCATCATGTGATGATTCAATTCCTAAAATTCTCATTATTATTGTTTAATCTCTCCTATCTGCGGCTGAGAGGCATAAATAGGTTGTAAAGATTCTAAAGAAGATAAAATAAAAGCATCAGAATATTTATCAAAATTACTTAATAATAAATCATAATTTATTTGACTTTCTTTATTACGTTTATTTACAACTTTTATTAATTTTTTAGTTAATAAATAAGATTTATTTTTGGTTGCATAAATAAAAAATTGTCTTTTTAATAACTTTTTATTTAGTATTGACAATAATAAATAAGTATTAGAAGTATATACTTGAATTTTGTGATTTAGTTGGGCTAGAGTTCTAATATATAATAATGCTATTCTTGCTCCAGTAAAAGAACCAGGGCCCAAATTAATATATATATGATGTATATTATGCAAATTAGGAACTCTATCAAAAAATTGGATTATTTCTTCTACTTTATATTTTGTTTCAATCTTACTAGAAAATATAACTTTATTATTGTCTATTAAAGCTGCTATAAATATAGATTGAGATGAATCAATAAATAATTTCATTTTATTCCTTTCAACTAATTATATATTTTCTGGTATTTTCATCTATATATAAAATTTCTACTTGAAAGCCAAAATCCAATTGATCCTTCAAATTTTCAGCTCATTCTATTATTACTACTTTATCTTCAAAATAATCTTCGAATTCTTTTAGAGATTGGTTCTTCATATTATAAGCATCAATATGAACAAATTTGTTATAAACAAACATTTTATTAAATGATGGAGAGATAATAACCTCTTTCTCATTCAAATATTGACCAATATATTTAACTAAAGTTGTCTTGCCAGTTCCTATATTTCCTTTTAAAAAAATAAATCTAGAATTAATATCTTTTGTTAAGTTTCAAATTAATTGAGCAATGAAATGTATCTCTTCTTTTGATTTGATAAATTCTATTTTCTTACTTTTCTTTTTTTTAATTCAATTAATTTTCATAATTTTTTAAACACATTAATTTTTTTTGCTTCTTAATTTCTGACTCAATTGCCTCAAAAAAAGTTTGTGCTTGTGTTTTGGTTGTAAATAAACATTTAATTTTTATTTGTGATTGAACCACCTTATTCCTAATAGCGGCATTTGTAATATTATTATATAAATCCAAATTTTTTAAAGACTTTTTGCATTTGATGAATTTGTATAATCATACACAACATACACAACAACTATATATAGCAAAAACCCAAATGCTGCTAATAACAATGGTGCTTGTAATTTTATCTAATTTGGGTGGAAACAATAAAACAAATGTTATTGTAGACAATATCAAAATTAAAACAATATTTATAATAAAAGATTGTCTCATTAAATAACGATAATATAAAACTGTTTTAACATTCATGAATTATTATAATTTTTTTAATTTAAAAGTTCCGTTATCATTACGAACAAAATCACCTGCAACAGTTAATAATTTATATGTTTCACCTTTTTTAGTAGAAATTGTTTCATCAAAATCTTTCTTTTGTTTTGCTCATTCTGCTCCTAATTCTTTTTCTACTTGAGTAAACAATTCATCAAAAGTATAATCATCTCGATTTGTTTTGTTCATATATTCTTTCATTATACATAATATTGTTTTCATAATTACATCCTTTCTGGTGCTGATATACCTAATAATTTTAATCCAATTTTCAATATATTACCACATGCTAAAGATAAACACAATAATTCATTTTCTCTCTCTGTATCAATTATTTTGTAATTTGAATAAAAAGAGTGAAATTCTCTAGATAAATCAATTAAATATTGAGTTAATAAGTGAACTTTGTAATTTTCAGCAATTTGCAAAATATATTCAGGGAATTTATTCATTAAATTGATTAAAATATATTCTGTTGATTGATAATTTAAATTAGACATATCAATATTTTTTATTTTAGATTTAGCTTTTAATTGTCTGGTTCTTGCATAAGCATATTGAACAATAAACAAGGGATTATCACTAGTTTTCATATTAGCCAAATCTAAATCAAATTCAATTGAAGAAGTGTTAGACCTGTTTAACAAAAAAAATCTTGTAGTATCTTTACCAACCCCTGATATTAATTCAGACATAAATAAAGAAGTTCCTTTTCTCTTAGACATTTTTAATTCTTGACCATTTTTAATTAATTTGACTAATTGAACAGTGATAACATATAAGCAATCTTTGTATCCTTGTAATTCTAATGCAGCTTCAACTCTTTTTATATATCCAATATGATCTGCACCCCAGATATCTAGAAGTTTAATAGGTTTGGGGTCTCTATTTAATTTTACTGTGTGATAAACGGTGTCTGATAAAAAATATGTACTTTCACCATTACTTTTCACTAAAACTCTATCTTTATCATCTCCAAATTGAGTTGTATTTAATCATTTAGCCCCTTCTTTTTCATAAATGCCCTTTAATGTTTTTAATTGATGATCAATTAACCCTGTGGTATACAATGTTTTTTCGGAAGACCATATGTCAAATTCAACACCCAATTCTTTTAAATCTTGTTTAATTTTATTCAGCATAATTTGAACAGATAAGGTTTTAATTTCTTCTTTGCATTTTTCAAAAGGAACATTTAAAAACTTTTTATCAACAATTTTAATTAATTCCTTCGCTCCTCATATAATATCTATTCCAACATATGAATCTTCCGGTAATTCCATAGATATTTTAAATTCTTGATGATATCTTACATAAACAGAAATAGCTAGTCGATCAATTTGTGATCCGTTATCATTTATGTAATATTCACGAATAACTGTATATCCTGCATATTCTAATATATTAGATATGCTGTCCCCAATAACAGCTCCTCTAGCATGAGCAACATGTAAAAAACCTGTCGGATTTGCTGATACATATTCATTATTAATTATTTTATTATTTTTAGGTTGTTTTCCAAATTCAGGATTCTTGAAAATTTCCTTAACAATTGATAAATAATAATTATTATCAAAATAAAAATTAATAAATCCTGGTCCCATAATTTTTATTTCTTTAATATTCAATTTTTTTTTATCGAAATTATCTACTATTTTTTGTGCGATTTCTTGCGGTTTGCTAGATAAAGTTTTACTAGCTGATAATGCTACATTAGATGTATATTCACCAAATTCAATATTAGTTGGTTTAACAACATGAAAAATTGTTTTGGGTCAATTGAATTTATCAAAAACTTTATTTATTTCTTGATGTATTTTATTTTCCATATTATTTAATCAATTATTTGTCGTCTTCAACTATATAGAATACTTGATCATCAATTCATACTGTAGAATTTAATCAAACTTTTGTATTTCTTTTCACATTTTCATCGTTGTTAATTCTAATTTCGTGCGATTTAACAAAATACTTTGCTTGTCCTCCAGTATCTATAATATTTAATTTTTTAATTAATTGACCTAATTTTATAAATTTTCCTTTTATTTTTACTTTCATATATACCTCTTTTAAGAAATCATTGGACTTATAATTTGATTGTTGTTATTTTTAATATCACTAATTTTAATTGGTTTTTGTGCATTAGATAAATGTATATAAATTTTATCATCAAAAACATTTATTGCTTCTTTTAAATATTTATAATTTAATGTAATAAGAATTTCATCACCTTCATATTTAAAATACTCTGATGATATTACAACATTTGAACGACCTATTTTATCATTTGTGGTTATTTCTATTTTTTCATTATTAATTAAAAAATTTAATTTATTGTACGAACTATCAAAACCTGATGCAAACATTGCTTTGTTAATTGAATTATTTAAAATTAATTTATTAATTTCTAATTTTTTTGAATATTCCATATTAAATATATTCGAAAGATCTTTATATGGAGCTTCAATTATTTTAGATTGAAAATTAGTATAATCTTTGGTTAAATTTATTTTATGTTCATTTATATATAATGTTACATCTCCATCAATAGTAGAAGGTATAAAATTTTTAATATTTTTATTTGCAACAGTAACATCAAATATAATATTTTGTTCATTTTTTACTTCTATAATTTCTTGAGCTAATCGATAACCATCAGTTGCAGAAATATAAAATTTTTGATTTTCATATTTTAAATTTACGCCTGTTAAAATAATTTCTTCATTTGTTTGTGATGTTGCAAAAATAACATTATCAATTGCGTTTTTTAATTTCTTAGCATCTACTATTATTTTTTCTCCATATAAAGAAAAATCAATCGCAGGATATTCATTTTCTTCTAATAAGTTAATTTCATAAATATCTTTTTCATTTTGTATTATTAATAAATTATTTTTTATTGAACATAAAATGTTGCCATCACACTTTTTTATAATATTTAAAAATAGAGAAGCTGGTATTAAAAAATTTCCTATTGATTCAATAGAAAATATTTTATTTTTAGGAATTTTGCTTTCAACAGAAAAATATCCATTAGAACCTTTTATAATAATTTCATTGTCAGAAACACAAATAAAAAAATTTCTTAATTGAACATAAATATTGTTAGAATCAATTGCTTTATAAACATCTTCTAGTGATTTTATTAAATTTTTTTTGTCAATAATAAATTTCATAATTACAAATATATTTTAATATATTTATATATTAAAGTTATATGTTTGTTTATTTTTTTTAATAATAAAGGATACTAATTATGTGGGAAAACTATTTAATTATATATATTTATATATAAAAATAGTGTTGGAAAAAATGTGGAAAAAATAAAACCACCAAACATAATACTTCTTGATATGGCTGCTTTATTTCTAACCTGACCAAGTTACAAGGTTACTATTTTGATGGCAAATAAATTATATAAAAAAATTATGCAGGTTTTTTTAATGTTTTAAACATATTAGATTTGTATACTTCTACACCTGGTTGATTGAAAGGATTTATTTTTAATAAATATCCACTAATTGCTACTGCTCTTTCAAAAAACATAACAAGAGATCCAAATGTTTCTTCAGAATAATCCTCAATTTGAATATGAATATTAGGCACTCTACCTACTAATGAGTGAGCATCTAATGTAGCTTCAAATGCAATATTATTAATTTCATGAACAGTTTTACCAGCTAAATAATTTAATTTGTCTAAATCTTCATCGTGAGTTAATTCCATTATTTTGATATCATATTTTGGTTTTTTAACAGTTATTATTGTTTCAAATAATACTTTTGATCCTTCTTGGATAATTTGACCTAAAGAATGCAAATCTGTTGTAAATAAAGCTGAGTGTGGTAATAAAGCCTTTTCATTTTTTCCTTCTGATTCAGCGAATAATTGTTTTCATCATTCTAAAAAATATTTATGAGCATTTTCATATGATACTAGCATTTCTACTGGATATTTTTTTTGTGTATGTAACAAATATCTTGCAACAGCATATTGATAGGCAGGATTTATTTTTAGATTATTTGAGCTATAAGCGTCATTTGCTAATTTAGCTCCTATAACCATTTTTTTAATATTTAAACCAACACAAGCAAATGGAAATAATCCAACGGGTGTTAAAACACTAAATCTTCCCCCAACATCATCAGGAATAACAAATCTTTCATATTGTTTTTTTGTGGCCAAATCTAATAACACACCTTTTGAAGCATCTGTAGTAGCAAAAATATAATCTTTAGCATTATTTATTCCTACTTTGTCTTCTAACATTTTTTTAAATAATCTAAAGGCAATTGCAGGCTCTAATGTAGTTCCAGATTTAGAAATAACATTAATAGCGAATTTTTTATTTTCTACATATCTTAGTTTTTGTACTAAAGCAGTTGATGAAAGAGATTCTCCCACAAAAACGATTTCCATTTTTTGTTCATTTCCAGGTAATTCACCTAATACAAAATCAATTCCTGCTCTAACACCTAGATAAGATCCACCTATACCTATAACAACTAATACTTCAACTCCATCTTTATGCAATTTTTTAGCAATAGATTCCATTCTTTCTAATTCTTTATTATCAATATTGTTAGGTAAGTCCTTTCATCCTAAAAAACTTGATCCTTCTGATTCAAATTTTTCCATTTTATCATGAATATTTTTTACTTCATCAGATCAAGAAAGAATTTCTTTTAAATTCAATTCAGATCTATCAAAATTTATATTTATTTCTTTCATTTTTTTATCTCCTCATTTGTAAAGTTAAATAAATTTTGAAATTTATCAGAAAAATCTTTACTGAAATTGAATTCAAAGGGAGTTTTTAAAAAACAGGTTTTGTTTTCTTTCAAAGAAAATATTAAAGTATTATCATCTTGAATACTTTTTAAAGTTAAATAAATAATATCATTTTCTTTAATAATGGCACGAAGATCATTTACATAATAATCTGATACTTCATTAATATAAACCATACCTTTTTCTCCATTTGCAGTTTCAACTTTAAAAAAGTTTTTACCAATAAAAGTAGTTTTGCATAAAAAAACCAATCCTATTTTATTTTCATTTTCATTTACCATTACATAATTAATTTTAATACTTATATTAAAAGTTGGGCAATTTTTATTCCTTTATGTTTATTGATTTCTAAAAAATTTGCAGGCAATTTATTTTTTAGTTTAAAAATAATTTGGTCTACAACTCTTGATTTTTGGTCATTATCTATACCATAGATTTTTTTAAAAATTTTTTTCTTAGATACAAAATTATTTTTTTTGAAAAATTCTTTCATTAATATAGATAAAACTTCCAGTTCCTTGTTAGTCATTTTAACTTCTTTATTATTTATAATAACTTTTCTTTTTATTAAATCAATAATAACTCCATTATGAATCAAAACAAGTTGACTATGACTATCGTCTCATTTTCTTCTTAAAATAGAAAATAATTTTCATTTTAAATATTTTTCTTTATTTTCTTGGGAATCATAATATTCATTTGATAAATAAATAATATTATCTGCCCCATTTTTAAAATATTGAACATCATCATTTTCAATTTTTTCTTTAAATAAAACTAATTGAAAAGAATTATTTAATTCATGAAGTTTAGAATAAAAATTTCATGCAAAAATGTATTCATAAGCTTTTATAAAGTCTACAAAATAAAAATCTATTTTTTCATCATTATCAATTTTTATAGAATCTAAATTTTTAACAGAAAAATGTTTGATATAAGAAACATTAATATTTAAATAATCAGATATATAATCAAAAATTAAGTTAAAAAAATCAATATTAGAATCAGGATTTAATACAACTTTAATATTGATTTTTTTAGTAGTTATGTATTTATTCTGAATCATGCTTTCATTAGTCATTATACTATAATAAACTTAAGTGCACTATTTATTATGAAAGAAATAGAAGGATTAATTTTAAATATATCTTACCGCAATGAGTTTGACGCCATTGTGAAAGTGCTTGCAAAAGATAATATTTTTTATTTTTTAGCAAAAGGATTACAAAAATTGGAAAGCAAAAATAGAAATAATATTTTTGTAGGTTCTATAGTTAAAATAGAATATTTTTCTAATTATGGCATGCAAAATTATTTTTTATTAAAAAGTGCTCAAATTAAATATTTTGTAGATTTTTCCTTTAATAGTAATTACACAAAAGAATTTTATTATATATTTCAATTTGTTAATTCTCCTAATAATTTATTATTATATACTTATAAAAATTTTGTGAAAAATTATTCAAATAATATTCATAAAATAGAATTTATTTTAACTTATTTATTAAATTCATGTTTATCTATACAAGGAAAGAAATTAAATTATATAAATTGTTCTATATGTAAAACTAATCAAAAATTTTATTGTTTCAATTTTTATGAAGGTGGTATGTTGTGTCAAAAACACAAAATGAAAAATAAATCCACACCTTTATCCTTATTAAAATCTTTTTACTATTTAGGCATGGATTTTGAACAATATTATTTACACACAACTTTAGAAAATAACAATCGTTTGTATTCATCTTTAAAATCTTTTATTAATGACTATTAATATATTTTTGAATGAATTGAACAATCATATCGAAACCTGGTTCGTACATTAAAATATGCATAGCATTAGGAATTAATGATGAATTAATATAATTTTTCTTTTGAATTTTTTTCAATAATTTATTACTAGACATGATATCTAAACCACCTTGTCAATAAAATATAGGAATATAAGGTTGACAATGTGTAAATAATCTTTTGATTTTTAAAGAACCCTTTCAAATTGCAATTTCTTCAGCACAAGAGCTTTTAGTATTTATATTCATTTCATTTAATTTTAATAAAAATTTAGAACTTGTTAATTTAGGATAATCAACTTTAGCACTATAATAATAATTCCATTTAAATATAAAACATAAAAATACTCTAATAAATATTTTTAATTTAGTAATTTTTTTCTCTTTCATAATATCTTTTGGATAAAAAGGTATAGACCATGCAAAAATAGCACTAACTTTGTCGGCAAAATAATAACCATATAGAGATATATATAAAGCCCCCATAGATTCGCCACACAGATATATTTTGTCATATTTATTTTTTAAATAAGTAACAATATTATCAATATCTTTTATATGTTTTTTAACATTAGTTGAAGTCTTTAATCCAGATCCTCTATGTCCTCTTTGCTCTATAGCATAAAAATCATATTGCTTGAGACCATTTAGAAGAGGTTTAACAATTTTGGTTTTTCCATTTAATCCGTGATAATAAATAACCGCTATTTTAGATTGAAATTGATTGCCTTGTCAATATAAAGCATGATATTCTATATTATTGTCAATATTTATTTTTATTTTTTGAACTTCTTGATTTTTGGACATATTTCATGATATGGCAGAGGTTAGAGGAATCGAACCCCTACAAGCAGGTTTGGAATCTGCAGTACTACCATTATACTAAACCTCTTTATTTTGATTAATATAATATAAATTATATTATTCAATCATAGTCATCTCTAAAATATTTTTATCTTCTATTTTTGTTACTTTATCTATTCTAAATTTAGAATTTCTTTTAATTAAAATTTGAGCATCTTCATTACTAAAATTATTATTTATATCAAAACCAGAAACATAAGCAACTCCTTTAGATAAATGAGGAATTTTAATTTTAAAAATGCATGGCCCACCTAAAGGGGGCTCAAATGTATCATGTACCCAATTATGTCCTGCAGAATATTTTACAGCATTGATATAGTCAGTAGTTGTAGATAAAAATCCATAATTTTGAATTATAGTTCCTTCCTTAATAAGATCAAAATTGACTTTTTCATTATCAGCAAAACCTAACATAGATTTAAATTCATTTTCCATAAATTCAACACCATGATAAACAATTAAATTTAATGGAGCAACAGCAGAAGAATAATTTAATATCTTATCTAAAAATTTGTAATCCTCTCCTCTAATTTCATTTGTATCTTTCACTTTGGAAATCATATCATCTCCAGCAAATTCAAAAAATCTTTTTTCAACTCACGCATTATTAGGAATTTCTTTTTTGTGCAGAGCAATATTTTAAAAATGTCCAAAGCAATTAGTATATAGTTGTAAAGCTTGTCGAGGATTTTCACAAAATAAATTTACATATTTCTTATTTTCATTAAGAGTTCAATCTTTTTTATCTCCCAAGCTTTCAATTCAAGTTTTCCAAAATTGAGCACCAAACTGATTACTTTTTTTACATGTAGCTATAGCTAATTCATTTCCATTTATATTAGGATTGTTTGTTTTTAATACATTAAATATATCTAAAAATTCATTGGAATTTATATAGTCATTATAATTAATATTATCATTTATATTTGTTTTTATTGGTTGTGCTATAGAACAACTAGTACTTAAAAATATTGGTGTTCCAATTAAAAATAATTCATAAATTTTTTGTATTTTCATAAAACAATTTTATATTCAAAATAAAAAAATAATATTTTTTATGAATATAAAAAATTTTTGTGTAAAATAAATAATGAGTGGTAATAGCAAAGGGGATCACCTGAATCCATTCCGAACTCAGTAGTTAAGCCCTTTAACGCCGACAATACCAGTGATGGGAAGATAGGAAACTGCTCTTTTTTTATGCCCAAAATTAAATTTAAATTATGAATTTTACATTTGAAATAAAAAAAGAATTGATTTTTAAAAAAATGGACAAGAGCCAAATTGATGCTTTTATTCATGGAATTTTATTATCTAATAATAAAAATAATAAATTAGAACAATTCATAAAAATACAATTTAATAATAAAGATTTTGTTCGAAAAATAGAAGAATTATTATTAAAAATAGGAATGGAATACTATATTGATAAAAATCAAATATTAATAGACAAGAAAAAAATATCAACAAAAATTAATGAAAAACTAGCATCTTTTTATTTTGCAGGAATATTTGTTTCGTCAGGATCTATATCAAATTTAGATTCTTCATCATATCATTTAGAAATTAGATTTAAATCTGAAAGTATTTGTGATTATGTTTTGGATTTTGCAAGAAAACATATTCTTTTTAATAAAATTCAAAATAAAAATCATTTTGTTTTGTATTTAAAAAGAAATGATTTAATATCAGATTTTTTACAAATTATAGGTGCTAATAAGTCATATTTTAATTTTATCGATTCAATTATAGAAAGAGATTTTAAAAATCAAATTACAAGAATATTTAATTTAGATGTACATAATCAAAATAGATTAGTAGATTCCAACATTATTTTTAAAGAAAATTACCAATATATTATAGATCATAAATTAACAACCAAATTTAAACCACAAGAATTAGAATTTTATGAATTTAAAATAAAAAATGAATTTTTATCTTTATCTCAATTAAGCGAAGAATTTTGTAAAAATAGAAATATAAAAATTACCAAAAGTGGATTAAATCATTGATTGATAAAATTAAGAAATATTTGTGAAGAAAATAAAAATCAAATTATTTTTCAAAAGAAAAAAACATTAAATAAAGAATAAAAACAATATTTTTTTAATTTTTAAATAATAAAAAAATTCAATTTATTATTTATAAGTTATACGAATTATTAAATCCCTATTCTAGCTAAACAACCCATAATACAAGCCGCAATGGAAGGGGCGAAAACCGGAATTCAAGAATAAGACCAATCATTTAAAGCTATTTCATTATTAGCTTTTTTAGAAAAATAATTTCTAGAAAAAGCATAAACAATTCTTGGTCCTAAATCACGTGCTGGATTAATAGCATATCCTGTTGAGCCACCTAATGATGTTCCTATTGCTATAATAATTAAAGTAACAGGTATAGGAAAAGGGAAAGAAGTTTGACTTACTACATTATTTAATCTTCCAATCGCAAAAATTCCAAGTAATAATACAAAGGTTCCTATGAATTCATAAGAAAAATTAAAAATAGTAGCCTTATCTTTTTGATTATCAAAAGCAGCCGTAGGAAAATGAGCACCTCTTGTAGCATTTGGGTCTTTTTTTGCTGTGGCAATAATATGTTTATAGTTAATAAAATTTAGTATCCCTTGTCCAGCAATTGCACCCAAAAATTGAAATGGAATATAAATTAAAAAGATAGGATCTAAATTAGAAATAGAGTTATATATGCTTAATACAGGATTTAAATGAGCAGGAGAATCTAGAGCTAAAGCAATTAAAGCACCCACAAAAACTCCTAAACCTCATCCTAATGCAATTAAGATTCATTTTCCAGATTGATTTGACATCATTTTATTATGAGTTACTGAAAAAACTACACCATTACCCAACAAAACAAGCAACAATGTTCCTAAAAATTCTCCTAATAATGATATCGGTATAAAATTTTGCATGACTTATCCTCTTTAATAAATAATGAATAATATTTTAATTTAAATATATTTAGACAAATATTAAGCAAATATATAAATATTAAATTATAATATTAATTGCTATTTATAGCAATTTAAATAATTATTAAATTAATTTATTTGAAAAATATTTGTAAGTAACACGCTATATGTGAAATCATTAGAAATAAATTATTAATAATTAATTTAAAATCTAATTTTTAATTATTTATATTAATAAGATTTTAATTTTTTATATATTTAAAGGAGAACAAAATAATATGGCAACATTAAGAGGATCAATATTTAAAAGATCAAGAAGATTAGGATTTTCAATTTTAGAAACAGGAAAAGAATTTGCAAAAGGCAAAGGAAGACAAACAGTTCCTGGGCAACACGGAAACAAAAGAAGACCAAAACTATCAGATTATGGACTACATTTATATGAAAAACAAAAAATAAGATTTATGTATGGTATTACAGAAAAACAATTTAAAAATACATTTGTTAAAGCTGCAAAGAGACCAGGACAAGCTGGTGTTAACTTTTTACAGATGTTAGAAACAAGAATGGATTCGCTTATCTATCGTACAGGATTAGCTCAAACAAGAAGACAAGCAAGACAATTTGTTAATCATGGACATTTTACTTTAAATGGTCACAAGGCAGATATTCCTTCAATGCAAGTAAAAATCAATGATGTGATTGAACTAAAAGATAAATTAAGAAAAAATATTCATGTTGTAGATAGTAAATCTAAAAAAGAATTGGCGCCATGATTAAAAGAAGAAGGTGATTTTAAATATAGATTAATTAGATTACCAGAAAGAAAAGAATTAAATCAAGAAATAAATGAATCATTAATTGTTGAGTACTACTCAAAATAATCACATAGATTATTTTAAATATAAGGAAGAATTATGGATTTAGGTGGATGAATAGGTTTAGTTATAAGTTTAAGTATAGTTTGTTTAATAGCAGGAGCAGCTCTTTCATTTTTTCTTACTAAAAGGATGTTTGAAAAACAAATTAAAGAAAATCCTCCAATAACAGAGAAAATGATTAGAGCAATGTTTTTACAAATGGGAAGAAAACCATCTGAAGCTCAAATTAAAGCAATTATGAGATCAATGCAAAAAGCAAAAAATCAAAAATAATTGTTTTTTATTATTAAATATTTAAATTTATGAATAAAAAAAACCATAAATATATTACAGGAAAAAATTCCGTATTAGATGCAATATCTAGTCAAACAAGAATCAATAAAATATATGCAACTTATCAATATCAAGATATATTAGAAAAATTTAATATACCATATCAAATAGTTAATAAATCCGAATTAGATAAAATTGTTACTACTAATCATCAAGGAATAATTGCTGAAGTGGATGATTATTTTTCTTATTGTTCTATAGAAGATATTATTAATAAAAAACCTCAAATTATTTTAATTTTAGATCATATAGAAGATATTAATAATTTAGGATCTATTTTGCGTACAGCAAATGCAGCGGGCGTTTTTCATATTATTATTCCTGATAAAAGAGCAGCACAAATTAATGATAAAGTATTAAAAATTAGTTCAGGTGGCTTTGTAAAAATGAATATATGTAAAACCTCATCTATTCAAGTAACAATAGATAAATTAAAAAAACATAATTTTTGAATTTATGCCTCATGTATTTCAGAAAATTCTCAAACATATTTTAAAACTCAATATAATTTTCCTCTTGCTTTAATTGTTGGTAACGAAGCCAAGGGCATAAGCTCTACTATTAAAAAAGCTAGTGATCAATTAATTTATATTCCTATGCATGGAACAGTGCAATCTTTAAATGTTTCAATTGCTACAGGAATTTTATTATTTAATATCATTAAAAAGTTACACATTATATAAAAGTGTCACATATTATTGTTAATAAAAATTATTTTTTTGTTAAAAAAAAATAACAAATAGAATTATTTTTATTGTTAATTACATACATAATTTAAATTACCTAGAGAATAATTTCAAGAATATTAAGTTTAAGAGGGATTATGAGATTGAAGCATTTTAAAGTTTTTGGTATATTATCAGGAACTACTAATGCATTTATTGTGCCTGTTCTTTCTATTGGATGTGTTAGCGATGATGTTTTAGCTAAAACAAATATTTCTGAAGTACAAACATATTTTTCTCTTGATACAAAAGAAAAAATATATCAAGCAGTTCAAGAAAATCAAATTTTAAGAGATTATATTTTAAATAATAAAATAATTCAAATTACAACAGCAGGTAAGATAACTGATAACTCTTTTAATCAAATGACTTGAGAAGCTATTTCTGAATTTGCACGTAATGTTGGCTTCAATTTAGATATATGTTCTTACAAAGAAACAAAATCTATGTCAATTAATGAAATTCATCAAGCATATTCTGATGCTTTAAATAAACAATACAAAATTTGAGTTTTAACTGGTTGGCAACATCAAAACTTTTTTCAAAAATGAATTCAAAATCCTTTGCATCAGCAAAAATTTCAAAAGGCAAACATTAAAATCATTTCAATTGATTGAGATGCATCCCAAATAAATGAATTAGAACCAGGAACATGTATTGCATTAAATTTTAGGACACAAGAATCATCCTTTTTAATAGGTTATGCTATTTCTCAATTTTTAAATGAAAAATATCCTAATGATGCATCTAAAAAAATAGTAAATACAACAGCTGGTGCAGATGCATCAGGTTCTACAAATTTTTGTTATGGTTTTTTAGAAGGTGTAAGAGCTTGAAATAAAGAACAAAGAGATGAAAGTAAAAAGATTTTTTCTAATATTTATAAAGAAGATTCAAAAGTATTTTTAGAAACAACTTATGAACCTAATAATCCTTTAACTAGACATGAATTTACTCTTTCAATTACAGGTCATGGACAAGAAATATTTAGAGAAAATCCCCCAACAATTGTAATGCCTGTAGCAAACGATTGGAGCAATATAGCTGCTAACATAATTAAAGAAACTAATAAATTAAATCAACAATGAGTAGTTGGAGTGGATTCTAATATGGCAATATCATATGGTCCAACATATGCTCCATATTTTATAACTTCTTCAGAAAAAAGAATTGGTATTGCAACATATAAAGCTTTATGTTTTGTATTAGGAGTTAGTCAAACATTATCTCTTCCAGAACTATATCCAAATGTTAATGAAACAAATTGAATTATTAATTTTGAATCTAGAAAAATTGAGCAAAATTCAGAAGAAAAAAGCATGTTAGTAAATGGCGGAATTGAATTAGATTTTGTTGGAGCCTCTCCTTCCACTTTGTCTAATACAGATGATGCAATACGTTTTAATACTATTATTAAAGAAACAAAAAATAAATTTTTTAATGATCCAACCACAAATTTATTACACACAGTGGACCAAACATTATTAGCAGAATATAATAAAGCCAAATTATCTAATAATATAACAGAGTATAATAATGCAGTTTTTAAATTAGCCAACGTTTTATATGGCGAAATGAGTGCAAATAACAAAGAGTATTTTAACTTAGTAGTTAGTGAAATTAATAAAAGAGGTAATTAATTATGTACAAACTTGAATTATTAAATATATCAAAAGAATTTTCAGGTTTTTATGCAAATAAAGATATTACAATAAAAGTTAAACCCGGTTCTGTACATGCTTTAATTGGCGAAAATGGTGCTGGAAAATCTACATTAATGTCTATTTTATTCGGTTTATATTCTCCTACTAGTGGAACTATTAAAATTGATGGTAACCCAGTAGTTATTAAAAATCCTAATCAAGCTGCAGATATAGGGATAGGAATGGTTCATCAACATTTCAAATTAGTAGATAATTACACTAATTTACAAAATATTATTTTAGGTTCTGAATTTACTAAATATAATTTTTTGGATTTAAATAAATCAAGAATTAAAATTCAAGCATTTCAAAAAAAATACAAATTAAATTTTGATTTAGATCAAGCAACAAAAGATGCATCTGTTTCAACACAACAAAAAGTGGAAATAATGAAAATGTTATATCGTGATGCAAATATTTTAATATTTGATGAACCAACTGCTGTTTTGACTCCTCAAGAAATTCAAGAATTATTAAAAGTTATTAAAGAATTAAAAGAAAGTGGTAAAACCATAATTTTTATTTCACATAAATTATGAGAAGTGAAAAAAATCGCTGATGAAGCAACTGTTATAAGACACGGAAAGGTTGTAAAATATTATGACAACTTATCTATTGTAGAGCCTGCTCAAATAGCTTCAGATATGGTTGGTAGAACTGTTATTGAACCAAAAAATTGAGATCATAATTATGATTCTAAAACAGTTTTAGAATTTAAAAATGTTTCATACAAAAAGTTAAAAAATGTGAATTTATCCACTCACAAGGGAGAAATTTTAGCAATTGCAGGTATTGAAGGTAATGGTCAAGAAGAAATAGAAGAATTAATTACTGGAATTAATAAAACAAACACAGGACAAATTATTATTAATAATAGGAATGGGAAAAAAGATATTACTAGATTCAATACAAAGAAAAAAAGTGATGAATATATTTCGATTATTCCAGCAGATCGTCACAAGCACGGACTAGTTTTAGACTTTTCGATAAATAATAATTCTATTATTAGACAAATAGATAAAAATCAAGTATATGAGTTTCAAAATTCTTTCTTTAATAAAATTAATAAATTTTTTAAATTTATAAATAATAAATGAAAAAATCAATTTAGTCAAAAAATTATTAAAAAATTTGATGTTAGAGGCTCAAATGAAGGATATGCATTAGCAAGAAATTTATCTGGTGGTAATCAACAAAAAGCAATTATAGGTAGAGAATTAATGACTGATCATGATTTTATTTTAATCATTCAACCAACAAGAGGATTAGATATTGGGGCAATTAATTACATTCATAATGAAATATTAAAAGAAAAAAAACATGGGAAAAGTATCCTTCTGATTTCATATGAATTAGATGAAATATTAGCATTAGCTGACACAGTTGCCATTATTAATAAGGGTGAAATAGTAGACCAAGGACCAATTAATAAGTTTACAAGAGATGATATTGGATTATTAATGGCAGGAAAATTTGTGCAAAAATAAGGGAGAAATTATGAAGCAAGAATTACAAATCAATAAAAATCAAGAGAATAATTTATGGAATAAATTTATAAATAAAGTTTTTAATAGCCATAATTATTCAACAAGAAGAAAAGTATACAATTCATTGTGATCAATTTTGCTTGGTTTGTTTATTACAATTTTAATCATTTCCTTTTTTGGATACAATCCATTTTCAGTTATTATTTCATTTTTTCAAGATGCTAATGTTTCTAATATTTTTATTCCCACACTAGTTACATTTATTTTGGCAGGACTTGCAATTGCTATTTGTTTTAAATCAGGAATATTTAATATTGGTGTAGCCGGTCAAATGATGTCTGCTGGATTTATAACTTTAGTAATGATTAGAAAAGATTTAGCAACTATGACTCAAACAACTCATGCTACAGTTGCATTATCGATTTTGTTATCAATTATAGTTAGCATTAGTGTTTCAATGATCATAGGGATATTAAAAGCATACTTAAATGTAAATGAAGTTGTTTCATCAATAATGTTAAATTGAATTATCTTTTTTGTTATTAGATATGTAGTGGGATTATATCAAGATCCATCATTACATAATGGATTTAATTTAACCACTGGTGAATTAATGGGATATGGAAAAACTGAGGGATATATTCAATTCAATCAGGTTCCAGAATTTTATTTTATAGACATATGATATAAATCAGGATGATCATGATTGTTAATTATAAGTTCTATATTAATTACTATAGTAATTTGAATTGTTATTAGATTTACAAAATTTGGTTATAAAATTCAAATGGTTGGTTTGAGTCCTACTGCTGCTGATTATTCAGGAACAAATAAAAAGCATTTAATTTTAAATTCCATGGCAATTAGTGGAGCTTTAAGCGGATTAGCAGGATTTGTTTGGTATTTTTCTGTTCAACAAGGCGTAATTGATATTTCTATTTCTAGTGGTCCATTATATATTGGATTTAATGCAATAGCCATATCTTTAATTGTTTTTGATAACCCAATAGCTATCATTTTTTCATCTTTTGTTTTTTCTATTATTTCTGTTGGTTCTCAAACAGCAACATCTTTTCCTGCATTACCTAATGAAATGACTGATATTATATCAGGAATATTTATTTATTCTGCTGCTCTTGCTTTTGTTTTTTCAAAATTTTTACCCTATCAATGAAGTAAAAATTTCTTCATTCTAATAAAATATCCAGAATATAGAAAAGTTTATTGAAAAAATTGGAAAGAACATTTAACTTACTTTACTTCAGGATGATTTAATGAAAAAAAAGAATTATGAAACTTATGAAAATCTAATCATAGTGTTTGAAAAGATATTAAAAAACATATGAAAAATAAACAAGAAGAAGAAAAAAAATTATTGGCTCAACCTAGTTCTAAAATAATTTTTAAAAACTTAGATCAAAAGAAACAAATAGAATACTTAGAATTATTAAGTAAATTGAAAAAAGAAAAAGATATTTTATTAGCTGAAGAACACTATTTTGATAAATATCAAATCAAATCAAAAAGGAAAGATAAATTACAATCTTGAAATCAACAATTCAATAGTTTAAAAACTAAATTAATACATAAACATTATAATTTTGTGCAAGAAAAATTAGTGGATAATACTAAAGAATTAGCTATTAAAGAGAAAGAACAAAGAGATAAAGATATTAGAGGAGGTAAATAATGAATGGTTTGTTAACAACAATATTTCCTTATTTTTGTATCTTATCTTTATCAGCGATTGCTATCATTTTCACAGAAAGAGCTGGGATCATTAATTTAGGTGTTAATGGTATTATGGTTTTTGGAGCCACAACTTATATGATTTTTGCTCACATTATTGCTCCAGGTTCAGGACCACAACATAGCCCTTGATTAAACATTGCTCTTTATGCCTTTGCAGCTTTAGGTGGAATATTATTTTCCCTACTCCATGGATTTATATCCATTAAGTTAAAAGGTAATCAAATTATTTCAGGTATTGCTTTAAATATTTTAGCTCCAGCCTTTACTTTGATTATTCTTTATTTATTTGGAGAAGCAAATAGTATGCCATATAATGTAGGTAGACTAGAATTTGGTAATTCAGCAAATAATGAATTAATTTCTTTCTTTTCTTTGAAAATGTTTATAACTATATTAGTAATTATTACTTCTTTTGTTTTATTATCATTTACAAAATGAGGCTTGAGATTTAAATCTGTAGGTGAAAATCCTCAAGCAGCTGATTCTGCTGGAATTAATGTTGATAGTATTAAATGACAAGCAATTATTATTTCAGGATTATTAGCCGGAATAGCTGGAGCTATATATATTTCAGAATTTTCTTCAGGATCTTCATTTAAATCTCAAGTAAATGTAGAAGGATTAGGTTTTTTAGCAATTGCAATTGTTTTAATAAGTAGATGAAAAACATTACTTTCATCATTAATTTCTATTATATTTGCTTTGTTATTTGCTTTAGGTCAACAAGCAACCAATTTATTTAGTAATGGGAGTTCAATTCAACCAATACTAATGATGTTACCTTATTTGTTAACATTGATTATAATGATTCTATTTTCAAAGCCAGTAGCCAAGTTTTTAGCAAAATTAATTAAAAAAATAGCAAAAACTTCTGAAGCGCCAAAAGCTTTGGGTCAACCATACGATAAATCTAAAAGATAATTTTGTTAAAAAAAAATAACATAATAATTTATTTAAAATTAATAAATTATTTAATATTAAATAGAACCTAAATAATATTAGAGAAATTAAGGATTGTTTATGAATAGAAAAAATTTTTTTTTAATTAGTTTAAGTGCGCCAGTATTGATTTTACCTATCACATCAATTGCATGTAAGAGTGATCAAATATATGCAAGCACAGATATTTCTAATATTAATAAAGAATTTTCTCAATTTCAAAACCAAATTCATGAATTAGTTTCTATTAATAATGAAAAAGGAAATGCAATTAGACAAATTATTCAAAAAAATCCTATTATTCAAATCACTGCTGCAGGTAAAATAAATGATAATTCTTTTAATCAAATGACTTGAGAAGCAATATCAATTTTTTCTAATTTGGTAGGTGTTAATACAAGCACATATAAAGAAACAAATACACCTTCACCTGCTGAAATGTTCCAAGCATATTCTGATGCTCTAAATAAGAATTATAAAATATGGGTATTAACAGGGTGAACTCAAGAACAGTTTTTTGCAGAATGAATAAAAATTCCATTTTATAGACAAAAATTTTTTGACAAAAAAATCAAAGTTATTTCAATTGATTGAGATGTAAATAAATATTTATGTGATATTAATTCTGATGGAACCAAAACTCAATGAGGCACAGGAATATCTTTAAATTTTAAAACCCAAGAATCATCATTTTTGATTGGTTATGCAGTCTCTCAATTTTTAGCAGAGCAATATCCAGGAGAACAAAATAAAGATAAAAGAATTTTAAATTGTTCAGCAGGAGCTGATGCTTCCGGTTCAACAAATTTTAATTATGGTTTTGTGGAAGGAATAAGACGTTGAAATGATGAGCAAAAAACAAATGATACAAAAGTATCTCATAATGTATATATGAACAATCAAAAAGTATTTTTAAATACAACATATATTGACAATAATCCATTAACAAGAAATGATTTTTTTTTGTCAGTTAAAGGCAATGGTGATCAAATTTTTAAAGAACAAGCACCAAGTATTATTATGCCAGTAGCTGGAGATTGAAGTAGAACTGCTGCTAATATTATTAAAGAAAATAATAAAAAAGACCAACAATGAGTAGTTGGTGTGGATTCAAATATGGCAATTTCTTATGGAAAAGCATATAGTGACTATTTTATAACATCATCTGAGAAAAGAATTGGTATTGCAATATATAAATCATTGTGCTTTCTATCAGGTATTAGTCAAGAATTAAATATTTCGCAATTATATCCGGATTCTACAAACACTATTTTGAAAATAAATTTAGACCAAAACATCATTATTGATCCATCTAATTCTTTGACAGGTACACCAACAAATATGACAATAAATGGAGGAATTGATTTAGGTTTTGTAGGAGCATCTCCATCATCTATATCAAGTTTAGAATTAGCAAATAAATTTGATGCTATAGTAGAAGCAACAACAAAAAAATTTTTTGGAGAAAATGGAATACTAAAAAATGTTGATCCCACTTTATTAAAGAAATTTGAAGAAGCCAAGGTATCAGGCAACATTGAAGAATATAATCAAGCATTATTTGAGTTAAATAATGTCTTATATGGTGAGATGAGCACAAATAATGCTTCTTATTTTAATAGAATGATAGACGAAATTAATAAATGATTAATTTAAAATATGATGAATAAAAATCTTATATATAATATTTTTATGAAAAAATATATTTATTTATGTGGTCCCACTGTTTATGATAAAGTTCATATAGGGAATATGAGACCTATAATAACATTTGATTTAATTCTAAGAGGGTATAAATATTTATATCCCAATCAATATGTGTTTATTCATAATATTACTGATATAGATGACAAGATAATTAATCAAGCTCAAAAATTAAACATATTAGAATCTGAAGTTAGTCTTAAATATTATGAATTTTATATAAAAATGCTAGAAGAATATAATGTGCAAACAATTGACGAAATGCCAAAAGTAACAGAACATATTGATGAAATTGCTAATTTCATTCACAACATTTTAAATAACAATAATGGATATATAGTAAATAAATCAATTTATTTTGATACAAGCAAATTTCCTCAATATGGTTCTGTGTCAAATATAGATTTGAAAAATTTACAAAATAAAAAAATTCATGAACAAAAAAATGATTTTGATTTTGTTTTATGAAAAAACAAAAATGAAGGAATGACATGAAAAACCATTATTGGCAACGGTAGACCCGGGTGGCATACTGAATGTGCATTTTTTGTTAATCATTATACAAAAGGAAATTCATTAGAAATACATGGTGGAGGAATAGATTTAAAATTTCCCCATCATGAAAATGAAAATATCCAATATATCGCAGCTAACAATAAACCCATTACTAACAAATGATTACATGTAGGAATAATCAATATCAATAAGCAGAAAATGTCTAAATCTTTGGGAAACATCATTAAAGCAGACCAATTTTTATCTTTATATCCTAATGGAGCAGATTTATTTAGGTTATTAATATTAACATCAAATATAAACATCGAAATAGAAATAAATGATATTGTGATAAGTCCATTAATCAAAAAAATGAATCAATTAGATAAAATAATAAATTATTTAAAATTGAATGAAGAACAATTGGAAATTTCTTTTAGTAAGAATGAAACCAAAATTTATAATGATATAGCCCAAGAATTGATTAAAGGATCATTTTCACAAATTAACAAAAATTTAAATAAATTAATTAAACAATTTAATCAAAATAAAAACATTATCGATGCATTAGAAATATATTTTTATATAAAATTTTTGGGTTTTAATTTAGCTAATAAAACTATTGACCAATCTTTAATAGATTTATATCATGAATATAAATCATTATTATCTAAAAAAGAATATGATAAATCAGATGAAATAAGAAAAATATTATTAAAACATAATTTAATTTAAAATTTTTAAATAGAGTAAAAAGAAAATGTGAAAGGAATTTATATATGACACCACATATTAATGCCAAAAAAGAAGATATAGCTAAAACTGTTTTAATGCCAGGAGACCCTTTAAGAGCAAAATTTATTGCCGAAAAATTTTTAGATAATGTGAAATTAGTAAATACAGTAAGAAATATGCTTATGTTCACAGGAGAATATAAAGGAAAAAAAGTAACAATAGCAGGATCAGGTATGGGTCAGCCATCAATAGGTATTTACTCTTATGAGTTATTTAAATTTTATGATGTAGATAATATTATAAGAATTGGGTCAGCAGGTTCTTATAAAAAAGAATTAGGGTTATATGAAGTAGTTTTAGCCAAGGATTCTTATAGTGATTCAAAAACATATGGTCAATTAGTATTAGATGTAGATACCCATATTCAAACACCTTCAAAATTTTTAAATGACAAATTAATAGAATCAGCTCAAAAATTAAATATTTCGTTAAATGTAGGAAGAATTCATTCATCAGATGTTTTTTATAATTCTAGACCATTAGAAGAAACAATTCAAACAACTAAAGCTGATTGCGTAGAAATGGAATCATATGCATTATTTACAAATGCTAAAAAATTAGACAAAAATGCCGCATGTTTGGTAACAATTAGTGATAATTTAATAACACATGAAGAAACATCAAGTGAAGAGAGAGAAAAAACATTTTTAAAAATGGTAGAAATTGCTTTAGGAATTTTATAATTTTGCATTAATCATAATGGAACAATTAATAGGAATAATAACTTATTATAATCAACACGGAGAAGGTGTTACTTTTTATAATCAAAAACCTGTATATATTTATGGAGCAATTAAAGGTGAAGAAGTTCTTTATGAAATTCAAAAAACTTGTTCTACATACTATATAGGAAAATTGATTAAAATTCTTAAATCTTCTGTTAATAGAAATCAACATAACATTAAAGATGCTCATTTAATTGGTGGTTATGATTTAATTCATATGAATAATGATGAACAAAGAAAATTTAAAGAAGAAAAAGTATTACATGATTTTAAAAAAATAGCTCAAATTAACATTAAGAAATTTGATTGAATTGAAGGAAAACAAAAAATAAAATATCGAAATAAAATAACAGTTCATGATGGACATTTTTATAAAAAAAATTCAAAAGATATTATAGATATTGAAGATTTTTTATTATCATCGATCGAATGAAATAAAACTCTAAAAGGAGATATTATTTATCGAAAATTAGATACTTTAATTTATGGCAATAAGCATGAAAATAAATATACTTTTGATTCCATGTTTCAATATAAATTTAGAGTGGGTCTAAATTCTTTTTATCAAATTAATAAAGAAGTTGCCATTTTGGCATATCAATATATTATGAATAATTTATTACAAAATGAAATTACTTTAGATTTATATTCAGGTATTGGCACAATTACAATTATTGCATCATCTAAATCAAAAAAAGTGATTGGCGTAGAAATAAATACAGATTCTTATAATGACTCCTTATACAATAAAAAAATTAATAATATAAAAAATGTAGAGTTTTATAATAAAGATGTTTCATCTTTTATAAAAAATTATAATGAGGATATAGGAACTATAATTTTAGATCCTCCAAGAACTGGAGTAGATAAACAAACATTAGACTTAATAAAGAATAAAATTAAGCCAAAAAGAATCATTTATATGTCATGTAACCCAGCAACACAAGCTGCAAATTTTAATATTTTAAAAACACATTATAATTTATCTAAATTAGCAATTTTGGATATGTTTCCTCAAACTTATCACATAGAATCCATTATTGTTTTAGATATGAATAATTAATAATGTTTTAAATTTATTGATAAAATATTTAAAATTAAATATTTTGATAATTATGAAAAAATTATTAAAAGAAGTTTGAAAATCATTTAAAAATTCTAAAATAATCCTTATAGGATTAATTCTTTTAATTTTTTTATCTTCAGGTGTTATAACATTAATTTTTGATATTGTAAATTCTTATAAAAGTCAATATTCTAAATTTATAGATAAGTCTGTGAAACATGATATTACTATGAACACAGATATTGATATATATGGCGAGGGACCGCAGCAATTTTATGAAACACCATCAATTGCATATAATAATTCTTCATACTTATTAAATAATCAATGAGAATATAAAGAAAAAGAAAATTATGTAAGTACAATTTATTTCAATACAGATAGCGAATTTTATAATTTATCTACTCTAATCCCCAACTATAATAAAACTATATATGTAAAAACCAAAGATTTATCAAATTTAATTAGTACTAATTATAATTTTAATAATCCATCATTCAATTTGAATAATGCAATTAATAATAAATTGAATATTCACTTAAATGAAACAGGAAATAATCATTTAGAAACATATGAAAAAAATAATAATGGCGAATATTTATCAAGAAATCAAATTTTTAATATTCTTTCTGAAATATATGATGTTTATGATCCTATTTCTTTAGTGTGAACAAATTCTAAAGACGCAAAAAAATTATATGATAATGCCAATAATAATTTTGTTCCTATAGTAATAGATCTTGAATTAAATGAAGCGTATTTGGAATCTAGTTTATTATCAAATACACAATCGCTAGAATCGATAAAATATTCTAATCCTAATAATAAAAATTTATTTTACAAAATAACAAGTGACCAAATAGGAGATTTATTAGGATTTAAAAAATCAGAATTTTTAGGCAAAGTTTCATGAAAATTAGATCATACAAAAACTTGAATCTTAGATGGAGATATTAATAGTTTTGCTGAAAATACAACACCGCAAAATTTTTTTGCTTTATCAACCATCCCTCAAATTAAAGCTAGTTTTAAATTACCTTTTACAATAAATAATATCTCAGATTTAAGCATACCAACATCTATTTTTGTATATTCTCAATATCAATATATTTTTACTCAAAATAAATATTATTTAGCCGGAATTGATAGAAATCAAAACAATCAAATTGATTCTAAAATTTGAAAAGGATATCTAGAAGAATGATTAAATTATATTAAAGAAAATGATCCAACAAAATTTAATGAATTATTGTCTTGAACATATTGAACAAAAAAAATTATTATTAATTATGTAGATATAAATGGTAATTTAATTCCTATAAATGATGGAGAAGGTAATTCTATTACAAATCCTGATGGCACCGATAAAATCAAATCATTTAATTTTGATGTTGATTTAACAGAGGAAGACTTAACTAAACCAATTAAAAATTCAAATGGTGAATTGAATACAATCAAAAAAATTGAAAATTATAATGATAATAATTTGTCAGTTTTATTAAATTCAATTAATAAAGATAAATCACTTAGTTATAAAGATCAAATTTATGAAACAGCTAAAAATTATAAATACAAACAAATTTATAATAATATAAAACAACTAGCACAAAAGATAGGTATAAGAGAAACTTTAACAGTTAATACAAATTCTAATAATGAAAATAATGTTTATCAATTTATTAATCTAGGAAATTCTAATAATGAAATAAATTGAAATGGCATACCAGTGCAAGGACAAGTTGGTAAATTAATTGACACACCTCAAGATCATGAAATTTTTTCTTTACCTTCTAATATTAATGTTCATTCAAATCAAGTACCAATAGAATATGTAAGCCCAATTTTACAATGTTTATTAAATGGGATGTCTTTAAATAGAGATTATATTAATCCAACATTATCTTTTAGTTCATTTACATATATAAATAATAATTTGGAAACAAAGTTACAAAGTAAAAAAATAATTTGATTAACTAAAAATGGTCAAAAAGACCTAAAAAATATTTATGGAATATCGTCTATTGTTGTTAATAATGAAACTCACTATTTTATTTTGAAATCTGTTTCAGATATAGATAATATATCTTGGTCATTACATCCAGATTTTTCTCAACCTATTTCATATGCTGAATTAGAGAAATTTATTTTGAATAATAGATTAAATTTTGCTCCATTTGATTGATATGGAAATAATAATAATGTAGTTGGTTCAAAAGGTTGAGCAAGACAAGATGATATATATATTGATAAATATTCAATTCCATTTCAATATTTATTACCTAATGCAGATCTTGTTGAAGATTATAATAATGCTGAATCTGACCCCAACTCAGCATTAAACAATCCTAATAATAACAATGGAAAATATGGAATGGAAATATTTAGAGATAATTTAATTCGAACTTTAACATTAGTTGTAAAACCTTTGATAACTCCAAGTGATTGAGAAATATTAATGAATGCAGTTAATACAGGATTTTCTAAATATGGATTTGGAAAAGGATTAACTCCGCCCCCACAATTATCTACAGAAGTATATGTTAAGGTTGTTATTGGTATTTTAAGGGATGCTATTGTATCTACAAAAAACAATTTATTTGATTCTATATTTGGTTCAATTTTTGATGGACTAAATCGTTATATTAATCCTACAGGATCAACACCAATCCAAGAACAACAAGCAATTTTTAATAATGAAATTGATAAAGTATTTAATATTGTTAAATTATCTACAGGATCAGTTATTTCTTTTGATCCAATTTTAAATTTAGTTAATTCTTTAACAGGGATGAACTATACAAAAATTTCTGAAATAGTAACCAATCCTTCAAATTTTTTAATATCATTAAAAGAATTAATGTCTTCTATTAATTTAGATAAAACTATTGAAGAATTTTGAAACCATTTTTATATAAATAATTTTCAAGATAATCAAATAATAGGATTTGGAGATTTTTTTCCTTTTCTATATAAAAATATTTATAGCATTTCTTTATTTAAACAATCTTTAAAAGATCTTTTCTCAGCAACTATATTAAATGATATAAAAATAGCAGATATATTAGAAAAATTTAAACCCATGTTGCCTCCAACAGTTCAGCCAGTATTACCTTTAATTAAACCATTATTAGGTCAAAACACATTACCTAAAATTATTGATTGATTAAACATGAAAGAGCCTCAAGAAGGATATGATTATTTAATAAAACCTAAATGAATAATTAATAAATATAATGAAAATTATAATGTATATTATAGAACTATTAATTTATATAATATTTTGTCTCTATTTAGCATTAATATTAATGGTTTATTTACTTTAGAATTAAATACATTAGTTCAAGAAAACAATCCTAATAATGATATTGAATTCATTTATGATCCTAAAAAAATGACACCATTAGAAGTAGATATAGATTTAATTTGATATTTAACTAATTATGTATTTAAACATAAAGAAGCAAATAATGAATACGAACCAACATTATTATTTAATATTGATGTAACTAAATTTTTAGTTTATGGTATCGAAAGTTTTGCAGAAATTAGAGATGATTATAATCAAATTGTTATAAATAATAATTTGGGTAATATGGCAATTGTTAATCAAGCATTTTTAAATGATAATAATAAAGAAGTCTATTCATCACCAAATTTATCTAATGATTTAAATGATTTAAGTAAGATTGAAGACAAATATAAAATAAATGTTTCAGGAGTTGAATATGTTATTGTAGGTAAAGATTTTTCTATTGATTATATTTATCCTGTAATTGATGCAAGCAATATGAGTGTAAATACCAAAAATCAGGCTTTGGTTTATGTTAATGAATATGGTTTTAATAGAATAAAAAGATCCAATGTCAACTCAACCCATGAAAAATATTTTTTGATTAAAGCTCCAGAACAAGAAAATATACAAGAATTACAAACAAAATTAAATAAATTATTGTATTCAGTTAGTGGAACAAATAATATTGATAAGAATAACATGGCATATCTATATAATGAAAGTTCATTATTTAATCCTGAAAGAAGCTTAAGAATAACAGTGATTGAGGATATGATTAATAATTTAATTTTTATTCAAAATACTATAGGTGTGGTATTAGTTCTTATTATTTCTATTGTAATCATTTTTGTAATAAGAAGATATATCAATTCTAGAGCAAAAGTTTTAGGTATTTTAAAAGCCCAAGGATACTCATTATGAGAAATATCTTTATCAATTTGCTTATTTCCTTTATTTGTTTCTATAATTGGTGCAACATTAGGTTATATTTGTGGATTATTATCTCAATTATCTATTTTTAATTTATTATCAATTTTTTGAAAAATTCCATTTGTTACAATACCTTTTAATTGAATCACATTTTTATTAACGTTAGTTGTTCCCATTGTCTTTTTATGTTTTTTAACCATTGTAACAACATTTTGATTTTTAACTAAAAATCAATCAATTTCTTTAATAAATGGTTCTATGGAAATAAATAATTCAGCATTTGCAAGAACAATTAAAAAATTAAATAATCATACATCAGTTAAAAATAGATTTTCAATTTCATTAGCATTAGGTTCGATAGGAAAATTGATAGCATTATTTATTTCCACTTTATTTACTTCATTCATAACATTATTTTTTATAATTTCATATCGTTCATTTAATGATTCGATTGACAAGACATATTCTAATAAAAATTATAAATATTCCATGAAATTATTTACTTTAACAAACCAAGGAGGAGATATTCAAACATATTATGCAGAACCAAATGGAACATATGATATTAATAACATGTTATATGTTCCTGTTGGAAATGTAGCAGAAGGTTATACCTATTTATCTTCATATTTTAAACCTGGATATAATGAAATTATTAATAAAAATGATGCTAATGGTAATTTAGATATCAATGATAAAACAACACCTCATATTTTGACAAAATCCTCAATTGATTTATCTGTAGTCACAGGCGGTTTAGATATTAACGTATGAAAAAATTTATATAATGCTATTCCTGAATCTCAAAGAGCTTCAATTGTTAATATTTCAGATAAATCTTCTAGATGAATTGAATGAACTCAAGAAGGTATAGAATATAAATTGAATAATAAAAATTATGTAACAAAATTTATGAATTTTGGCACAAGCAACGAATATTTAACTCTATATGATTTAGAAACAGGAAAAAATTATCAAGTATTTAATAACATCATTAAGCAATTTGAAGATATTAGAATTGATTATTTTAATTACTATTCAAATGAAGAACAAATTGAAGATTCTAAATTCATATATAGACATGTAAATGATAATAATTATATAGATCAACGTTTGATAATAACAGGTGAACCAATATCTAACAACATTAGAAAACAATATCGAGATTTTCTTGTTCAAGCATATAACTTTATGTTGAATTTTGATCCTGCAAACATTAATATTAATAATAAATTACCAGATCACATACAAACTACAATGCCTGAATTTCAATTAGATTATTTCATATCACCTGGTGCTGTTTTTTTACATAATAATAGTGAAATTAATGAGAATGATGATACGTTTACATATTTAGAGGCCGAAAGTATTAATAATAATAATCTAAAAATTGATATTATTGGTTATAATGAAAATTCCAGAAATATTTTAATTAAAGATGAAGCTAATAATAATTTATTAAACCAATTATCCTCATTTAAGGAACCTAATATATATCCATTAATAATTAATAATGTTGTAGCTTATAAATATAATTTTAAAATAGGAGATATAATTGATTTTCATATAAAAAATCAAAAAGATAGATTAGACCAAAAAATAAAATTAGCATTAGACCCAAATATACAAGAACCAGCGAGAAAAGAAAGTTATAAATTTAAAATAGTAGGTATTAGTGATACATACATTAATGAAGAATGAATAACTTTACAAAAATTTGCTAATGAAATTTTAAAATTAAATGATGGTGAATATAATGGGATTATTTCTAATAATTCAACTCCATTGACTTTAACGAATATCTTATCTTTATATGCATCAAACGGTTATTGATCAGCAAATAACAAGATTTTTTATGTAAAAGATAATAATGAAATTACAAATTTATCAGATTCAGAGAAACAAACCATTATTAATACTTATCGTCAATTATTCTACAACATCAATTCTAATGGAATAAACATTTCATTATTTGCTAGTGATATATCTAGATTATATCCCGAATTATCTACTAATAATGTGAATTTAGTAATTTCTGAGTTCTTGAAATTACCAAATTTAGATTTAACCTTTGAATCAAATAATAATTCTAGTTTAAATGATGAAAATGTTCAAAAGGCAAATTCAGCAATTCAAAAATTTGTGAATATCTATACAGATGAAGCTTTAAATTCTTTATTATTAAATGCAACTTCTCAAGGAATTGAGGCAGAATACATTAGTCATGCTTCTAACACAATTAATCAAGGGATGTTAATTATAATTTCTATTTCATTTGTAATTTCATTAACAATTTTAATTATGGTTACATCTATGATTATTACTGAAAATGAAAGAAATATAGCTATTTTAAGCATTTTAGGATATATAAATAGAGAAAAATTATTGATGTTTTTTTCAATCTATGTTCCTATTGTATTCGTATCCATATTTCTTTCAATGCTTATTGTTTGAACATTAATTCCTATATTTTTATCATCAATTTTATCCATGACATCAATTTTATTACCTATACATTTAAGTTTTATTCATATTTTGATAGCATTTGGAATAGTATCATTTATTTTTGCTTTCACATGCATTGTATCTTGAATAATACAAGGTAGAATTAAACCCATAATTTTATTAAAATAACTTTAAGGAGATATAAGTAATGAAGTGATTTACCAAAAAAAATAAACAATATAAATATATATCTAATCCCAAATTTAATAATAATCTTGATACAGGAGAAGAATTTTTATTAAATATAAATGAAGAAAATAATAGAAATAATATTTTAGATACAACTGAAATAATTAATATTCATTGAAAAGATAATTATAAAATGAAAAGAAAAAGAAAAAAAGACTCTAATATTTATTTAAAAAATGAACCAGGTTATGTAATTGAACTAAAAAATGTATTTAAAAGTTATCCTATTTCAAGAAATAAAGTTACTCCAATTTTAAAAGGAGTAGATTTAAGAATAAAAAGAGGAGAATTTGTTATTTTATTTGGTAAATCAGGAAGTGGTAAATCTACTTTATTAAACATCATGTCAGGTCTTGATCGAGCAAATTATGGAGATGTAATAGTAGAAAATATTAATTTACCATATTTATCAAATGAAGAATTAACAAAATTTAGAAGACAATATGTAGCTTTTATTTTTCAACAATATCATTTATTAAATAATATAACAGGATATGAAAATGTAGAAACAGGCTTAATTTTACAAAAGCATAAAAATAGAAAAAATTTTAATATCCAAAAAGCTTTTGAAGAATTTGATTTATTAGATGTAGTCAACAAATATCCATCTCAAATGTCCGGAGGGCAACAACAAAGAATTTCTATTATCAGAGCATTAGCCAAAAATGCAGATATTATTTTTGCTGATGAACCCACAAGTGCTTTAGATAAAAAAACAGGAATTACTGTTATGAAATTATTAAAAAAAATTAATGAAGAAAAAGGGACAACAATTGTTATGGTTTCTCATGATCCTGAAGTTATTCAATATGCAAATAGAAAAATTTTTTTAAATAAAGGTACAATAATAAATGATGAAAAGGTATAATGCATGTTAGAGTTAAAACCAATTTATAATACAGGAACAATTACTTTTATTGAATCTCCAGAAAAGATGGCATTAAAAAAAATTGATTCATCATATATTAGAGATCCAAAAGGAATTATTCCTAATGGAATATATAAAGTATTTAAGCATGAAAAAAATAAGCAAGCATTTTTAATTATTTTCTTAAGCATTTTATTATTAACAAATTTAATATGAATTATATTAATGGCAACTATATATAAAAGCAAAATAAATAAATTTTGATATGCCCCAGCAATAGTATCATTTGCATTAATTTTATGAAAAGAAACTATGGTTTTGTTAAACACTAGACAACTTAATGTATCTATTAATTTATATCGAGAATCTTTAATTGAAGGATCAAGGTTGACCCCTCCTTTTGTTACCAATATGTATTTAAATTTATATAAATCTCAAACAAGACAAAATTGAATAGTTTTAACTATATTATTTTATGGAATTATTTTTACATTGTTATTTTGATGATTAAAAGATGTCCAATGATGAATATTTGATTTTTCAGGATGAATAAGAGCTATTGCTCATAATCCGGAAAATATCGGAATCATATTAATAACTATTTTAGTAGTTACATTAGTAATGCATATTTATTTTACTATTTATAGAAAAAAAAGAATAATAGATATTCAATCATTTTTTGGAAATGAAGTAATTTCTCAATTAGAAATAGATGAAATGGTTAAAGAAAAAAATAAACACTATGCAAAAATTTTCTCATTATCTGTTTTAATTATTCTTGTTTTTCCATTTTTTATTTGAATCATTTATAAAAAATTCATTAAAAAATAATTTAATTTATTTTCAATTTATCTAAGGCATTTTTCGCAGCATCTATTTCAGCTTCTTTTTTAGTCACACCCCTACCAACACCATATGTTATATCATTACAAATTACTTTGCAACTTCATATATTATTTTTTTCTTGGAAACAAAAATAATTTATAGAGTTTTTAGTTATTGATTGTAATAATTCTTGAAGCCTTGTTTTGAAATCTTTTAAATTTTCTTTATCTACAAGGTCAAATTTAATTTGTGAAAAAAGAAATTTATTTAGGAAATTCAATGCTTCTTTTTCACCTAAATCTAAATAGATAGCAGCTAATAATGATTCAAAAATATCGCAACATATTCCATTATTATTCATAAGTTCATTGGCATTATTAGAACAAATTAAAAATAAATTAATTTTATTTTCTTTAATTACTTTAGATAAAGTTTCTTCAGATACTATTTTAGTTCTAATAATAGACATAGTTCCTTCTAACTCTTTATTAAATAAATTATAAATATATAAACTAGAATACATTTGTAATATAGAATCACCTAAAAATTCTAATTTTTCATAAGAATTATATTTTTTATTTTCATTTGAAAATGTTTTATGAGTCAATGCTTGATAATAAATATTAATATTTTTAGGTTTAATATTTAAAATAGTAAATAATTCATTTAAAGGATATTTCTTTCTCATTATTGTGCTTCCAATGATTTTGAAAATTCTATTAAAGCATTTGATTCAATGGCTAATTTAATTTGATTTAAAGCTCCTAAATAAGCTTTTTGATCACTATTACCATGAGCTTTAATTACCAATCCATTTACACCTAAAATCCAAGCGGCTCCAACATTACGATAATCTAAATGTTCTTTAATTTCTTTAAATACATTACGCATTAAAAAAGCACAGAATTTTCTTCATATATTTTTCTTAATAGTTTGTTTAATTAATTTAGAAAATGATAAAACAGTTCCTTCTAACGATTTTAGAGCCACATTGCCACTATATCCATCTGATATTACAACATCTACTAATCCTTCTAATAAATATCTAGATTCAATAAAACCACTATATTCAAATTTTAGATTTGAAGATTTAAGGATATTATTAGCTTTTTGATGATATTCAAATCCTTTATAACACTCAGTTCCTATATTTAGAATAGAAACTTTAGGATTTTGTATTTTAAATACACTCTTAGAAAAAGATGCTCCTAATTTAGCTCATTGAACTAAATAATCTTCATTTGAATTTAAATTAGCACCTTCATCTAAAAGAATAAATTTTTTATCATTTTTTATTGTCGGGATAATAGACATAAAAGCTGGTCGAGAAACATTTGACAATCTTTTTATAATCATAATAGAACTTGCTAAATATTTTCCGCTATCTCCTGAAGATAAAACAGCACTTCCTTTTCCATCTTTTAATAATTGTAGGGCACTATTCATAGAGTTGTTTTCTTTGTAAGAATCTAATAAAGATTCATTTGATTTTGCTGCAACATTAGGATTATGGAAAATTTTAATTTGTTCATTTTCTAAACAGTATTTTTTAATTTTATCCTTGTCGCCAACAAGGATAATTTTATATTCAATATTAGTTTTAACAAATTGAGAAGCAGCTAAACAACCTGCTTTAATTCCATTATCATTACCCATAACATCAAATATAATTGTTTTTTCCATTTTTACTCCAATCCAAACATATAATCATAAATATGTTGATCTCCATTTTGGATTTGCACTTCAATATCATATTTATCTAAAACATATTTTTCTATTTTTTTAGCATCTATTTCTGAAACATTATTTCCATAATAAATTATTAAAATTTGAGCTTTTTTATTACTTTTTATCATTTTGTCTATTAATGCAGTAGAAGCAGATAATGAATTTTTTTTGGTTCCAATAATTTTATGAGACATAACCATTAAATATGAACCTTCTTTAATTTTTACATTATCGATTTTTGTATTCTTAATTGCTTTAACAACTTCACCAACAATTAAATTTTTTAGACTTGATTCTATTTCTTCAATATTATCTTCAATATCTAATTCTGAAGAATAATTCATGATTGCAGTAATTCCTTCTACTTGAGATTTGGTAGGAATTATTTTTATATTTCTATCTGATTTAATTTTTGAAGCTTGCTGAGCGGCTAAAATTATATTAGAATTATTAGGTAAAATAATGATATTTTCTGCATTCACAATATTAATGGCTTCTATAATATCTTGAGCTGAGGGATTATTTGATTGCCCGCCTTCAATAACATAATCACATTCTAGTTCTTTCATAATATTTATAAAACCAGACCCAGCATTGCAAGAAATTATTGCATTTTTTTTATTAGGTTGCACTTTTGTTATTTCATAATTTTTAATACCTTCTAAATTAGATTTTGTATTATTTGCTTGTTCAGTCATATTTTCTATTTTGACAGTTAAAAATTCACCAACTTTTTGTCCAATATTTAAAATTTTTCCAGGAGTTATTGTATGGATGTGTAATTTTAATAAATTACCATCATTTACAATAACCATAGAATTACCTAATTTTTCTATTTGAGATACAAATTTATTTTTTACAAATTTATCAGGTTCATTTAATTTTATAATAACTTCAGTACAATAACCAAATTCTCCAGAATATACTTCGGTATTAGAAGCAATTACTAAAGGTTTAGTAGAATTTAAATCAATTTCTACCTTATTTCCTTCAATGGCTGATTTCATTCCTTCTAAGATCATTAATAAACCTTCACCACCAGAATCAACAACACCAACTTCTTTTAATACAGGCAATAAATTAGGAGTATTTTTCAATGAAGCTTGAGCAGTTTTTACAGCGATAGACATTATAGAACTAAATGTAGAATTCTTAGTAACTTTAATTTTTGCTAATTCTTCAGCTGTTTCTCTAATCACAGTTAAAATAGTACCTTCTACAGGTTTTAAAACTGAGTCATAAGCTGTTTTGGCCGCCATTGAAAAACCTTTTATAAAATTTTCAATATTAATATTATTTAAAGAATTTCAAGCATTAGAAAAACCTTTGAAAATTTGAGATAAAATAACACCACTATTTCCTCTAGCAAACAATAACATATTTTTAGAAACAATTTCTATTAATTCTCCTGTTGTATCAAAAGATTCTTTTTCAATTATTTGAACAGCTTTTTGAAAGGTAGAAGACATATTAGTACCTGTGTCACCATCAGGAACAGGAAAAATATTTAATGCATCGATTCTTTCTTTATTATTAAACAATTTATTTGAAGCTGATTCTATAAGAATTTTTAATTTATCTGCATTTAAAGTCTGCATATTATTTGACTCCTTTGATATAAATATTTAGTTTTTTTAATAAATATTCTTGTTTTTTATTTTTGAAATAAAAATTAATTGTTTCAAAAATTTCATTGGACAAATTTTTGACAGTAATATTTCTATTAATAATGATTGCTATTGAAATTTCTAAAGAACCATTATTTCTAATATCTTCTATTTTAATTCAATTATTCTTATTTTTATTAGAACCATCTAACAAAGAAACTAAACCAATAATTCCTGGTGTTGTTTCTAAAATAGAATCTATTTGTTTGATAATTTTTGATATTTTCTGATTTTCCATAATAACTTAAATTAAAAATTATACCATATCAAATTAAATAGGTAATTTAACTATTTAATTGATATGGTACTTAACACTTTTTTTATAACCTTAACATTAAAAATATTTTTGTTATAGTGTTGCAATTTTAATTTATTATTTTCCTCAAATAGCTTGCTATTTTGATTTTTCAAATTTTTTAGTTTTTCTAATGTATTGAACAGTAATTTATTTACACATTTATTATTGGTAAAATCTGTTTTAATTTCATTATCTTTTTTTTCAAAATGCTTTGATGATGTAATTTTTTCATATTGTTTTCATAATTGTTCTAAATTATTTTTATGTCTTTTTTGTTCTTGAATCATCAATTCATCATTTATTTTTGTAGTGTTTGTTGTTTTTATTTTATATCTAGCACAACAAGTATGTTGATTTAAAATGGGATTTTTTAATTCATTTGTTGAATTATTTTTCATCATATGTTTTATATCTTGCATTTCTTTAATATTATTTAAAATTTTGTCTTCTACTGAAAAAGCATATTTTTTTGGTTGATTTACAAGATTTGATAATGAATTTAATATATTTTTATTATCATTCATAATTTGTTTGAACATACTATTATATGATTCAATATTTGAAGATAATTTTAAGAAATCATTATGTAAAATATTTTCTGCTTGATCTTGATATTTTTTATTTGAATTTAATAAATTTTCTTGTTGAATAGTTATTTTGCCAACATTTTCTTCAAGATAATTTAAAATTTTTTGATTAGAAATTAAATTTTTTTCTATTATTGCCAACTTGTTTAAAGAAAAAAAGTTTGCTAAATCAACATTAATATTATGTAAATTTGATTTAATATCCAATATTTCTTGATTAATTTGGTTTAATTTTTCTAAATTATTCAACATATGTTCTTTAATATATTTGCACTCTATACTAGAATCTATATTTTGAATTTCACGTTTAATATTTAAATGCTCAGTTTCATTATTAGAATTTAAAGATTTATTTAAAGAATTTTCTATCTCAAAAATTTGTTTTTTTGCATTTATTATTTTATTTTCATCATCAATTATGTTTTCTTTTTTGTTATCTATTTTATTTTTAGATACTTTTCTAGATTTTTTCAGTTTAGTGTCTAATGTTGATACATTTGAATGCTCTTTATTTATAGAATGCAATACTTTAGTTTCGTTTGATTTATTAGTATCAAAATCCAATGTTTTAAAGTTTAGTTCAGTTTTTATTTTATTTTTTTGTTTTTTGTTAGTAGAAATTTTATTATTAGTTTTTTTAGTTTTATTTGTAGTTTTAATTTCTTTTGCATCAGCAATAATTTTTTCTTTGGTATTAGAAATATTTGTAATATCTTCTATATTTGTTAATTTTTTTATTTTATTTGTTTTTGTATCAGAAAAACCTAAAGATGAAAATGTAATTTCTGCATCGGGTTCTTGCAAATTATTTAATGGAATAGTTATATTTTGAGCATTTATATTTACCTGATTTAAGAATATTTTATGTTCTTTTTGCAAATCATCTTTAATTAATTCTCACTCTTTTGATTTCATATGATCAAATTCATACATATTTCATTCAATAGTTTTAAATGTATAAACATCATCAATTTTCTTTTTATAGTATTCAGATAAATTATCATAAATATTTTGACAAATTAGAAATTTATTTTTTAAATCAAAAGCTAGAATGGATTTAATAGCATTTCTTCTAGTTTTCAGTTTAGATGAAGGTATATTTCCAATTTTGGCAGCCTTTTGTAAATTTATTAAATCAAAAGATTGTAAAAATTTTATTTTGTCATCTAATGAAAAATATTCATTAACAAATTTTGGTTTATTTACTTTAGCTTTCATTATAAATAAATTCTACTATATTTATAGTAGATTTAGATGATTTGAATGTTCCTAAAATTGTTATTTGTTTTTAATTTACTGCTATTTAAAGTATAAAATTTAAATATATATGACTACATCTCAAATAGTTTTGTTATCTTTTATAATTTTTATATCATTATGTGTTCCTTTTGGTATTTTTGTTTTATTGAAATGAATATTCTTAAAAAAATATTCTAAATTTTTAAAAAAATTAGAAAATTTTTTGAATGAAGAACCCTATATTAATACATTAACTATATTAAGAACAATTGATGTTAAGTTAAATAATTCTGAAAAATGATTAGTAGAAGAAATAATAGCTTCTGCTAATGATAAAATGCAAGATATAAATGTTAAGATTTCTCTAATTCAAAAAGAGAAGGAAATATATGCTCGTCAAACAATTGAAATTGAAGAAAAAATAGCAGATCTTCATAAAATTCAAAAAAAATTATTCAATAAACTAGATAATTCCAAAGTTTTTTCTTGCCATTCAATTATTAAAGAGGCCATCAACAAAAAAAATGAATTAAATTTATTAGAAAAAAATATTAATGAGAATTCTTTGAAAATTTTAAAACCGATTGAGGAATTTACTAAAACAAAACATGAATATCTATCAATATATCTTTCTTTACAAAATAAAATAACATTGTGAACAGAAGAAATAAATAATGATCAATTTATCAAAAGTCTAGAAAATGTTCAAAATCAAATTAATGAATCACTAGAAAAAGTAAATGAATATATAGAAAGAGATAATGAAGAAGAAATGTGAAAAGCATTCACATCATTTAAGAAAGTCTTATATAATTTGCTCTTGTTTGATAATCATTATGAAAATTTTAAAAAGACTCTTTTTGAAATGTCAGCATATTCAATGTTTATTGAACATATTGAAAAATTAAAAACTACAACAACTATTAATTTTGATAACTTAAATGTTTTAGGATATTCAAATAATATACAAGAACTAATAGATACCACAAAAGCATATTTTTTTCAATTAGATGTTCATAACACAAAAGAAAACTTAAAAATTTTATTAAGAAATCAACAAGATTTTTTTAATTTAGTAAATAAAGAATATAGTGCATATTTGTTTATAAAAACATATAAATTTGATTATATTCAAAAATATTTACATATTATTAAGAATAAACATTCTGAATTAAAAAAAGAAATAGATAAAATTAGTACAATTGACAAAATGTTTTATTGAAGTTTAGATACTGACCATAGTGAATTAATATCTTTAAATAATAATATTCAAAATTTTATAAGAGAATATACAGACATTATTGATAATCCTAATTTTTCATTCACATTTAAACAAGAATTGTATAAAAAAATATTTTTATCGATATCCTCATTTATTGATTTATGCAATCAAACAGAAAAAAGAATTGACATTTTTTATACTAATGCTTCAAATCCTATTTTGAAATATTTCAATTTATCTAAAACATACATTATTGGTCTTTCGAAAATAAAGAAAAATAATATTATCTTATCTAATAAAGATAAAAACTTAATTTATGAAATAGAAGAAATAAAAAAAAGAATTGATTTAATAATTACTTCTAATAAAGAAACAAATGAAACCAAAATTGAAGAATATGTGAAAACATTATTCGATTTAGTTGTGGTTTTTTTAAATACAATTGTTCAAAAATCAACAATAACAAAAGTATTTAGTTTGATAATTACAAAATATAGTTATTATCAATTAATGGATCAAGATTTTCATAATATTGTTTTAGAAAGTGAAAAGATGCTTCATTATGGTCAATATTTAGAAGGATTACAACTTTTAGTACACTATATCTTTACACACTATATAAATAATATAAAAAGGAGACAACACTAGAATATGAAGTATGAAAAAATTTTAATTAGATTTGGAGAATTATCATTAAAAAAAAATAATAAAATAAATTTTGTAAGAAAGTTAGCACATAATATTAATAAAATATGCAATGTTGATTTAAATAAAATGGATATAATGATTGATAGAATTTTTATACCATATTCTATTGAGAGTTTAAATAAATTAAATTATGTATTTGGAATTTCTTCATATTCTCCTGTTTTTAAATTAAAATCAGATTTGAACGAAATAGAAAATTTAATTCAACAAATAGACTTTTCTTTATATCAATCTTTTAAAATAAACAGTAGAAGAAAGTGAAAAGATTTTCCATTATCATCATTAAATTTAAACATTCATTTAGGAAATTTTGTATTAAAAAATAGTGAACATTTAGCGGTAAAAGTAAAAGAACCTGATATAGAAATTAATATAGAAATTCATAAAGATTTTTCATATATATTTTGAGAAAAAATTAAAGGATTAGGAGGATTACCTGTTGGTATTTCAGGTAAAACTATACATTTATTATCAGGAGGAATTGATTCACCTGTTGCAGCTCTTGAAATGATCAAAAGAGGAGTACAAGTAGATTTTTTAGCTTTTATTTCTCCGCCACATACAGATGAAATGACTATTAAGAAATTAGAATTAATCGTGGATTTAATAACTAAATATCAAATTAAATCAACATTATATCTTTTTAATTATACTGAAATAATGAATTATATTAGCTTAACGTCAAATCAAAAATATAAAATAGTTTTAATGCGAAGAAGTTTTTATCGAATAGCCAACATAATTGCAGCAAAAAATCATTCTCTAGGTATATCTAATGGAGAAAATCTGGCACAAGTTGCATCTCAAACTATAGAAGCCATGCATGTTATACATGAACAATCATCATTACCTGTTTATCAACCTCTATTAACTTTGGATAAGATAGAAATAATAAGTAAATCTGAAAAATTTAATTTATTTCCAATTTCTATTATAAAAGCTTGTGAAACTTGTGAATTATTTGCTCCCAATCATCCCTCAACAAAACCATCAATTGACATTGCCCGGAAATTAGAACAAGAATTAGATTTATTAGATGATCTAGAAACAAAGGCAATTGATAACAATATAAAGAAGTTATTTTTTAAAATAAATAGTAAAATTAATATTAAATAAAATATGGAAATAAAATTATTTAAAGTATTAGTAGGAAAAGAAATAAAAAATAATTTTAATGATTCTATTCAAATTTTTTCTCCTATAAATAATCAAATTATTGGTTCTATTCCTAGAATAAAAAATAAATTTCAAATAGATAAAATTTGTCACGAAGCTAAAGAGGCCTTTTCTATTTATAGAAATTCTTCATTTGAATCTAGAAAAAAGAAATTATTGAATTTTTGTGAGTTATTAAATAAAAATTGAGATGAAATTTCTAATTTAATTGTGTGAGAAATAGCAAAAAGCAAAAGAGATGCTATTAAAGAAATTGAAAGAACAATTGATTATATTAAATTAACTATTGACGAATATGAAAAAATGATCAACAAGCAACCAATGATTATTGATAGCAATATTCATAATATTAAAGGGAAAACAGGTAAATTTTATTATGAACCTTTAGGTGTAGTATTAGCAATTAGTCCATTTAATTATCCATTAAATTTATTAATGACAAAATTAGCTCCTGCTCTTATTTCGGGTAATGTAGTAGTTTACAAACCAGCAACTCAAGGTTCTTGTTTAGGAGCTTTTATTAGTTTATTATTATATGAATCAGGTTTTAAAAATGGTGAAGTTAGTTGTGTTGTTGGGCATGGTTCTGAAATAGGTGATTGATTGTTAGAAAATCCAGATATAAATATGATTACTTTTACAGGTTCTACAAGTATTGGGAAAAGAATATCTCAATTAAATCCCTTAATTCCAGTTTCATTAGAATTAGGTGGTAAAGATGCTGCAATTGTTTTAAAAGATGCCGATATAGCTAAAACAGCTAAAAATATTGTTAAGGGAGCTTTTTTATATAATGGCCAAAGATGTACAGGTATTAAAAGAGTTTTAGTAGATGAAAAAATAGTTTATAAATTAGTTGATGCAATTAACTATGAAATTAATAAATTAACTATAGGTTCGGCAAGTGAAGGAAATTTTGATGTTACTGAAATGATTAGTGCAAACTCTATTAAATATAATTTAAATCTATTATTAGATGCTTTACAAAAAGGAGCTTTAACAGATCAAAATATTAGATTAATTAATAATAATATTTTAGCTCCAACTGTTTTATATAATGTAAATTCGAATTGCAAAATTTATTATGAAGAACAATTTGGACCCATTCTACCGATTATTAGTTTTAAATCTATAGAATCAGCAATAGAAATTAATAACGAATCAGAATATGGTTTACAAGCATCTATATATACACAAGATATTGAATTAGCGAATAAAATTGCAAAATCATTAGATGTTGTAACAGTTAACATTAATCAAGCTCCATCAAGAAGTCCAGATATTTTCCCTTTTGGAGGAATTAAAAATTCAGGAAAAGGATTACAAGGCATAAAAGATTCTATTATATCTATGAATAAAATTAAAGGAGTTATTGAAAATGATTAATTTTTATAGTTATTGATTAGGAGATGAGACTGAAAAGAAGAAAATTCAAAATTATTTTTCAAAGATTGAAAAATTAAATAAGAATATAAAATTTCATTTAGGTCCTACTCAAAAAGAGCATGAGTATTTATTGGAGAAATTTAAATTTTATTCTATTAATTTTAATAGGAAAAATTTTTCTTTTTGTTCTGATGTATGAAGATTATATAAAATGTATGTATTACAAGAAAATGATAATCAAGATAAAAATGTTTATATAGATTCTAAAACCTTATTTAATGAAAGCAGAATAGATGAACTTGTATCATTAATTGAAAGTAAAAACAACATTCTTATTAAAGAAAAACCTCATAGAATTTGAAATGGTTTTATATATTTAAATAGCGAAAATAAAAATATTATTTTTGATTGTTTAAATTTTTATTATATTTTTCCTCATTTAACAAGTTCAGCTATTTTTATAGGCCCAAGTATAATGGGTATTTTTGTATGCAAACAAAAACAAAAAAATACTCAAGACATCTTTTTTTTAGACGCAAGAGATATTGATCCATTAAATAATAATGGAATTTTGAAATATAATGGGTTTGCTTCTTGACATGAAAAAAACAAGAACAAAAATTTAGATGAAATGAAAAATGGAGCAAGTTATTTTCATAATCAAGCAATAAAGTTTGAAAATAATAAATGAACTAAAATAGGAATTTGATGAAGAAAATGATATTGAGACAAATTTTGTATTATATTTTCCCCTTATGTTTGAATTAAGCTAAAAACAAGTAAAAAATTAGAAATAGAAACTTCTTATTTTTTAGATAAAAAAGAAAAATAAAAGAATTTCAATCCAATATCCATTTTTCATCATGTTCTAAAACTTGGAGATATTTTTTTAATATAATCTTTATATATTTTTAATGATTGTTCTTTGTCTACATATAAATTATTTAAAAATTTAGAATTAAAATCTGATATTAAGATTTCTAAACCAAAAACTTTTTTATTTTTATAATTAGATGCCAATATAGTATCTATTATTTGTAAATTAAATTTACAGCTTAAATGTTCACTTCTTATTATTGATTTAACATGAGAAAACACATTATAATTAAAAGAAAAAATATGAATATATTTATGTTTAATTTTTTGTTGACTAAATAAAACCA
>DBMA01000015.1 GCA_002298905.1 Mycoplasma sp. UBA710 | reverse complement strand
TTTTTTATTATAATTATTTTTTTTTATATAAACTTTATTATTTTTTTTAAAAATAAAATTGTTATTTGAAAGCAAAAATTCTTTATTATTTTTTTTTGATAAAAGAAAATTAATAATATTATTTATAATGTTTTTGTTTAAATTAATATTTTTTAAATTTCTATTGATAAATAATTTAATTATCTCTTGTTGATATTTTAAATTAGAAAAAAAAGATAAATCAAATCCTGTTAAAAATCATTCTTTATATTCTTTTTTAATATTTTTAATTATTTTTGATTGTGATTTATTATAATCTAAGAATTCATTTAATAATTTTTCTTTTTCTGTCAATGAATATTTATTCAAAATATTATTTCTAATAAAATTTCTTTTATAATTAGAATCAAAATTTGTATAATCATCATGATAATCTATTTTATATTTTTGTACTAAATCATAAATTTCTTGTTTCCAATATTTCAATAATAATGGGCGAAATATATTCATTTTGTTAAGATGAATTTTTTCTTTAATACCAAAAAACAATTTTTCTTTATTTTTTTCTTTTTGCATAATACAAGTTTCTAAAAAATCATCTTTATGATGAGCAATTAATAATTGGTTACATTGATATTTTATATATAATTTTTTAAAAAAATTATATCTAATGTCTCGAGCTCAATTTTCAAAATTATTATTTGTATATTCAATATTCTTATCCAAAATTAATTTTTCTAATTTTAAATGGTATTTTTTCGCAAAATTTTCAACTATTTGTTGATCAATATATGTATCATCTCTAATATTATAATTAACATAAGCTAAAATAACATTTTTATCATGTCGATATTGATATGCTAAAAACATTGAATCAGCTCCGCCACTAACTGCTAATATTTTTTTCAATTTATTCCCTTTTACGATTAAAGTTGTTGATTACATAATGAATTCCATTATAAATAATACTTGTTACAGCATCAGCTGCTTCTATTATTACTTTATCAATAATTGGTTTTTGAATTTTATCAAAAGGTTCTAAAACATATGAGCTAATTGAAGTAGATTTTTTTTCAGGTCTTCCGATCCCAATTTTTAAACGATAAAATTCTGAAGTTCCTATTTTTTCAATAATGTTTTTTATTCCATTATGACCACCAGAAGATTTTGATATTTTAATTTTTGCTTGACCTACTTTGATATCAAGATCATCACATATTACTAAAATATCCTTTGGAGATATTTTATAAAAATCAGTAACTTTTTTTACAACTTCACCTGATAAATTCATATAAGTTGTTGGTTTAATTAAAATAAAATCATCATTCATATAGAATAAAGCATCAAATTTTTCTTTAGATAATTTGACATTTATTTTTTTTGCAATCTCATCAACAACTTGAAAACCTATATTATGTCTTGTATTTTCATATTCATTACCAGGATTACCAAGACCTACTATTAATTTCATAATATTTTAATTTTATACTAAAAATAAAAAATCATAATCAATACTTAAATATGATCATGATTTTTTACTTTATTTAATTATTTAACTATTTTTAATAATTTCTATTATAAATTCTTAAAAATAATTTATTTATTTATTTTGTTGAGTTTTTTTAGTTTTTGTACTAATTACAAATCCGTTACCTTCGGTATTACCACCATTTCCAGATCCACTACCATCAGCACCTAATTTAACTGTTAATTGAATTTTACATACTACTTGTTCTTCAGTTTCAGTATCTTTAATTGTTGCTGTTAATAAAACAGGTATTCCATCAACTGTTATTTCTTGACCACTTTTATTAGTTAATACATTATCAGTTAAATCTCATTTTGCACTATTTACTGTATCAGTTGTATCAATAGCTCATGTTAATGATGTATGTGCTGAACTAGTAAATCCTTCATAACCATTAAATCAATTTGTTAAAAATGTTGTTGTATCTGGTTGATTTGCATCTCTTCTAGTTTTTGATTGTTGTCCATTATTTGTATTATTATTTGTTGTTAATTGTGGCAATTCAAATTTGATGTATTTTGCAGTATTACTATTTGTTGTAATAGTTGCTGAATATGAATTATTAGAATCATCATTAATACTTATATCTGAAAGAGAATCTGGTGTATTACCATGTGTGCTTCCTGTTGAAATAGTACCAAGAAACGCTGATTTCATTCCTGTCAATGAATAAGAAGGAAAAGTTAATTCATGACTAGTACCTTCTGCTTCATTTGAAAATCTAAGTAATGATGTTTTACCATACAATCCTTTAGTTTGTAATGCATTATTATTGCTACTATTATATTTATTAAATACAATATGCACTTCAGAACCACTAGTAAAATCAATTGTTTTTTGTAAAGTATTAAGATCAATTTGTTGTGAATTTGTAGTTTCTATTGATGTTAGGGATACATTACCAAATTTATACATTTCAATATCATTAGGTAAATTTGTTCCTCTTATAGTAATTCTAATATCGTAATGATTATTTTCAAATCCAGCTTCTGCACTTGTATATGTTGGTGTAGGACATGTAACAATAGTTGATATATCTGAAGAATCTGTTAAAGCAAATTTGTATTTTTTAGCAACAACATCTTTGTAATTAGCAATAAATGTAACTGATGTATTAGTATTAGTAGAAGAAGAATCAATAGATCAAATATTGCTATTTGAAGTATCCCCCCCCCTCTGCTAATATATTTCCTCCAGATACAGGTGGAGTTGCTGGACTATTATCTTCTGTTATAGTTCATTTTGAAATATCTGTTGGTAAATTTGTTCCAGTTATTGTTACTTTTACTTTAGTATTGTTTTCTTCTAAAGTAGGAGTAGGAGCGGGAGTAGATATTGTAGGTTTTAAATCAGCAGGTTTTTTAACGGTTACCTTCATATCAAAAGTAACTGTTTTATTTGTTTCTAAATCAGTTAATGTTCCTACTAATGTTGTAGATAATCCATTTTCATCAGAAATTGCTGTAGTATTAGTTAATCCATCTGAATTGAAAGTTCAACCATTTGTGTTAGTTGCTTGTTCAATTAAAGATTGTTGTCCTGATCCTGGTTGCTGTGGAGTATCTTTAAAAGCTCATGTTAATGATGTATGTGCTGAATCAGTAAATCCATTTAAACCTACAAAGTAACTTAAGAAATCAACAGATTCACTACTATTTGTACCTGGTTTATTGTAATCTTTTATTCCGCCAATTTTTACATAACTACTTTCTCATTTATCTAAAGTAATTGTGAATTCAAATAAGTTTTCTCCTGCTTTATTTAATTCATATCTTCCTGATTGTGATTGATTAGTTGTTGGAGAAGTTTCTGGAGTAATTGAAGGATTGGTAATTTGAGTTAAGCTATCACTTGTGGTTCCTGCTGAAATTTGTCCTAAAATTCCTTTTTGAATTTTTGTAGGTTGTGAATATCCAGGAACAGGGCAAGTTACAAATTTAGTTGTATCATTTTTAATTGATATTTTAATTTTTTTACCATAAAAATCTGAAATCAATGATGTTGGTGTTGAACTTTGAGCATCATATCTTGTTCCATCACCATATTGTTTATTAAGTGTTTTTGGAATTACAACTTTAATTGCACTATTAATTGCATTAGCTGGTTCTCCTTCTCTTTGACTAGTGATTTCTTCTTTTGCTATAGTTATTCCATATTGTTTTGGATCAATTGATGTATATTGAGAGTTTTCTCCTTCAAGTTCAAATGTATACATACCAGCATCGGTAGAAAGATCTGTTCCTTTTATTGTAAATTCAATATTACCTTTATTTAATTCTTCTTTATTTTGTGTTGAATCATTATTAAAGCTTGGAGATGGTATTGTGAATTGTTGTTTAACATTTTCAAATCCATCAACAGCAAAATTCAATTGTTTTCCTGCAACTAATGATCATGTTGTTGTAAATATAATACCTGGATTAGCAGAATCAGTAGATTCTCCTTTTATTGTTCAATTTCCAACATTATTATTTACATCAATTAGTGTTGTTTTACCAGCTCCGCCACCAGGGGTTGGTGTGGTTGTAGCTTCAGTAATAGTTCATTGTGAAATATCTTTAGGTAAATTAGATCCTTTAACTGTTAATTCGATATTTGTATTTTGCCCTTGCGCAGAATCATTACCTGCATTTAAAGTTATATTCTCTTTGGGATTTTCAGAAGGAGCTGTTATAGTTGGAGCTTCTAATGTACCTAATTTAAATGTTAATTTAACATCAAATGTTACTGATTCACTTGTTAATTGATCTGTAATTGTTGCTGTAAGTTCAGCTACAACTGGAGTACTTTCTTGTAAAACATTTTTATTATATAGAAGGTTGTTGCTTAATTCAAAATTATTATTTGTTTGTGAAGCACCTGCCCTTCCTGTTGTATTTTTAAGTGTTCATTGAACTTGTGTATATTCTTCTCCTGAATTATTTGGATTAGAAGAAGTAGGAGATGATGAAAATCCTTTTTGACCCTCTATAGAACTTAAAATATCATTTGCTTGAGGTAAATCAATATAAATATAAGTAAAAGTTTTATACTCAGATGAAATTTCATATTCAAATGGTTTGCTTGTATCTGGTGTAGTAATTTTTTCAGTAGATATAGGGAAAGAATTTGGTTGTGATTCTCCACCACTATTAATAGGTTGAGATTGTGAAGCTACATCTTTAAAGAAAGATTCTTTATTTAAAGCTGTTGGAGCTATATAAGAACCAAATTTGAATGTAACAGATTGTTTTGCTTTTGATGTTTGATTAGATGATGAAGAATCAACTGAAGTTACACTAAAGGTTTTTCCATATAATCCTTTTGTTTGTGCTATTGGCAATTGATAACTTGAACCACCTTGTTTTATTTTTTTAATAATAAATTGTACTTGAGTATCTGATGGTGTAACTGTACTATCCACTTCTAACATACTTGAATTTACAGCCGGAGTTGTAACATTCTCCTCTTTTCCATTATTATTTTCAGGTACATATGTAAATTGATATTTAGTAGGATCTTGTGATAAATTTGTACCTTTTAATAATATGGTTAAATCACCTTCATTAGTTATATTACTTGTTGCTTCAGTAACATTTTGGGTTGTACTTGCACTTTGAATTTTAATAGTTAAATTCAATTCAAATGTTTTAGTAACTCCTGTTAATTCATCTGTTAAAGTACCAACCATTATTACATTCAATCCGGTATCAGTTAATTCTTCTTTATTTTTTAAACCATCACTAACACTATAAGTAAATTTACTATTATCACTATCTTTAACTGCTCATGATAATTTTGTAGACTCATTATTAGTTTGCCCAAAACCTTTTTGCCCTTCTAAAGATTGTAAGAAATCATTATTTTTAAGATTTAATTGAACTCACTTATCTGTAGAACTTGGTACTGTAATTGTTCATGTCAAAGAATTATTACCTTGAAAAGCATTAGTATCTAATGGTGTAGTTATATTGCTATTGCTTGGTCCATAATTTGAATTTCCAAAAATACCATTTGTAACTCCTGTTGGTGCTACATAATCAGCAAATGTAAATTCTGATTTTTTAGTATTTCCTGTAACATTAACTTCATATTTTTGACCATATAAACCTTTTGTTAATGCATCTTGTGTTCCATCACCAGGTACTTTTTGAATTGTTAAAACAATTTGTGTTGCGCTTTTTCATTCTACATTTATTTTTTTCTTAAATTCTTCATCTATTGTTGGAGGTGTTGGAGGTGTTGGAGGTGTAACATTAGCATCTGCAAAAGTTGTAGTCTTATGATTAAAATCATAAATGTCTAAATTAGCTGATAAATTTGTACCTTCAAAAGTTAAAATTAAATTTCCTGCTTCATCTATGATACTTGAAGATACTTGAGTTAATGTAGTAGTAGGAATAGTAACATCTTTGCTGCCTGTAACATTTTGTGCTGAGAAAGTAAATGTTTTTCCCATTGTATCTTTGTTAAAATCAACTATGAAAATTACATTTGTTGCTGTAGAAGATGCATCAATAGTTCATGATGGTGTTGCTTTTGCTCCTTGAGCAGGAGGATTAGTAGTAGTTGTTTTTTCGCTTATATTTCAATCACTTAAAGTTGTTGATAATCCTGTACCTGTAAAAGTAACTTTAATTTTCTTACCTTTATCTTCACCTTCATTTACTATAGCAACTGTTGGTTTACCAGTAATTGAAGGAGCAACATATAGAGATAAAGTTAAATTTAAAGTAAATGTTTTAGCTCTAGAAGTTATTTTATCAGTAATTGTTCCTGTAATAGCAATTGTTTTACTTGTGTCTGCAACTAATTCTGTATTGTTTTTTAATTGTGATGTTGATTTATCATATGTTCATTCACTTGCACTATCAACCGGAATAGATCATGTTAGAGTTGTATTATTTCCAGTTTCTGTAAATCCTTTTTGACCACTTAAAAATTCAAATATATTTGTTGAACCATCGCTTTTTGGTAATGAAATTCTTACATATTTATTATCAACACTTGATGTTGTAATTGTATATGATAAATCTGAACCTGTAATATTACTTATATTTAAAGGAGAAGAAGCATTTGCATCTGTGGCTCCTTCAGTAACATTAATAAAGAATTTTTCTTTATCAATAGCTGTTGGTGCTACATAATCACTAAATGTAAATTCTGTTTTTGGTGTTTGGTCTTTAATTCCAATATTAAATTTAGCGCCATATAAACCTTTTGTTAAAGTTGTACCATTATCACCTTGTTTATTAATTGTAAATTTGATATTTGAATCATCTGTTCAAGTTAATTGAATTTGGTTAGTGTCTATTGATGGATTTGTAGTAGTATCATCTGCTTTGATTAATGGAGCAGCTGATACAAAAGTAAATACGTATAATGAATTTGTTGAAGATAAATTAGTACCTTGAACATTTAAAATTAAATTACCATCATTTGTCATTTCAGATGTAACAGCTGAAATAGTTGAAACAGGAACTGTAAATTGTTTAGAAGCTGTAGTTCCTTCACTTCCTGTTCCTTCTATAGTAAATGTTTTTCCAATAACATTAGCATATGTAGCTTCAAAAGTTACTTGTGTTGCTGATGCAGCAGATGGTGTAGATAATGTTCATTCACTTGAATCAGTATTATTTTCTTTGAATTTTCATTTATTACTTTCTGTAGGTAATTTAGAACCTGAAATAGTAACTATAACTTTATCATTTTGTACTTTTGTTGAAACTGAACTAATTTGAATATCTGAAGCTTGTTTAGAGAAATTAACTTTAATTTCAAATGTATCTGTTCATTCACCCATACTTATTGTTCCAACTAAAGTTATATTTTGTGTGCTTGTAGGATCTATAGCAGAGATGCTTGACAATGTATTATTTTCAATTTTAAAACTATTATTATTATTATTTTCTTTTAAAGTTCATGTAATATCAGTGTTTCCATTATATCCTTGATATCCTTCAAATTCGCTTCCTAATTTTGGAGGTAATGTCATTTTCATGAATTGCGATGAATTTGAAGCATTTTTATTAAATTCAAAATTTATTGCTAAAGATTCAGTACTACTAATTGAAACATTTGCTTTATTTGAATCATTCATTTCAATATTTTGACTATTACCTTGATATCCTTGAAAGGCATTGCTTTTTGAAGAAATTCCAGATGGAGCTAATGGAGTAGAAACACCTAAAATTACTTCTGATCCATTACATAAAAAAGAAAATTTTTTGGCTTTAGTATCATTTTTATTTGCGCTAAAATAAACAGTGCTTGAAGAATTTGATTTTGATGTATCTAAAGTTCAAACATTAGAATTAGAATTACTATTAGATTCTTTTATTACTCAATCGCTTTGATTAGTTGAAAGATTTGAACCATCAATTCTTATAATAATTTTATTGCTATCAGTATTATCTTTTAAGAATTGTGATCCAGTTGCTCTAGCTTTCCCGTCATCACCACATGATGTAGCAGCTAATATAGGAACTGACAAAATAAGCGTCGATCCTAATCCTAGTAATAATTTTTTATTCATAATATCTCCTTAAATATTTTGTTTTATTTTAAAATTTCATTACAAACTATTATGTAATACTATATATTTTAATCAAAAAACAAAAAAAAAAAAAAACAAAAATTTTTATTAACATCTTAAAACTCTTACATTGATTCAATTTAAAGTAAAACTATTTATACAAATATTAAAATTATTTAAATAAATTAATAAAAAATAATAATTAAATTAATATAAAACATTAAAAAAAGAATGTTTCTTTTTTAAAAATACTCTCTTTCCCAAATTGCAATTACAACCCAACCTCCAATAATTCTATTAATTATTAGTGTTGCAATTGTGATTACAATTCAGGAATATTTTATAAACATAATAAATTATTTTATGTTTTTCAATTCTCTTTTAATAGTTGGAAGTGATTGAATAATATCTAATTTATCTTCAATAATATTTAATCTTTGTTCAACTTTTTGATTAAATTCTTTTTGTTCTTT
>DBMA01000004.1:31167-31737 GCA_002298905.1 Mycoplasma sp. UBA710 | reverse complement strand
TTATTATGATATTTATTCCATCCAGCACCTATTGAAACAAATATAGAAGAACTTAAAAAGTTTATAAATGAAGCAATTATTAAACCTGATGATGAAAAATATTTCTCTTCTATAATTATTTCAGATTTTCAGCGAAAGTTATTATTTACTTATAGTGGTCAAAATTATATCATCGGATTAACTCAAGGTGGTGCTGATGATTTGTGAAATTATTTTAGCAATAGTGGTGCTACAAGTAATGCTTTAGGTTTACCACCTCTTCCTGGAGGTAGTGATCAGCTATTTTATTTTAAATTAAATCCTAATTATGATCCTAACAATCCTAATTCACCTCAGTATTTAAGTGCTGGAATGGTTAAAGCAACTTATGTAGTTCAAGAAAGTATTTGATATAAATTATTAGTATCATTTGGACCAATGTTGTTATTGTTCTTATTGATGTGATTTTTATATCGTTCACAAATGAAAGCTGGTGGAGGGATATTTAATCCAGGTAAAAATCAAGCTCAAAAAATTATTTCAGATAAAAAATTTTCTGATATTGCAGGTAATGAAGAAGTAAAAGAAGAA
>DBMA01000004.1:30564-30855 GCA_002298905.1 Mycoplasma sp. UBA710 | reverse complement strand
TAATGAAGAAGTAAAAGAAGAAGTAAAAGAATTAGTTGATTATTTAAAAAATCCAGCAAAATATTCAGCTGCTGGAGCAAGGATACCAAAAGGTATTTTATTAGGCGGTCCTCCAGGGACAGGTAAGACATTAATTGCTAAAGCAACAGCCGGTGAAGCAAATGTTCCCTTTTACTTTATTTCAGGTTCTAACTTTGTTGAAATGTATGTTGGAGTTGGGGCAAAAAGAGTAAGAGAATTATTTAAGGATGCAAGAAAAGAAGCTCCTGCTATTATTTTTATTGATGAAAT
>DBMA01000004.1:0-30252 GCA_002298905.1 Mycoplasma sp. UBA710 | reverse complement strand
TTGATGAAATTGATGCTGTTGGTCGTTCACGTGGAGCAGGAATTGGTGGTGGAAATGATGAAAGAGAACAAACATTAAATCAATTACTTGTTGAAATGGACGGAATGGCAAAAAATAGTGGAATTTTAATAATGGCCGCAACTAACAGAACAGATGTTTTAGACCCAGCTTTATTAAGACCAGGACGTTTTGATCGTACTATCACAGTTAATTTACCTGATATCAAAGAACGAGAAGAAATATTGAAGCTACATGCCAAAGGAAAAAGAATTGATCCTGAAGTTACATTTGCTAATTTAGCTAAAAGAACTCCAGGATACTCAGGAGCTCAATTAGAAAATGTTATTAATGAAGCAGCTTTATTATCTGTAAGAGAAAATACAGGTGTTATAACAAAATTACAAATTGATGAAGCTATTGATCGAGTAATGTCAGGACCTGCCAAAAAAACAAGAACTATTTCTCCTGAAGAATTGACTATGGTTGCTTATCATGAAGCAGGACATGCTGTTGTTGGTCTTAAAGTTCCAGGTGGTAATAAAGTTCAAAAAATTACTATTATTCCTAGAGGTAATGCTGGTGGATATAACTTAATGTTGCCTGAAAAAGAAAAATATAATAAAACTAAATTAGAATTAGAGTCTATGATCAAATCATACATGGGTGGTCGAGCAGCTGAGGAAATCATTTATGGCAAAGAAAATATTTCAACAGGAGCAGCTGATGATATTCAAAGAGCAACTTCTATTGCAAGAAGAATGGTAACTGAATGAGGTATGTCATCATTAGGTCCTATTCAGTATGAAGAACCAGAAGGATCGGTATTTTTAGGGCGTGATTATACAAAAACAAAATTTACTTCAGATGCCTTATCAAATGAAATTGATACTGAAGTTAGAAAAATTATTACTTCAGCCCAAAAAGATGCTAAGAAAGTAATTGAAGATAATAAAAAATTATTAGAATTAATCAAGGATTTATTATTAAAAAAAGAAACCATTGTTGCAGAAGAAATTGAATATATTGAAAAACATATGAAATTACCTCCTGAAGAAGAAATTGAAATTAAAAAAGAAAATTTTCAAGTTGATATAGATCAAATTCTAGAAACTGTCGAACATGAGGTTTCTGAAAATAAAAAAAATACAAAAGAAGTTGAAGTTGTTAAAGAAACTAAAACTAAGACAACAATTACTTCTACAAATAAAAAGAAATTAGATAATAGTAAAAATAAAGAAAAACAAGAAGATAAAAAATAATTTATAAAATATAAAATGAATAATAACAAGCTTTTTATTGTAGGAACTCCTATTGGTAATTTTGATGATATTACTTTAAGAGCATTAGAGATATTAAAAAAAGTAGATGTAATTGCTTGTGAAGATACAAGAATAACTTTAAATCTATTAAATCACTTTGAAATCAAAAACAAGAAACTTATTTCTTATCATAATTTTAATGAAAAAAATTCATCAAAAGGTATTATTGATTTAATTATAAATAAGAATTTAAGTGTAGCTTTAGTTTCAGATGCAGGAATGCCAACAATTAGTGATCCAGGCTTTGATTTGATAGCAGAAGCTAGAAGACAAAATATAAATTTTACAGTAATTCCGGGTGTATCATCAATTACTACAGCTATTTGTGCTAGTAACCTAGGAACAGAATTTACTTTTTTAGGATTTGGAAAATTAAAGAAGAATCAACTAGCATCCCAAATTGCTTCTTTAAAAGAGGGAATATATATTCTTTTTTCAGCTCCACATAAAATAGAATTTCTATTAGACATTATTGATAAAAATTTTGATAATCATTCTTTGTTTGTTGGTAGAGAACTAACAAAAACATTTGAATCCTATTATTGAGGTAGTGCTAATGAAATTAAAAATCAATTACAAAATAATCTAAAAGGTGAAATGACATTAGTTTTAAGAATTAATAAATCAAAAAAACACAAGGAAAATAAGTATAAAAAACATTATAATTAAATAATGTTTTAATAATAATTTTATAAAGAAAGGAGAGTTAAATGTTTAAGTATTTTAATAAAAAATCTACAATAATAATTATTTTTGCAACAATGTTTCTAATTTTAGAATCATTTGTAGCAATTATAGAAACTGATTTTGTGCGTGCTTTAATGAATTGAGCTGTTTATCCAGATCCTAATAATGTTTTTGAACCAAGTATGTCAACTCTAGGAACATTGATAAAAGTACCTATTGATTCTGTTATTAAGGATTCAAATATTATAGCTTTATATAATTTAGGTCCTGTGAATTTATCATTATTAACTTTTGGAATTTTAATATTAGGTGTTATGTTTGGTGGATTTGGTGTTTGGATGGCATCAAAATCAATAGCAATTTATATTACAGAAATGAGAAGAAGAGTCTATGAAAAAATTCAACAATTTTCATTTGAAGATATTGATAAATTTTCACCTTCATCGTTAGTAACAAGACTAACAACTGATACAGAATTAACTTATACATCAGTATCTTTTGCAGCAAAGTTTATGTTTGCAGGAGTTTTTTCAATTATTTTTGGAATTATTAAGTCTGCTATTCAATATTCAGAATATGTTTTTGTTTATGCAATTGTTATGCCACTTTTAATAGCTTTTATAGGATTAATTATTTTGCTTTCGACTCCATACATGAAAAAAGGACAACAATATATGGATAGTATTAACAAACAAGTGCGTGAATCTATTTTAGGAATAAGAGTAGTAAAAGCATATAATTTAGAGGATAAACAAAAAAGTAAATTTGCTAATCCTAATGAAAATTTGACTCAAGCTTGATATAAAGGTTATTCATTAATTGGAATTCTTTTTCCAGTTATTCAATGTGTAATAACAGGTATGATTATATTTATCTATTTTATTACTTGAAATAAATATGATAGTATGTCAAATGCTGATAAATTAATTGGTTTTTCAGGAATATTGACACAGGTTCTTTTTGGTTTTATTATTATTATTGTATCTTTTGCTCAAATATCTAGATCAATTCCATGTATTAAAAGAATTAATGAAGTAACTAAATTTACACCTTCATTAACATTTAATAATAACTCAACTAAAAAAATAACTAAAGGAGTAATAGAATTTAAAAATGTATCACATTCATTTTTAAAAGATGATAATCATCTTGTGATTAAAAATATTAATTTAAAGATTAATGATAAGGAAAAAATTGGTATTATAGGTGGAACAGGGAGTGGTAAATCGACATTAATTAATTTAATTGGTAGGTTATTTGATTGCACTAAAGGTCAAGTATTAATTGATGGAATTGACGTAAAAGAGTTTAGTTTTAATGAAATTAATTCCAATGTAGCAATTGCAATGCAAACAGCTTTATTATTTTCAGGAACAATTAAATCAAATATTGGACTAGGACTTGATGAAAATTTAACTGAAGAGAAATTACAAGCTGAAGCTACTGAAGCTGCTAAAGTTGCAGAAGCATGAGAATTTATTTCCAAGAAACCAGATAAATTAGAATCAATTGTAGAACAAAGAGGAAAAAATTTTTCTGGTGGTCAAAAGCAAAGAATTTCTATCGCAAGAACAATTGCCAAAAAATCTAAAATAATTATTTTTGATGATTCTACTTCAGCTTTAGATACTATAACAGAAAGAAAAATACAATCTAATATTAAAAAATACAGTGATGCTACAACTATCATTGTTGCTCAAAGAATTTCATCAGTAGAAGAATTAGACAAGATCATTGTTATGAATAATGGTGAAATTGTGGGTTATGATTCTCATTGAAATTTATTAGCAAATAATGATACTTATCGTTCAATTGCTGCTTCACAATTGGGTACTGAAGAATTGAATGAGATGCTTAAAGAAAGGGGGTTGCGTCAAATTGAAAAAAAATAACAACAAAATATCTATAAAAGAAAGATACGGAAAGCCTTTAAAATTTTTATGGACTTATATAAAAGATTATAAAATTTCATTTATTTTTGTAATCGTATCCTCAATTATTGTTTCATTACTTACAGTAGGTATTACTGTAGGAAATTATTATTTTTTAAAATTCATTACAGAAAATATTGATTCAAAGACACAAATCTCAGAACATTCAGCAACAGTTGCAAAATTCATGATAAGTTTAATGATAACATTATTGTTAGCTCTTATCATTTATACTCTCCAAACAATTTATATGGTGAAAATAGCTCAGTATACATCTAAATCTTTAAGAAAAGATTTGTATTTTAAAATATTAGACTTAAAGTTGCAATATTTTGACTCAACTCCTTCTGGAGATATTATGTCAAGATTAACTAATGATATAAATACTATTACATTAGCATTAACTCAAAATGTTACACAATTTTTAATTTCATCTACTCTAATACTTTTCTTTTTAATTGTTCTTTTATTGTTTTCTCCAATTATGGGAGCAATTGCAATAATATTTGTTCCAATTCAATTATCAGTTGTTTATTGATTATTTAAAAAATCTCAACCTAACTTTGCTAAAAAGCAAGCAGTATTAGGTGAATTAAATGGATATGCTGAAGAAATAATTTCAGGACAAAAAATTATTAATAATTTTAATAAGCAACATCTAGCAATTGCTAGTTTTAATAAAAAGAATAAAAATTTAGAACATATTTCTTATAAGTCTGATTTATTGTCATCTTTATCAAATCCATGAAACACATTAATGGGAAATGTGTTGATAGGTATTATGTATATTATTGCCATGGTTTTATCAATTAATAAAATTAATTTTGGTGGAATTCAATCTTCTCTAGGAGATCCTAATGATCCAAATTATCCATTTATTACAGCAGCTTTAACTATGTCTTTATTAACAGCAATGATGACATTTACTAAAAATTTTTCAAATCCTATTTATCAAATATTTCAATTGTTAACACTTCTACAATCTGCTATTGCCGGAACTAATCGAGCAATTGTAATCACCGAACAAACTAAAGAAGTTTTATTAGATTCTGAAACAATTAATGTTAAAAAATTAAAAGGTCATATTAAATTTAAAAATTTAAGTTTTTCATATGATAATAAAAAAGATGTTTTAAAAAATATTTCTTTAGATGTTAAACCAGGACAAGTAGTGGGTATTGTAGGTCCAACAGGTTCAGGTAAAACTACAATTATTAATTTATTAACCAAATTTTATGATGTTACAAATGAAGAAAGTGATATTTTAATTGATGATATTTCAATTAAAAATATTACAAAGCATTCTTTAAGACAAGAAGTTTCTATAGTATTACAAGATACGTTTATTTTTGGAGCAAGTATTTATGAAAACATTAGATATGCAAAAGAAAATGCAACTAATGAAGAAATCGAAGAAGCTTGTAAAAAAGCAAATGCTCATAATTTTATAATGTCTCTTGAAAAAGGATATGAAACTATTTTAGAAAACAATGCCGATGATATATCGCAAGGACAAAGACAATTATTAGCAATTGCTAGAGCATTTCTAAAAACATCTTCAATTTTAATTCTTGATGAAGCAACATCAAGTATTGATACAAAAACTGAAAAAGATATACAACAAGGAATGATTGAATTATCAAAAGGAAAAACAACTTTTATGATTGCTCATCGTTTATCTACAATTAAACATGCAGATATCATTGTTGTTTTAAAAGATGGAGAAATTTTAGAAAAAGGAAATCATCAACAATTATTAAAACTAAATGGCTTCTATGCAAACATGTATAATTCTAAATTAAATACACCTGAAGATATTTAGCAAAGGATTACTAAAGGAATAGATTATGAAATATGAAAAAATGATTGACCATACTTATTTAAAACCAGAAGGAACAGAAAAAGAAATCGATAAATTAATTCAAGAGGCTAAAAATTTTGGTTTTGGAGCAATTTGTATTAATTCATCTTGAATTAAATATGCAAAAGAAAAATTAAAAAATTCAGATATTAAAATAGTTTCTGTTGTTGGCTTTCCCTTAGGAGCATGTATTAGTCAAGCAAAAATACAAGAAACTAAATTAGCAATTGATCATGGTGCTGATGAAATTGATATGGTAATTAATATAGGACGTTTTAAAGATGGTCAATATGATTATGTTTTAAATGAAATTAAAAAAATTAAGGAAGAATGTAAAGATAAAATTTTAAAAGTAATTATTGAAACAGCTTTGTTAAAAGATTGAGAGATTGAAAAGGCTACAGAAATTGTTTTGGCTTCTGGAGCAGATTTTATTAAAACTTCAACAGGTTTTTCTTATCGTGGAGCTGAACCAAAAGACATTGAAATTTTTAATAAAGTAATTGGTAATAAAAATTTATCAATCAAAGCCGCTGGAGGTATCAAATCAATGGAAGATATCGAAAGATATGTAGATATGGGTGTTAAAAGATTTGGGACATCATCATCAGTTGCAATTTTTACTAATAAAAAAGTGGACAATAAATCATATTAGAAATAATTTTATTTTTAATATAATTTTAACTATATAAGATAATTATGAAATCAAAGTTAAAAAAACATTATTTAAAAATAATAGGCTTTACATCTTTATTTGCTGTTTCTTTTGGTTCTGCTATTGCAGTTCCACTTATTATGGAATCACAAAAAAAACACTATTTAACTTTGAATCATTCAACCGAAACATTAGAAGGTAATAAATCAAGAATTGATTATTATGTTGATAATTATTTATATAACAATAGATATAATCTTTCTGGATCTTTAAAAATATATGGTAATGGCACAATTGGTATTGAAGGACAAGAATTAAGTTCTAATGAAAGGTCTTTAATTACTATCCAAGAAGCTAATGACAATAATTTATTTCAATTAGTTTTAAGTTCGTCAATAAATTATCAAATGAGACAAAATAAAATTCATTACTCTTTAGCTTATGTTAAACCTTCATATGGTGATTCTTCTTCTCCTGTTGTAGGAATAAAATTATTTTATGGTTCTGGAAGTAATTATTATGAAACAATATTTGAATATAATGATTCTAATTTATATGGTTTTAAAATTTCCTTAGAACAGTCAATGTTAGAACAATATATTTCAGATATTACTGAAAATCCTTTAAATTATTTTCAATTAAAAAAAGAAATTGGATTAATAGGAGAAATCGGATTATATGCTAAAAATATTAAAGTAGAAGATTTTGATTTAAATACTGATTTTTTAAAAAAATTAAGAGAAAAAAATTGTTGATTAAATATATCTTCAGTTTCTCCAGATGCATACAACCCATCATTGTTAAAAATTAACTATAACATTATTTATAATGATGGTTTTTCTAGTTATTCCTCAGCATCTAAAATTCTTTATTTAGGCACATTTGATATAGAACAAGGAGTAGATGATCCTGAATCAAAATTAAATAATTTTATTCAAAAAAATACAGATTGAATCAATAATTTGAATCAATATTTTGAATATAATCCACCTATTAATGAATCACATAATGAGTCTACATTTACTAAAGCTACTTCTCTTATGTCTGTAAGAGATGCATATAAAGCAGGATATATTTCTTTAAAAACTAATTATTCAATTGATTCTAAATTAGCAGCAGATGGAATAAAAATGGAATTCAAATTATTTGATGATGAAGATTCAAAAAATTTAAGTGCATTTAATTATGAATTTGATTCAACAACTCCTACTTATAGAATCTATTTTACTTCTTATCCTGACACACCCTTAGCTTTTACAAAATCAGTTTTAATTGAAGGTTTAGCTCAAGAAAATGATTTCATTAAAAGTATTGAAGAAAAAGAAATGAATGCCTTTGTCAATTATCTATATGAAAATAATTTAGGATTAGAAGATATTTTTGACTTGGATGCATCAAGTAATAATCCACTTTCTTTATCTGATTATTTTATGAAAAACAATGTTTCTTTTACTAATAATAAATATTCCATTCCTTTTGAATTTGTTTACAAATTATATGAAAAATATAATGCTCAATTAATAAAAAATTCTCATGATCAACCTTTTACTAATTTTAAATTTATTTTAAAGAAAAATGATTTACCAACAACAGAATACACATATGAAAATGAAAAATTTAATATAAATCAAATAGCTAACAAAATATTATCTTCAATCAATAATCAATCAAATGGTGGAGTAGAAGTTCAATTAGATTCTTTATCAAATACATCACAATTAAAATCATTAAAATTAAATATTTTTTTAGGTGATGCAATACAAGGAACAATTTATACTAATATTGAACCTTTAGAAATTTATGTAGCTAAATATTTTGAATCAGAAGAGAATTATTATCAAAATATTTTGAATTCTATGACTATTACTAAAGATAATGTTTTAATAAAATCTAAAATTATTAATAAAAACTTATTAAAACAAAAAATTAGAGAAAGAAGTTGAACAGAAATTTTTGAAAAAGTTAATTTATACAATGTAACGACGAATATGCTTTTTTCAGAGTTAATGCCAGAATTAAAAATTAATATTAATATGGCATATTTTGAAACATATGATTTAACTAAAATTGAAAATACTATTCAGCAAGAATCATTTGATATAGAAATATCAATTGCGTTAGGTAATATTATTATTAATAAATTAGTAACAAAATCTTTTAAAGATTTAGGAATAGCATAGATAGTATAAAAATGCAAAAAAATAAGGATATTTAATATATATTATGAAATTTAATAAAGAATTAAATCATTCAGCCTCTCATGTAATGGCATTAGCAGTTTTGCAATTATGACCTGATACTAAATTAGGATTTGGGCCACCTACTGCAGAAGGTTTTTATTATGATTTTAAATTTTCACAACCATTACTAGAATCTGATTTGATAAAAATAGAAAAACAAATGCATAAAATAGTCAATAATAATTATGTCATGCACAAGATGCCTAGTGATTATATTTATGATGAATCTAAACAACCTTATAAACAAGAATTAATTGATGAGTTTAAAAATCAAAATAAAAATATTACTTTTTATTCTATTTATGATCCTAATAAAAATAAGGAATTATTTATTGATTTATGTGCTGGAGGTCATGTTGATAAAATTAGCAAAATTCAACATTTTAAAGTTTTATCACTAGCTGGTTCATATTGAAGAGGAGATTCAAATAATGAACAACTAACTAGAATATATGCCACAGCTTGAGAAACAAAAGAGGATTTAAATAATTATTTATTTTTATTACAAGAGAGAAAAGAACGCGATCATCGTAAACTAGGAAAAGAAATGGAACTATTTATGTTTGATCAACTTTCAGGTCAAGGTTTTCCTATTTGATTAGAAGATGGTATGAAAATTAGAAATAGAATCATGAAGGAAATTTTGAATTTAGATTATAAATATAATTTTACAGAAGTTGCAACTCCTATTGTTGGAGAGAAACAATTATATGAAATTTCTGGACATTGACAACATTATCAAGAAGATATGTTTAAACCAATTGTTTGCGATAATGAAAATTTAGTTTTAAGACCAATGACATGTCCACATCATGTTTTAATTTATAAATCAAAAAGAAGATCATATCGTGAACTTCCAATTAGATTAAGTGAACAATCACCTTTATTTAGATATGAAAAATCAGGGGCTTTAACAGGATTAGAAAGAGTTCGTTCAATGCTTTTAACTGAAGGTCACTTGTTTGTTAGAAAAGATCAAATTATCTCTGAATTTGAACATTGTTATAAAATGATTAGTGAAGCACTAGAGATGTTTAATATTCAAGTTTATTATGTATCACTTTCATTAAGAGATCCTAATAATAAAGAAAAATTTTATGATGATGAAAACATGTGATCAAAAGCCGAAGAAGATCTAAGAGAAGTTTTAAAAAAATTAAAAATAAAATATGTTGAGAAGATAGGCGAAGCAGCATTTTATGGACCTAAAATAGATATTCAAATTAAAACTGTTTTAGGTCATGAAATTACTATGTCTACATTACAATTAGATTTTTTATTGCCTAAAAAATTTCAATTAGAATTTTACAATTCTCAAAATGAAATTGAAAATCCAATCATGATCCATAGAGGATTAATTGGAACTTATGAAAGATTTTTATCAATATTGTTGGAACAAACAAAAGGAAATTTACCATTTTGATTAGCACCTAAACAAATTATTATTATTCCCGTAACTGAAGCACATAAAGAATTTGCTGATGAAATTTATATTCAATTAAAAAATAATCACTTTTATGTAGAAGTTGATGATCGTAATGAAAGAATTAGCAAAAAAATTCGTGAAGCTCAGATTAAAAAAACAAAAATTCAAATTGTTATTGGTGATGAAGAAATAGCTTCTCAAGAAATATCATTAAGATTTTATGGTCAAAAAGATATTATAAAAATAAAAAAAATTGAACTAATTGATTATTTAATAAAATTAAGAAATGAAAAAAAATAATAAAAGTAAAAATAGCAATAAAATGATTAATTCTTGATTAGAATCATTTAAAACACCACTTTTTACTTTTTTTGTAATTGCTATTCCTTGCTTGTTAATATGAATATTTTTTTCCAATGATTTCCCGTTTGCATCGGCTTATCATATTGAATATAGTTGATGAATTAAATTGTTAATTGGAATAGCTTTTATTGTTTTTTCTTTTTTAATAACATTGTTATGTGTTTATTTAAAGATATTAAAATGATCTATTTTTATATTTTCTTTACCAATAACAATTTGTTTTATAGCAATATTTGTAACAGATCAATTAGAACCATGAATTCGTTCATTGATAATTATTCCTTTTTTCCTTTTAATCATCCCTATTTCAATATTAGTTAAAAAAATAGAAATTAAGCAAATGATTAAAAATAAAAAACAAAATTCTAATGAAGATAATATTATAGGTCATAAACAAAAATAAAAAACTCTTAATTATATCAAGAGTTTTATAGGTCATATTTTATGATTTGGAGCGAGTGAAGGGAATCGAACCCTCATAGTCAGCTTGGAAGGCTGAAGTTCTGCCATTAAACTACACTCGCAATTTGCTTTAATTATATAATAATCATAATATAAAATCAATAAAATGAAATAAAATTGTTTTATGAATACAATTAATTGGTTTCCTGGTCATATGGCTAAGGCTTTGAGAGAAATAAAAGAAAAGCAAAATATTGTAGATTGCTTTATTGTATTAATTGATGCTCGAGTACCAATAAGTTCATATAATGAAGAATTAGATATAATATGTCCCAATAAACCTAGATTATTTGTTTTTTCTAAAAGTGATTATGCTAATTTAACAAGATTAAATCAGATCATAGGTAAATTTAATAATCCACAAGATAAAAAAGTAATCGTTAATTTAAAAAAAAATAATTCTAGGTCAAAAATTATTAAAGCATTAAATCAAATATTGATTGTTAAGAGAGAAAAAGATAAAAATAAAGGATTATTAAAACCAAGATTAAGATGTTTTGTAATTGGTGTGCCAAATGTAGGTAAATCAACTTTGATTAATTTATTATCTAATAGCAAAAAAACTAAAGTTGCTAATTTTGCAGGAACTACTCGTTCTTTGCAATGAATAGCTGCAGATGATATTCAATTATTGGATACTCCAGGTATTTTAATGCCAAAATTAAATGACCAAACATTAGCTTTAAAATTAGTAGCTTGCTCTTTAATTAAACAAGATGTAATTAATGACCAAGAATTTTATTATCAAATTAGTGATATTCTACATATATCAAATCCAGATAAATTTTTGGAAATAGGATTTGAATATCATGAATCTCAAAATGATAAATATGGTGAATTGGTTAAATATGCAAGAAAAAATAATTTATTGTTAAAAAATAAAGAGCCGAATATTCAAAAAGTTTTAGCAATTTTTAGGCAAAAAATATTAAACCTAACTAATATTACATGAGATTAGTTACATTTTAATTAAAGATATTACTTCTATTCCATTATATTTATTTAAACCTTTTAATTCTACTAATTCAAGCAAAAATATAACTTTAGTTACTATTGCGCCCTGAGATCTTACTAAATCAATTATTGCTTTTGTAGTACCGCCAGTGGCTAAAACATCGTCTATTATAACTACTTTTTGCCCAGGAAAAATTCTATTTTGTTGCATTTCTAAAACATTTTTAGAATATTCATATGAATATTCCTTTCTAATTACTTTACCAGGTAATTTTTTTTCTTTTCTCACCATCACAAAAGGTTTTTTTAAAATTGCAGCAACAGGAGTTCCAAATAAAAATCCTCTAGCATCAGGGCCTACAATTACATCTGCATCTTTAGAATATTCAATCATTTTATTAACAACAAAATTTAAAGCTTCCCCATTAGCTAATAGAGGAGAAATATCTTTAAAATATACTCCCGGAGTTGGAAAATCTTTAACATCATCTATATAGTTTTTTAAATCAGATAATTGCATAAATATTTTGTATTCTTTCACATATATTATAAGATATTTTTTTATTTTTTTATCAATCATACTCTTAGTGTGCTAATAAAATTATTTTATGCTAAAATAATAAGCATATGAGTAACAAAAGAGATTATTACGAAGTTTTAGGTCTAAATAAAAATGCAACTGTTGATGAAATAAAGAAATCATATCGTTCTTTAGCTAAAAAATATCATCCTGATATTAATAAATCTAATGATGCCGAAGAAAAATTCAAAGAAATTAATGAAGCTTATGAAGTATTATCTGATAGCGATAAAAGAGCAAGATATGACCAATTTGGTCATAATGGTTTAGATCCTAATATGGGAGGATTTGGTTCAGGAAATCCTTTTGAAGGATTTGCTAGTGGTTTTGGTGGTGTAGATTTAGGAGATATTTTTAGTTCTTTTTTTGGTGGTTCTCATGAAAGATCAAACTCCCAAGCTTTTAATAATAGACCACGAAAAGGGCAATCAATTCAATCAAAATTAAAAATCACATTTATTGAATCTGTTTTAGGAAAAACAATTGAACAAAAATTAACTAAATATGAGATTTGTCCTCATTGTCATGGTAGTGGTGCAGAAGATAAAGATAGCGAAATCGTTTGTGATCAATGTCATGGAAGAGGTCAAGTAAATATTCATAGAAGAACCCCCTTTGGAGTTGTTAATTCCCTTTCAATTTGTTCTAAATGTGAAGGATTAGGAAAAATTATTAAACATAAATGTTCTACATGTAAAGGACAAAAATATGTTTCTAAAAATATTATGACTAAAATTAAAATTCCAGCCGGAATTAAAAATGGTCAAGAAATTGTGGTGCAAGGTTTTGGAGGTCCTGGAATTAATGGAGGACCATCAGGAGATTTGTTAATTTATATTCTAATTGAACCTCATAAATATTATGTACGAGAACAAAATAATATTCATGTTGATTTTTTAGTTTCATTTCTTGATATTATGAATTCAGCTAAAGTAGAAGTTCCTACACCTTATGGTAATGAATTCATTAATTTATCTAGCGATATTGTTTCAGGGGATATTTTAACTTTAAAAGGTAAAGGATTTAATATTGTTGGTACCAAAAAATATGGTGATTTAAAATTACATGTAAGAATTTATGTGCCCAAATTAAGTAAAAAAGAACGTGAAAAAGTTGCTGATATTTTAAGTGATATTAAAGATCACGAAGCAAAAGACTGAATAAAGAAAGTAAATGATAACAAATAAGATTTATGAAAAATTCAAGAGTTAATAAATGAAAAGAATATCGACTTGAAATAGACTCAAATGAGAATTTGGATTTTTCTATTATTAATTCTAATTTGGAATTAAAAAAAATGTTTTCAATGATTGAATTTGACTATAAAGAAAGTTTTATTAAATCTGGTTATAAAAAAAAATTGCTTGTTAATGAATATTATAAAAGTGAAAATATAATTGATCAAAAAGAGATTAATAAAATTATTAATGCAATTGAAAAAAATGAAATGGGTTTTGAATCAAAAATTTTAGATTTTAATTCACATCATAACGATTCGATTATTAAATTAAATTTTCGAGAATTTATTACTGATGAAAATAATTTAGAAAGTTTTTCAAATCAAGAAACTACAGATTTAAAAATAAATCAAATTAATATTTTAGAAAATAAGGAAAAATAATATGAAAAAAATTAACATTGCAATTGATGGTCCTTCAGGAGTTGGTAAGAGTACTGTTGCTAAAGAAATAGCTAAAAAATTAGATTTAGTTTTTATTAATACTGGTTTAATGTATCGAGCAATAGGATATTATTGCATGAATAATGATATTGATTTAGATGATGAACAAAAAATTGCAAAATCATTAAAAGAAATAAATTTAAATCTTTTACCTAATGAAAAAATAGAATTAAATAATATTGATATTACTAGTAAATTATGAAGCGATCAAATATCTTTAGTTGCCTCAAAAGTTGCTAAACTTCCTAAAGTAAGAGAATTTTGTGTTCAAAAACAACAATTAATTGCTAAAAATAATCCTGGAGTAGTTATGGAAGGTAGAGATATAGGTTCAGTTGTTTTGAAAAATGCAGAATTAAAAATATTTTTAGAAGCAAATAATGAAATTAGAACAAAAAGAAGAGTAGAACAATTATTTGCTAAAGGAATGAATGTTAATGAACAAGATGTTTTGAAAAATATCATTGAAAGAGATAAACGAGACAGCGAAAGAGATGTTACTCCTTTAATTAAAGTTCCAGAAGCAATTGTTATTGATACTTCTTATTTAACATTAGAAGAAGTTATTCAAAAGATTGTAGAACTAGCAAGGGAAATATTATAATTGTTTTATATATAAATTATGAATAAAAATAAAAAAACTTTTTATATTACAACTCCAATATACTATCCATCAGGTTCATTACACATTGGCCATTTGTTTTCTACCAATCTTGCTTGAGTAATAAAAAATTATAAAATAAAAAGAAATTATGATGTCAAATTTTTAACAGGTAGCGATGAGCATGGTCAAAAAATAGAAAAAAAAGCTAAAGAATTAAATATGGAAAATAAAGATTATGTTGATATGCAAACAAATAAATTTATTGATTTATGAAAGTTATATCAAATAGATTATGATTTTTTTTCTAGAACTACAAATTTAGAACATCGTGAATGTATTATTAAAATTTTTAATGACATGTTAGAAAAAAAATTAATTTATAAAAGTCTTTATAAGGGATTATATTCTATAGAAGATGAAGAATTTATTCCAGAAACTCAAGCAATAAAGAAAGATAATAATTTTTATCATCCAATAAGTAATCATCAATTAGAAGTTATTGAAGAAGAATCATATTTTTTTAAAATGAAAAATTTTACTAAATGAATTAGTGATTTTTTTGATAATAATCCCAATTTTATAGTAGGACAAAAAATAACCAAAGAATTAAAAAATAATTTTCTGGAACATGATTTAAATGATTTATCAATTACAAGAATTTCATTTTCTTGAGGTATCCCAGTTCCTTCGGACCCAAAACATATTGTTTATGTATGATTAGATGCATTGTTTAATTATATTTCAGCTTTAGGATATGCTCAAAATGATACAAATTATATTAAGTATTGAAAAGAAGGTAATGAAATAATTCATGTTGTGGGGAAAGAAATAACAAGATTTCATTGTATTTATTGGCCAATTTTTTTACATTCTTTAAATTTAAGAATTCCTTCTAAAATATTGGCTCATGGTTGAATTATTACTTCAGAAGGAAAAATGTCAAAATCAAAAGGAAATGTGATTAATCCTCTAGATTTATTAAAAGATTTTGATCCTGAAATTATTAAATATTATTTTGCTGCAAAGATGAGTATTGAGAATGATAATGTATTTGATAAAAAATTTATTTTACAAGCATATAATGCTGATTTAGTAAATACTATTGGGAATTTAATATCTAGAACTATTACAATGGTTCACAAAAATTTTTCTCAAAGTATTAAATTTAAGCAAACTAATGATGAGCAAGATTTATTTATTATTGCAAGTATTAATAATCATTTTGATTTATACATCAAATATTTTGATCAATATAATATTAATTTAGCTTTTGATGCAATGATTGAATTGGCAAGAGATTTAAATAAATATATTGATTTAACAACTCCATGAAAATTAACAAATGATTTATCTCGTTTAGAAATAATTCTAAATATTCTATTAAATGGAATTTATGCAATAGCTGCTATGTTAGAACCTGTTATGCCTAATTATTCAAAAAAAATCCAAAACATTTTAAATATTTCTTCTTTATCTTTTGAAGAGGTAAAAAAAATGGAAAAATTTGATCAAATTCTAATTAATAAATCTGACATAATTTTTCCAAGAAAATAATTTTTAGTTTTTTTGTTTTTCAATAATCTTTTTATACTTGGTTATGTATTTTACCTTTTTTCATTTCTTTATGATATCCAGATAAATAATAATAAGTATATGGTAAAAATAGTGATCCTGATAATCAATTACCTAAAGCAGCAGGCAACATGTTAGTTACAACACATCTAAATAATGCTGACCCCATGTTTACTCATGAACTTGAATTCATAAAGTTAGTTAATTCTGTTTGTGACTTGATTGTACTAAATAAATCATGATTAATAGCATAATTTATACTCATTAAAATATTTTCTTTTTCTCCAGGTTCAATCATATAAAATAGACCCATTGAGAATAAAATCCCATTTGCTACAACGTGTTGGAATCCTGAAATAGCAAACATTCAAATTGGGAAATAAATTAACAAGAATTTTGCTGTTGAATGACTAGCAGCTAATGAAGCTCATACAGATCCAGCAACAAGAATATTACATAGAAATCCTGAAGCTATTGTAAAATATCACATCATAGATATTTTTTTACCAATAAAATATCCTAGAATTAATTGATAATTTTCATTACTAAAAAAATTAGATGCACGGCATATAGCACCAACCACTAGAGCTCCAAGAATATTACCAATTAATGTATATATTCATTTGATAAATATTCTTTTGAATTTAATATCTTCTCCATTTTGATGTTTTTGCTTTGTAATTCAAGCAAGCATTGTTAAATTATCAGAAGTAAATAAAGAACCCCCTAAAAAGACAATTAAAATAATACCTACTGGGAATAGTGCTGCAGCTACAAATAAAGCAGCCCCAGAAATATTGATATGAAATGCACTTATTGTATTTCCTGTTGTTTGATCAAATTGTCATTTTTGTACAGCATCAGGTCATGACCCGATAATAACAATGAATATCATATATGCTATACCTACATAAATTGAACCTAAAGCTCCTAGTAAAATCATCTTGAATCAAGAAGAATCTAGCTTATGAGTTGCATAATCTATACCATTTCTAAAATTTGCTTTATAATCTTTCATTTTTTATCTTCTTTCTTTTTTTCTTTTTAAATTTATTATTATAAGCAAAAATTATAATACTAAATAAATAATTTAAATAATATTTATCCAAAACTATTAAAATATTTTTAATGAAGAAAAAAATTCCTATTGGTTTTACAAATATTTCTTATAAAGATGGTAACACCTTTTTTCAAGAAAAAATAAAAAATGAATTTAATCATAAAACAGATTATCAAGAATTAGCTAAATTTGATTTTGTTCCCCAACTTTATGAGAATAATAGTAAATTTTCTAGTTGAGAATGAATTGAAGGACGCAGCTTAGATAATCCTACAAAAGAAGATTTAGAATCATTAGTTGCCATTTTAAAAACATTGCATAATTCTGATACAAAATTTACTAAAAGTAATGTTAGAAGAAGAATAACAGTTTATCGTAATATACTAAAAGATAAAAATATTAAGATTCCAATAATTGATAAGTTATATAAAAAAATTAATAATATTTTGAAAGTGATTGATACTTCAAAACCTATTCATGGAGATTTATATCATACAAATATTATTAAAAGAAATGAAGATGGAAAATTGTTTATTATTGATTGAGAATATTCTCATATGGGCGATATTCATTATGAACTAGCATATATTATTGAAGCATATGAATTTAATGATGAACAAGAAAAATTATTTTTAAATCTGTATCAAGATTATGATTTAAAACTATTAAATTATCATAAAATTTTAGTAAATTATATTACTATTTTATGATTGTATTCACAAGATTCTTTGCCCTTCCCTGCAGATAAATTAATTAAAAGATTGGAAACTCAATATAAAAAATGAATTAATTAAATAATAAATAAGTTATCAGTTTTTTTTCAAGGATGTTTTTTATCTACATGATCAATAAATAATTTTCCTTCTAAATGATCTAATTCATGTTGTAAAACAATGGCTACATAATTAGATTTATCATGTCTTACAATTTTTTTTGCAAAATAAGAGTAACCTTCAACAATAATACGATAACTTCTTTTAATATATCCTTCTTGATTAGGTTCAGATTCTTTTACACTCAAACATCCTTCACCTTGTTTTAATGCTACAAGATTTTCAGATTTAGAAATAATTTTAGGATTTATTAATAAATCTCTAAATAAAACATTATGGTTTTCATCTTCAATGTAAACATAAAACATTTTTTTAGGAATTCCATATTGAATAGCAGCTACTCCTACTGCTGGCCTAAATTTTGATTTAGGTTTAATACTATCTTCAACATGATAAATCATTTTTTCTGCTAATAAAATATCTTCATCACATAAAGGCAAAATAACATCTTGTGATTTTTCTCTTAATATTTTATTTGGTAGTTGAACAATATTTATTTCATATTCTTTTTTATTGGCACACATTAATTATTTTTACTTTCTTCTGCTAAATAGACTAAATCTTCTTGAGCTATTATCTTTTTCATCTAGTATTATTGGTTTTTCAGTTGCTCTTCTTTGTGATAAACAATCTGATAGATCAGCTTCTAATTGTCTCATAGATTGATAACGCAAGTTTTTATTTTTTGCAGTTGCTTTTGTTACAACATTAGCTAAAGCTTGAGGAATATTAGGATATATTTTATTTACTTGTGTAATAGTATCGGTTCTATGTTTTAAAGCTGTTTCTAAAGGTGTTTTTCCTCTATGTGGTGGATGACCTATTAGCATTTCATATAAAATTATTCCTAGAGCATAAATATCTGATTGAGGAGAAGCTTCTTGTTTATCTATTAATTCTGGAGCTAAATAGTGAACAGAACCAATAACTTTTCCAGTTTGTGTAAATCTTGTGGTATCTGAACCAATAGCAATTCCAAAATCTATAATTTTTACTTGTCCTGTATTAGTAATCATTACATTTGATGTTTTTAAATCACGATGTACAATGTTTTGAGCATGAATCTCAGCAAATCCTTTAGCAATTTGAATAGCATAATCAACGGCACGATCTGGTTGTAATCTACCTTGAGTTTCAATAATTTCTTTTAACATTTTTCCTTGAACATATTCCATTGCTAAGTACTTAATATTTTTATCATACTTACCTTCATAAAATCTTACAATGTATGGTGATTTGATATATTGCACTAATCTCATTTCTTCTTTAAATCTTTGCTGATTTGAAGTTGGGCTTGTTGAATCTAAATTTAATACCTTAACAGCAACATATTTACCTAATTCTTTATCCTCTGCAAGAAAAACTCTTGCCATACCACCTGAACCTATTTCTTTTTTTATAACATATTTTTCAGGAAGATTAATATTTGAATTTGACATAATTATTCTACCTCCACAATTACAATTGTTAAATTATCTGAAGAATGTCCTTTAATAGCTTCAGAAATTAAAATATTAGCTTTTTCTTCAATAGTATCTTTTTGTGACATAATAATTTCAAACTTAGGTTTATCTATATAATCATGAATTCCATCTGATGTTAAAATCAAAACCCTTTTATTAGGAGAAGTATTATCATCAATATTAAATGCTTCAATATTTGTTTTTTTAGATGGCCCTAGTGCTGAAGTAAGAGCAGCTGCACCAGGCATCTTAGTTGCTTCAAATTCTGATATTCCTTCATTTTTAATATAATAGTTCATTAAATTATGATCAATTGTAATTTGATGAAGTTGACCATCAAAAATATATGTTCTAGAATCACCTATATTAAAGATTACAATTTTTTTAGTTTCTTTGAAAACAATAGCAGAAGTAACAGTGGTTCCCATATCTTTTTTGTTTTCATCTTCACCAGCTTCATTGATCATATTTTGCTTAGCTTGCTTTATTGTTTCTTTAAATCATTCATAAATGTTGTCATTATTTGATTTCAAATAATTCATTCTATTTTTAAATGTTTCAATAGTTATTGAAGAAGCAAGGGATCCACCAAAATGACCTCCCATTCCATCACATAAAACAGCTACAAGAACATAATCATTTTCAAAGACATTTGCCTTGTCTTGATTTTCATCTCTTACAACTCCAATATTGGTTTCAATGACATACTTCATTTTTTTCCTCTTTTTAATTTTTTTCTATTAATCTTTTAATTTCATTTATTGCTATATTAATATTATCATTTTTAATTATATGTTTGAAATATAATTTATATTCTAATTCTGTCTTAGCTCTTTCTAATCTTTTGCTAATTTGCTCTTCTGAATCAGAATTTCTTTCTCTAATTCTCTTTTCTAATTCTTCTAATGATGGTGGAATTATAAATATAGAAATTAGTTGATCTTCTTTTTTCTCTTTTTTTAATCTATTTATGATATTAATTGCTCCATTTGTTTCCACTTCAATTAAAACATTTTTATTTTGACTTAGTTTATTCTCAACTTCAGATATTAATGTTCCATATCAATTATCAAAATGATTGCTATATTCTAAAAAAGCATTTTGATCAATCAAATCAAAAAATGTTTTTTTGTCAACAAAGTAATAATGAATACCTTCAATTTCGTTGTCTCTTTTTTTTCTAGTTGTCATTGAAATTGAAAAAGACAAATTTAAACTTTTATCTTTAAAAAGTTCTTTTTCAATTGTGCCCTTCCCTACTCCTGAAGGACCTGTAATTAATATTATCTTGGACATATCTTAAATAATAATTTTAATACTTTGTTGAAATTTTTAATATATTTTCCACATTAAAAAATGTGGAAAAATGGTGTATCTTTATTGCTTTTAAAATTTTTTTAAATAATTTTATCTTTTCGAATTATTTTTTACATATTGATACGGAAGGAGAAAAAATATATGACATAAAGACATATTAATATAATAGCAATTTATTTGGGTTTAAACTAAAAGGAGATTATGTTTCAAAAAAATTTTTGTCTATCATCAAATAATAAAAATAGTATATTAAAAAATAATTTAAATAAATCAATAGAAGATGAAAATTTTGATATTTATGAAATTCAAAAACAGTATCAAATTAAATCTTATTATTTTGATCATAAAAATAATAATATAACAAATAATATAGATTTGTGAAATCAAAGTATTTTTAACACCTGTAACATTAAATTAATATGAGATAATAGAACTAATTTATTTGCTTTTAAATTTTTGTTTAATAGTAATAATATAAATGAAATATCATTTAAGTTTAATGATGATATTGAAAAAACAATAATAAAACCAAATTTTAATATTGTTAATTCTAGTTATCAATTAGATATTAATTCTTTAAATATTTCAGACTCATTAGTAGATATTAATAAAATAAAAACTATACAAATAACTTTGAAAAATAATGAATTTTCTAGAGTTATTGGTATAGCTTTAAATCCTTATTACAATAATTATAAACAAGATTTTTATATTCATAACAAAAAATCTTTAATATTTAGGTTTCAAAATGGAATAAACATCAATTCAGAAAATATTACATCCATATTTAGTGACATTAAATTTAGTCCTTGTAAAATTAAACAAGGTTTTTGAAACAATAATATTTTAAAAATAGAAACTACTTTGAATGAAATGTTTAATTCTAATGTTATTCAACTTATTTCATTGGATAATTTACCAATATCTTCTTTATCAACATCATCTTTTTCCTCTTATTTAGAAAATATTGGAGATACTGAATTATTGGTAAAAATTATGCAAAATACTTATTATGATTTAAATAAAAAGATGATTGTTAAAGGATTTGGATTAAATTCAAATCCTGGTTATTTACCACCATTTGAATTTTCAGGAATGTTTTTCCCTTTAGTAAAATTAAAAATTAATAATTTAGATTTTGATATTGCTTGAGAAGAATATTTTGAAAAACCATATTTTAAAAATAATGAAGGTATAATAAAAATTTGATTAGAAAACTCTTTTTCTTATTCTCCTAATTGAGAATGAATTCCTATATCTTTAGAACTTATGAATGAATCAAAAAAGTATAATTTCACATTTTCTGAGTTTAAAAAATGATTAATCGATAAAAATAAAAATGTTTATTATTAAAAAAAGAATTATAAATTTGTTAGTTGTGTTTTATTCATTTATAATAGTTGTAATTGCATCTGTTTCTTGTTCTAATGTTAGTGATATAAATAACTTGCCTGTAATTAGTGATTCTAATTATGATGAAAATTTTATTAGTGCTGATGATTTTTTTCCTAAATTATATTCAGAAGATTATTATGATTATGTAGAATTTGACAATAAATCAAAACCCATTATAGGTGATAAATTTATTATGAAAGTTATTAACGATGTAATTACTAGAGTTTCATCTTCATCTGGATCAATAGAATTCTATGTAGATATTTTATCTAATCAAATGGTAGATTTTCATTTTCGTTGATTATATGGGAATATTTTTTTTAGCAAAATTTATTCTTTTAATATTACAAATTCTTTGTAATATTTATTATAAAAAAAGTAAGGTAGATAAGCTCTACTTTACTTTTTTATTTATGCTAAATAACATAAAATTAAATATAGATAAATATTTTAGAATTAATTAAATTTATTCTATCCCAAACATTGAAGGATCAAATTTACCATTTTTAGTTTTATTTGAAAACTCTTTTAATCTTTTTTGCATCATTTCAAATTCATTTACTAATTGATTATATTCTTTTAAGCTACGACCACTACCTTTAATAATTCTATTTTTTCTTGAAGTATTTTTTAATAATTTAGGATCTTTTCTTTCTTCAAGAGTCATAGATGAAATTAGTATTTCATATAATTTTAATTTTTCATCAGCTTGTTCTGCTTTATCTTCATTTATTTGTAGATTACCTGGTAAAAATTTTAATATTTTTCTAATTGAACCTAATTTTTTTACTTGTCTTAAATTATCTAAAAGATCATCTAAATTAAATTTTCCTTGAATCATTTTGTGCAGCATTTTTTTTGATTTTTTTTCATCTATAACTTCTTCAGCTTTTTCAATTAATGATAAAACATCTCCCATACCTAAGATTCTATCTGCCATTCTATCAGGATAAAATAAATCTAGATTTGATACTTTTTCTCCTGTACCTATAAAAACAATTGGTATTTTCAATAAATAACAAATTGATAAAGCACCACCACCACGAGCATTAGAATCTAATTTTGTGATAATTGACCCTGTTATTGATATAGTATCATTAAATGTTTTGGCAACATTGATAATATCTTGTCCAGATAAAGCATCAGCAACAAAAAATATTTCATTAGGTTTTGCAATATTTTTGACTCTTTTTAATTCATCCATTAGTTTTTCATCTATTGACAATCTTCCTGCTGTATCTATAATTACTAATTCATATTTTTCATGATGAGCTTTATCAATTGCTCTTTTTACAATTAAATCAACATCTTGTTCATCTTTAATTGCAAAATAATCAACATTAATTTGTTTTGCAAGTGTAATTAATTGATCAATAGCAGCAGGACGATAAATATCAGCTGCTACTACTAAAATTTTTTCTAATTTATATTTTTTTCTATAATAAGCAGCTAATTTAGCAACAGTTGTAGTTTTTCCTCCACCTTGTAATCCTGTCATCATGATAGTAAAAGGTTTTTTATTGATATTTATTTCTTTTGGTTTATTGCCAAGAATATTGACTAATTCTTCATGCACAATTTTTACTACTTGTTGACCTGGATTTAATTGTTTCATTAATTCTTGGCCAATAATTTTTTCTTTAATAGATTTAATAAAATTTTTAACAATAATTAAATTAACATCAGCTTCCAATAAAGCTAATCTAATATCTCTTGTAATTTCTAAAATATCCTCTTCTTTTAATTGTGTTTTTTTATTTGCTTTGGCAATTGCTTTTTGCATTCTAGAACCAATAAAATCAAACATTATACTTCCTTTAAATTATTTTTTAATATCATAGATATTACATTCAACATTTTTATCTTTATTAATTGTTATTATAGCATATGAACAATTAGAACCTCCTCTTGGATAAGTTGTCGACCCAGGATTAATTACAATTCCCTCCTCATATTCAAAAATTTTAGGAATATGTGTATGTCCATGAATAAAAATATCACATTTATTTTTTAATAATTTTTTGTGCATATATTGGTAATTATCTAATTGAAAATAATTTCCTGTTAAATGACCATGTTCTAAATGAAATTTAATTCCTTCTATTTCAAAATTTAAATCATCAGGGAATGAAGAATCTCAATCATTATTGCCTCTAACAATATAATTAATATGATTTGAAATAAAAGAATCATTAGTTTCAAAATCACCCGCTATAACCGAATAATCATGTTCTATATTATCAACTAAATACTTAATTATTTCATTATTTCCATGTGTATCAGAAATAATAAGAATTACAGTTTTTTTATTCATTTTTGGCTCCATTTTTAAAATCTTTTAAAAGTAATAAATTATCTTTTTTAATTTTATAATTAACCTCATTAATTATTTCAATAATTTGATTATTTTGTTTATTTTGATAATTATTATCAAAATTGTTATCAAATAGTGAAGATTGATATTTATGTGTATAGATATTTCTTAAATTAAATAATGAAACTCCTAGCATTAATATTGGTTTATCATTTCAATGATTATTGAATAGTTGAATCACAATTGAAAAAAGATCATCAAATTTATTTGAATTATTTTTAATTGTTATTGATGTGGAAAAAGAAATTTTATCAGTATATTTGATTATAATTGATATTCCTTGAGCAATTAAATTTCTTCGAGTAGCAATATCAAAAACTTGTGTAGTAACTTTTTTTAAATTTTTATATATTAAATCAAGATCTATTAAATAATCATTTTCAAATGTAATTTGATGCCCTATTGAAGTTTGAGAATAATATTTCTTATTAAAATCTATATTATCTAAACAATTATTACCATTTGCATTGTTGATATATTGGTCTAATTTATTTTTCAATATTTGTTTTAATAATATTTTTTTATTGCCATTAACTTTAGCTAAATCTTCTATTGTTAAAATATCAATAGATTTTAATTTAGTTGATAATGATTTACCAATTCCAATATATTTATCAATAGATAGTGGTCAAATATTCTTAGGAATATCTTCTTTCTTAGTAATAGTTATTCCTGAAGGTTTATTTAAATCAGTAGAAATTTTAGCTAGAAATTTGTTATAAGAAATACCAATAGATACAGTGATATTTCATTTTTTAAAAATATTATTTTGTATATCTAAGGCTAAATCTTTAGGGTTAGGATATTTATACTTTAAATGAGAAACATCTAAATATCACTCATCAATAGAACCAATTTCAATTTTAATGCTATAGCATTTTTTTAACATCATATATATCTTGTTAGATAATCTTTCATATAACTTATGGTTGGGTTCAATTACTATAATATTGGGACAAAATTTTTGGACTTCATATAATTTCATAGGTACCTTTGCACCTTTTTCTTTGGCAGAATAAGATAATGCACAAACAACAGATTTTGCTCTATTTTTACTAATTGCAATATCCTTATTTTTTAACTCAGGTCTTAATCATGTTTCGGCTGCTACAAAAAAAGAATCTACATCTATATGAAATATAACTTTATTCTTCATTATCAAATATTTTATAACTTATTTTTTATTATTTCATTTCATTTTCTAGGAAAATTAGGAGGAGTTTTACTTTGTTTTTTATAAATAATTACATTGTGTTCCTTTGAATCATTTAAATCAATTGTTTCTATTTTTATTTCTTTAATATTTAACTTATTTATTATACCCTTAGCTTCATTAATTTCTTGATAAACATTTTTAGATTTTAAAAAAATATATTGTGAATTTATTTTTCCGCATTTCGAAGAAATTTCTATTAATTTTCTTAAATCCGTAACTGCCCGAGCACATATAAAATCGAATTTTTCTTCTCAATTTGTATCTTCTAATCTACTATTAACAATAGTTAAATTTTGCAAATTTAATTCTTCTTTTACTAAATTCAGAAATTTGACTCTTTTTAAAATTGGCTCACATATTGTTAATTTTATTTTTTCTTCTTGAAAAAGATAAAAAGGTAAAGAAGGAAATCCAGCCCCGGCCCCTATATCTAACAAATGTTGATCTGTTTTATTGCAATTAATGAATTTATTCAACAAAAATATAGATTGATAAATTCCATCTAATCATATTTTTTCTTCATCAAATCCTGTTAAATTATATTTTTCATTTTCTTTTAAAATCAAATTTACATATTTTTTGATTTTAATGTATATATTTTCGTTGTTAATATAATCAAAAATTTTTGTTTCTCATTTTTTCATTATTATTTAATTTTTTTAGTTTCAAATAATTTAGACATAGATTCTGAATTTCAATCAACATCAATTGCTTTAGAAATCATATTTTCTAAAGAAATTATTTTTAATTTTTTAGATTTAATATTTTTAACTTTTGGAATAGAATCAGAAACACATACTAAATCTACTGAATCAGCATTTTCAAAAATATCAAAACCTTTTGAAAATAATCCATGAGTTGCTGCAATATAAATTTTTTTGGCTCCTTTTTCTTTTAGATAATTAGCAGCTTTAATAATTGTTCCACCTGTATCAATAATATCATCATAAATAATGCAATTTTTATCTTTTACATCTCCTAATAAACCAACAATTTCTGCAATATTAGGACCTGTTCTCCTTTTGTCTACAATTGCTATTTTAATTTCTTTTGTTATTAATTCTGCTAGTCTTCTCGCTCTTACAGCCCCTCCATGATCGGGAGAAACAATTGTAAATTTTGCTTTTTTTTCTTCTTTTAATAAGTATTGAGTAAGAGGATACATTCATCTTAAATCATCAACAGGAATATCATAAAAACCTTGAATAGAAGGGTTGTGCAAATCAAAAGTTATTAATTTATTAACACCCGATGTTTCTAAAAGTCGAGCAATTAATTTAGCCCCAATCGGTTCTCTTTGTGAAGCTTTTCGATCTTGACGTGAATAACTCATATATGTTGAAATAACAACTATATTTCTTGCTGATGCTCTTTTTAATGAATCAATAAATAATAACAATTCAATAATTGAATCATGAGAGAATAAACTACAAATAACATACACTTTTTTATTTCTTACAGTTTCACTAGATTTAACTAACATTTCTCCATCAGAAAAAATAGTTTTGTCTATATTTGTTACTTTAATTTTTAAATTATTTGCAACTTTTTGAGCTAATTCTTTCTGATTTTCTAAACCAAAGAGAATACTTTTATCTTTGTGATTTCTTAAGGACATAGTTATCAATTTTTATTCTAAATTAATCAAAAATCATTGTTTTTCTTTTTTCTTCTTGTTTTTGATTTCATTCTATAAATTCAGCAAAGGTTTCATTTCATTTGCTTTCTAATAAATTTTTTACATCTTTTAAATGAAAATTATCAATTTTCAAAATGATTTCTTTTGCTTTATATTCAACATCTTTTTCATAAATATCAATAGGAGAAAACTCTGCATATATTTTAGAAGTTTTAATATAAAATTCTTTAATTTTTTCTAACATTGTGTATCTAACACTATTTGAAAATCAATATTCAAACTTAGATCCATTTTTGTAAATTTTTTCAAAAGAATTTAAATTAGAAATTAGAGACATATAATAATTTGTAATGAACATTAATTCAATCAATGTTCTTTCTCATATATTTTGATAGAATTGATCAACTTCAGCAATTTTTTTAATTAAATGAACTCTTTCATTATCATTTAAATAATTTAAATTATTAAAAGAATTTAAGTGAGAATATGAAGATTTTATCTTCATAATTTCTTCATATGTAATTCCCTTACCTTCACTATTTGCTAATTCAAAATCATCACTATCTTTTTTATCATTGACTAAAACACCTTTTTGAATTTCAGTTCCTTTTACATTTTTAATAATATATGGCATATTTCTCCTTAATTAATAACTTATTAAATTCACTAGTATATAAAATTATATTATAGTTAATATAATATTATTGGTAATTTAGTAAAATATTTTTACATGGAAAAGACATTAGAAGATTCTCTTTGAGAAATTAAGAAAAAATATCAAGAAATATTAGAAGATCTTAAAAAAGATGAAGTTTTATCTAATATTAAACAATATACAAAGTTAACAAAAGAAGCTAATAGTTTTAAAGATATTGTCGAATCTTTTGAACAATATTTAAATTTAAAACAAAATATAGCCGATTCAAAGCTACTTTTAAATGAAAAAGATGAAGAAATTGTTTTAATGGCAAAAACAGAGATTATTAATAGTGAAAAACTATTAGAAAAATTAGAACATGATTTAAAACTTTTATTATTACCTAAAGATGAAAATGATGATAAAGATGTTATTATTGAAATTCGAGGAGCAGCAGGTGGTGATGAAGCAAATATTTTTGCAGGAGATCTTTATAAAATTTATTGCAAATATTCAGAAGGTAATAATTGAAAAGTAAAAATTATTGATTCTTCTCCAGCAAGCAGTGGTGGTTTTTCATTAATAACTTTTTCTATTCATGGAGAAAATGTGTATTCTAAATTAAAGTTTGAATCAGGAGTTCATAGAGTACAAAGAGTTCCAACAACAGAAACACAAGGAAGAATTCATACATCAACAGCAACAGTAACAGTACTTCCTGAAATAGATGATAATATTGAAATTGAAATAAAAGATACAGATTTAAAAATTGATACTTTTCGTTCTTCAGGAGCAGGAGGTCAATCTGTTAATACCACAGACTCAGCTGTTAGAATTACTCATATTCCAACAGGTATTGTATCATCTTCACAAGAAGGAAGAAGTCAAATAGCCAATCGTGAATTAGCTTTAAAATTGTTAAAAATTAAATTGTATGATTTGGAAATAAAGAAAATAAAAGAGCAAGAAAGTTCTTTTAGAAAATTAGCCGGTTCAGGAGCAAGAAGTGAAAAAATAAGAACTTATAATTATCCCCAAGATCGTGTAACTGATCATAGAATAAGTTATTCATGTTCTTTAAAAAATGTTATAGACGGAAAATTAAACAACATTATAGAAGCATTATTAGCAGAAGAACAAACTGAAAAGATAAAAGAAGCAGGACTTATATAAAATAATAAAATAATGAATAAGAAAAAATATCAAGATTTATTATTAGAAAAAAGAAGATATAACTTAAAAGAGTCAATTTCTTTTAAGGAAAAATATCAATTATGAAAAAATTATCCAATTCAAAAAATTATTGGATATATTGAAATGGCTAATGTCATTATCAAAATAAATAAAAAAGTACTGATTCCTAGATATGAAACAGAAGAATTAATTTTACTTACAATTAAATTGATTAAAGAAAATAAAAAATATAATAATATTTTAGATTTATGTTGTGGTTCAGGATTCATTGGTATTGCTTTAAAAAAAGAATTTCAATCTTTAAAAGTTGTTCAGTCAGATATTAGTAGTATAGCAATTAAACAAACATTAATTAATCAAAAAATTAATAATTTAGAAAATGAAGTAATTAAGTCTAATATGTTTCACAATATTCATCAAAAATTTGATGTTATTGTTTCTAATCCACCTTATTTATTAAAAAAAGATAAAAAAACAATGACAAAGTCTGTTTTAAAGTATGAACCTCAAAAAGCATTATTTGCCAAAGAAGAAGGAATGCATTTTTATTACCAAATTGAAAAAAAATTAAATAAATATTTAAATCATAATGGATTAATAATTTTAGAAATAAATCCTATTAACTATAAATGATTTATTAAAAATAATTATCATATAGTTCATGATATTAATAATAAAAAAAGATTTGCTTATAAATTTGTTAATCAATTTTAGAGTAGTCAAATCTACCATATATTTTAGAAATAGGAGCTACAGAAATCCAAGCATCCGGAACATAGTCTTTTATTT